>CAZVBY010000022.1:0-6370 GCA_964625895.1 uncultured Thiobacillus sp.
CGCCGCGATAGTCCGCATCCTCCAGGTTGTAGCCCTGAATCATGGTGCCCATGGCACCGTCCAGAATCAGGATGCGGCGGGCAATGGCGTCGTAAAGCTGGTCAGGGCGGGACATGGTGTGGAAAATCGGGCAAAGATGCCTATTATAAAGTCTCAGGCAAATTGAACCGGAAACCATGAAACATCTCGCCCCCCAGGAAGCTTTTGCGTTTCTCCAGGACAATCCCAACGCTGTCCTGATCGACGTTCGGTCGGAAATGGAATATCTGTTTGTCGGCCATCCGAAAGACTGCTTGTTGATTCCCTGGCAGGATGGTGAATATTTCGACATTAATCCGGATTTTCTGGGTCATGCGCGCAAAGCCTCCAGTGTCAATCGTCCGGTGGTGCTGATTTGCCGTTCTGGCAACCGTTCCAGAATTGCCGGCGAATATCTTGAGAAAAACGGCTTTCCCGAGGTCTACAACATCCTGCATGGCTTCGAGGGGGATCTGGATAACCAACGCCGCCGCAGCATGGTCAACGGCTGGCGGTTCGAAGGCTTGCCCTGGGAACAAACTTGATCCCCTGAAGGGCAATCAGGGCAACACTGAATTTATACGGTGTTTTCCTGGCAAGCAGCAAAGCGGTTCGCCACTCAATGACGCTTTTGTTGATGTTTCGCGCGAGCGAATAAATCAGCTTTGCTTGGGCATGATAACTGGCCGCGCTACAGGGTTTTCATTATCATGCTTCCTACAAAGGTGATGGTATGACTCTTGCAGTCATCCATCTGTCAGTCATATCCGAAGATAAAAAACATGCTCAGATATTTGCCGTTGGCCTTGTTGCTGGCAGTGTCGATGCCGATGTCTGCTGATGCCGCAGACAAGGCCGAATTGGCGTCGCGCTATTACGAGGACGCGTTGGTGCGCTTTCAGCGCAAAGACGATGCTGGAACGATCATCCAGTTGAAAAACGCGCTGCAGCAGGATCCGAAAATGCTGCCCGCCTTGATGTTGCTTGGGCAGGCGCACTTGCGCAAGGGCGAACCGGCCGCGGCCGAGCGTGTGTTTCAGGATGCCGAGAAGCTGGGGATTGCACGCGGGCAGATCGTCACGCACTACGTCCAGGCTTTTTATGACCAGGGGAAATACAAGCTGCTGCTGGAACGCTTCGGAGCCGATGGCCTGGAGCCGGACGCCAGACTGGAAGTGTTGCTGTATCGGGCGCGCGCTCAACTTGAGTTGAGCCAGATCGATGCGGCGCTGACCAGCGCACGACAAGCGCAGCAGATAGCCGGGGGTGCGGCCAGAGCCCTGGCTGTTCAGGCCAGGATTTATCTGAATGTCGGCCGCGTCGACGAGGCGCGTAATGCGGCGGCCCAAGCCATTCGCATGGCGCCCAATGACGCCGATGCGCTGAACATGCAGGCTTCCATTGCGCATGCCACGGGGGATGCCGCGGGCGCATTGCGTGATTATGGACGTGCCCTTGCCGCCAAGCCGGAATACCTCGAGGCGCGCGTCGCCCGCGCCGGTTTGCTGCTTGATCTCAAACGGGACGCAGAAGCCTGGGCCGATCTGGAGTATCTAAAGAAAAATCACCCTTTCGATGCGCGCGCCGCCTATTTGCGTTCTGTCTATTTCAGTCGCAAGGGCGATCAACCCAAAGCCCGGGAATCGCTGGCCGAAGTGGCGGCGATTCTGGATGCGATGTCGCCTGAATTTTTGTCCAGCCGTCCGCAATTGCAATTGCTAGGGGGGCTGTCGCATTTCGGCCTGAATCAGTTCGAACGCGCCAAGACCTTCCTGGGCAATTACATCAAGATGCGTCCGCGTGAGGCCGGTGCGCGCAAGGTTCTGGGTGCGATTTATCTCTCCGAACGCCAGTACGGCCCGGCGATTGCCATGCTGGAGTTGGCGCACCGCGCATTTCCGGAAGACGCCCGGGTGATGGCCATGCTGGGCGCGGCGCACATGGGCAAGGGCAACCATGCCAAGGCGGCCCAGTTGATGGAACAGGCGGCCAGTGCCCAGGATACGCCGGATATTCAGACCGGACTGGGAATGAGCCTGATTGGCAGCGGCCGAGAGGAAGCGGGCTTCAATGCCCTTGCGCGCGCGTACAAGCAGGATCCGGTGCGCTCTCAGGCGGGGGCCGCGCTCGCCATGCAACACTTGAAGCGAGGAGAACCGAAACAGGCGATTGCCATAGTGCAGGACATGCTCAAGCGCAATCCTGGCAGCCCCGGCTTGCATAATCTGTTGGGCATCGCCCGCCTGAATGACAACGACCGCGCTGGCGCACGGGCGGCTTTCAACGCCGCACTTGGCGTGGAACCCGGTTTTCATCCATCGAGCCTCAATCTGGGCAAGTTGGATGAGGCCGAGGGCAAACCAGATGCAGCGCGCGAGCGGTATCGGCACATACTGGGCAAACAACCGTCAAATGTGCAAGCCATGATGGAACTGGCGGCGCTGGAGGAGCGTGCGGGGCGTGGCGGTGAAGCCTTGCGCTGGCTCGACAAGGCGCGTGCGGCGGGGCCGCGTGATTTGCGTCCATTGCTTGCGTTGAGCGATTTGCATTTGCGCCAGAACAATCCGCAAAAAGCGCTGGAGGCGGCCAAGGACGCCCAGGCCGCAGTCCCCAATTCGCTGACCGCGCTGATGACATTAAGCCGTGCGCAACTTGCCACCGGCAATGCGGATGCCGCCAAATCGAGCTTGCGCAGCATGAGCCAACTGGCTGCGTTCGACGCTCCCTGGCTCACACGTATCGCCGCCCTGCAACTGCAAAGCGGTGACCGCGAGTCGGCGGGTTACAGTCTGGAAAAGGCCTTGCTCAATACCCCCGGCTACGCTCCCGCGCTCAATCTTAAGGTGCAGGTGGATCTGCAAAAAGGCGATCTTGCCAACGCGGAAAGAAAGGTGAACGAGCTGCTGGCCGGAGGCGGCAACAATGCCGAGGCTCAATCCCTGTTGGGTGATGTACGCATGTCCCAGCGCCGCTATGCAGATGCGGTCAATGCTTTCCGTGCCGCCCATGCCCGACAGAAATCCGCACTCAGCCTGATGAAGTTGTACGACGCCATGATGCGTTCCGGCGATGCCAATGGCGCAGCCAGGCTGATGACCGAATGGGTGACCGCGCACCCCCGCGATGGTGTGGCGAGACACGCGCTGGGCGAGGCCTACATGGCGTTGCGCGACTGGCCGCGCGCGAAACAGGTTTATCAAGGGCTGATAGCGGTGGATGGCAAGGATGCCCGCGCGCATAACAACCTGGCCAATGTCCTGCTGGAACTGCGCGATCCTGGCGCGCTCACCCACGCGGAGCAGGCGCGCGCGCTCGCGCCCAATGTCCCGCAGGTCAACGATACCCTTGGCTGGGTGCTGGTCACGCAAGGCCAACGGGAAAAAGGCTTGCGCTATCTACGGGAAGCCGCCTTGCGTGCGCCGGATGACCCGGTGATCAAGCAGCACCTTGAGCAGGCGCTAAGCGGCAAAGTTGCCGTTGCCAACCCCGCTGCTGCTTCACATGCGCCGATTGCAGCGTCCGTTCCAGTCGCGGCCGGCACGTCCGCGGTTCCGCGCGGGCCGCAAGTGCTGGCGATGGTGCCCGTATCGGCATCTGTCTCCAAGACGGACAACCGTTCCAGTGCAGGTACTCCTGCGGCCTCTTTGGAGACCGTGCTGAAGCAACGCGTGACGGCCTGGGCGGATGCGTGGTCGCGCCGTGATGTGGCGGCGTATCTTGCGTTTTACAGCCCGGATTTCAAACCCTCAAATGGCTTGAGCCTGACCGAATGGCAGTCGCAACGACGCGAGCGGCTTGCGGTGGCAAGATCTATCCAGGTCAAGGTGAAAAATCCTGCTGTGGAACCTTTAGGTTCCAACAAGGCAAAAACCCGTTTTACCCAGCACTATGCCTCCGACAGGTTGAACGAGACGACCAGCAAGACACTGGTTTGGGAAATGCGCCCGGCGGGCTGGCAAATCGTATCGGAGCAATGAGGTTTAGTCGGGTTTTTTTACAACCCGGACGGCTGGGGAATTTCATGGGCATTGTATCTGTATGTTTTTTATAGGTAATTTTTGACGTGCTTGGTTGGCATCCAGTTTGCTTTACTGGCCATGTCAAAAAGAAAAATGACAAACAAACCAACTTCAAGGAGCCAAATGATGACAATCAAGAAATTGGGCTGGGCCGTTGCGGCAGGGATGGCATTGAGTGTTTCAGCCGCTCAGGCAGCGACCTGGACATATAGCAGCACCGGGGCCGCGAGCGCGGTTGGCCTGTCTGCCACCGCCAGCGCGTTTTCCGCAACCAACAACACCACCGCGACAATCGGCGCAACCACGGCCTACTATGGCGGTGGTCTTGGCATTACCACTTCTGGGGAAACGACCACCAGCCCGCAGCACGCCATCGACAACAATGGCCCCATCGAGACGCTGATGATTGGTTTTTCTGACGGCGTTTCCGGCATCACGGCCGCCGACAAGGTCAACCTGACTTCGGCGTATTTCGGCTGGACCAACGGCGATGCCGATTTCAGCGTGTATGCCTACACCGGCGCCAGCACCAGCCCCAGCGTGCTTGGGCTGACCTTCAGCAATCTGACTTCCAATGGCTGGCAGTTGATCGGCCATTACAACGCGGATGGCGCGGGCACCTATAACTTTGCCAACAGCGTGTATTCCAGCCACTGGCTGATCGGTGCGTTTAACGGCACCAGTTCGGTGGCCGGCCTGGATTTCGGCGATGATTACTTCAAACTGGACAGCGTGATCGGCAACAAATGTCCGACAACCGGCACCATCCCGGCAGGGTGTGGCGGTGGTGGTGGCGGTGGCCGCGTTCCGGAACCCGCAACGCTGCTGTTGATGAGCGCCGGGCTGTTTGGCCTGAGCCGCTTCAGCAAGCGCAACCCGCTCAAGCAAGCGATGGCCTGATTATTTCTGCAGAGCAGTCTTTCAAACCCCGCCTGTACGGCGGGGTTTTTGTTTGTTGATTTTTTGTCTTGGGATTGGCTAGCCAAGGCCGACACCCAGCGCCTTGCCGATGAAATAGGTGGCAGCACCCGCCAGTCCGCCGATCAGCAACATGCGCAACCCGCCTTGCATGGCTTTCCGGCCAGTGAACAGGCTGAGCAAGGCGCCCACGCCAAACAGCGAAGCGGCGGTCAGGACAATGCTCAACATCAGGGGCTGGTTGCCAAGTTTGAGTGCGTAAGGCGCAAGCGGGATCAATGCGCCAGTAGAAAAAGCCAGGAAGGAAGCGCCCGCTGCCTGCCAGGGCGAGCCGAGTTCGTCCGGATTCAAGCCCAGTTCTTCCCGCGCCAGCGTGTCCAGCGCGCGCTTCGGGTCTTGCAGCAGCCGGTTGGCCAGGTTTTCCGCTTCGGTCTTGGGAATGCCCTTGGCGGCGTAAATCAGCGCCAGCTCGGCGGCTTCTTCCTGCGGGTACTGTTCCAGTTCCTCGCGTTCCAGTCCGATCTGATATTCGAACATTTCACGCTGCGAGCGCACCGAGACGTATTCGCCCGCCGCCATCGACAGTGCGCCGGCCAGCAGTCCCGCCGAACCGGTGAGCAGAATGACCCCTTGATCCGCCGTGGCGCCCGCTACGCCAAGGATCAACGCGGCGTTGGAGACCAGCCCGTCGTTGATGCCGAATACGGCCGCGCGCAGTGCGTTGCCCGAACCGGATGTCTGGTGACGGCGGCCGATATCCTCGCGCCGCACCGGCATGGTGTGCGGCAGCGCAGAGGTATAGAGCGACATGCCGCGCACCTTCATTGCCGCCAGCACGGGCCGCAGGGTGCGCGGATGGACATAACGAGTCAGACCAGCCACCAGACGGGCGCGCATCGAGGGGTGAAACGCGGCGGGGACGGCCTGGCCTTGTTTGGCGAGCACTTCAGCCCAGATTTCCGCCTGCGACTCGGCGGCGTTGGCCAGTTCTTCAAACAGGGCTTGGCGGGGTGTGCCGGTTTCTGCCTTGGCCACGGCACGGTATAGATAGGCCGAGCTTTTTTCCTCGGCCCAGCCTTCCAGAGCGTGATGGCTGTCAGACACGTTCAGGTCCCGGAAAAAGCGCGCCGGTACTGGATGGCCTCGGCGATGTGTCTGGACTGGATGCGTGCATCGCCCGCCAGATCCGCCAGCGTCAGCGCCAGTTTCAGGATGCGGTGATAGGCGCGGGCGGAGAGGTTGAGGCGCGCAATGGCCTGCTTGATCAGCGTGGTCCCGGCTTCATCCAGTTCGCACAGCGCATCGATTTCTCTCGGGCCCAATGTGGCGTTGGGCTTGCCCTGCCGGGCGATTTGCCTTTCGCGTGCGCGGCTGACGCGATCGCGAACCGCATTGCTTGATTCGGCGGAAGCTTT
>CAZVBY010000022.1:6470-18944 GCA_964625895.1 uncultured Thiobacillus sp.
GCTGTTTCTTGCGGCCAGGGTCATGGCCAGCGAACCGCGAATGGGGCGAAGCTCGCCGGTCAGCGCCAGCTCGCCGGCATATTCGTATTGATTCAGTGTTTCTGCGGGAAGTTGCCCGGATGC
This sequence comes from uncultured Thiobacillus sp., assembly GCA_964625895.1. GTDB lineage: Bacteria > Pseudomonadota > Gammaproteobacteria > Burkholderiales > Thiobacillaceae > UBA6918. The sequence goes on from CAZVBY010000022.1 coordinate 6,594, forward strand.
GGCCAGAATGGCCAGCGCAATGGGTAAATCAAAGCGTCCGGATTCCTTGGGCAAATCGGCGGGCGCGAGGTTGACGGTGATGCGCCGCGCGGGAAATTCGTAACCGGTATTCTGTATCGCCGCGCGCACCCGGTCGCGCGCCTCCTTGACTTCGGTTTCCGGCAAACCCACCAGCGTGAACGATGGCAAACCATTGGCCAGATGCGCCTCGACATGAACAACTGGCGCATTCAAGCCATCCAGCGCGCGGCTGATGAGAACGGTAACCCTGGAGACGGCAGTTGGACGCATTCGAGTGTGCGGTTTTCAGGTTGTCTGGCAAGGCGCGATGAGGCGCATGGCCGCTCCCTGCAACGAAGAGCAACGCGGCCAGGTAGCCTGAAAACCGTGCAATCGGGTGCGTAGCGCGCTTACCGAATGGTGAAGATTATCGAAGAGAAAAATCTCAATGTTCAAACGCTGTTCCGAGGGCTAATGAGCGGTCAACTGCTGTTTCCAGGGTATTAGCCAATTAATCTTGTGCAGTCTGGTTGCGGGATTCCAGTTCCTTCAAACGTGATTCAAGCTGGGTGAGTTTTTCGCGAGTCCGCGCCAGCACTTGGGCCTGCACATCGAACTCTTCGCGGGTGACGAGATCCAGTCTGGAAAGCCAGCCAGTCAATCCGGCCTTGAGATTCTGTTCCAGATCACGCGCGGGAGATTGACGAAAAACCTCTCCGAGTTTGTTGGCAATGTCATCCAGAAAAGGTGTCGCAGGTTTCATGGTTTGCTCCAATCAGTTCGGACCAAGTTTAACAAAGCCCGGGCGTTTTTTCGCTGAGGGGCAGTCCGCACTTTCACGGTGCGCTTGGGTTGATGGGTGGCCCCATAAAAGTGCATTGCGGGGGTTGTTCTTCTGATCGATGAACGCAACATATTGATTAATATATGGTAAATGATTTGGCACGGGCTGTGCTGTAACAACCATGCAATGTTGCATTTACTCCAATATCAAGGATTCCCCATGAAAAAGCTTTCATTTATTTTGGTGGCGACGTTAGGCGTACCGATGGCTGTTCACGCAGCGGAAGAAAGCCCGCACACAGTTAGCGCGAATATTGGCGTGGCTTCGGATTATCTTTTCCGGGGTATTTCGCAGACTGGCCACGACCCGGCGATTCAGGGCGGGGTGGACTACAGTCACAGCAGCGGATTTTACCTTGGCGCTTGGGCTTCAAATGTTGGCTGGATCAAGGATTATCAGGGATACGATTCAGGCAAGATTGAATTGGATTTTTACGGCGGTTATCGCAACAGCATCGGTAAAACCGGCATTTCCTATGACGTTGGTGCAATTCAGTATTACTACCCCGGTGATCGCAATGGGGCCGTCAATGCCAATACCACTGAACTCTATGCCTTGCTGGGTTGGAAATGGTTCACGGTCAAGTATTCACACACCGTGAGCGATGGCTCCTTTGGTTTTGCCAATGCCGATGGTTCTGGCTACCTGGATATTGCCGCCAGTGTTCCCATTGGCGAAACCGGCCTTACAGCAGGCGCACATTGGGGTTCGTTCAATTTTGAAAACAATGGTCCGGCAGATTACAACGACTGGAAAATCAGCTTGGCTTATGACATGAGCAAACTGAGCGACAAACTTGAAGGCGTGACTTTTGGGGTGGCCTATACCGATACCGATGCGAAGAAGGCCGTATGGACCGATGTCAATAATGAATATCTTGGCAAAGGCCGCGCCTCGGCCTGGATTACCAAGGTATTCACTTTTTGAGTGATTTTTTTCATGTGCGTGGTAGGTGCTCCTGCCCCGCGCAAATAAAACCGGAGGCAACATGAAATTTGTTACGGCAATCATCAAGCCCTTCAAACTCGATGAAGTACGCGAAGCCCTGTCCGCCATGGGCGTGTCAGGCTTGACCGTCACCGAGGTGAAGGGTTTCGGGCGGCAGAAGGGCCACACTGAACTCTATCGCGGCGCGGAGTACGTTGTGGATTTCCTGCCCAAGATCAAACTGGAAATCGGCATTCAGGACGATCTGCTCGATCGCGCCATCGAAGCCATTTCCAGGGCGGCAGGCACGGGCAAGATCGGTGACGGCAAGATCTTCGTGTTCGATCTTGAACAGGTTGTTCGCATCCGCACCGGCGAGTCCGGTCCGGAAGCGCTGTAAGGGGGAACGAAAATGAACAAATGGTTAGCAAGTTTGGGATTGATCCTGTCGCTGGGGCTGGGCGCGCCGGTTTGGGCTGAAGAACCGGTCGCCGCGCCTGTAGCGGAAGCCGCTGCCGAGCAAGCCACCGCACCCGTGGCGGAGGCCGCGCCGGTTGAGGCTACCGCACCTGTCGCGACAGCCGCCGCGCCTGCGGAAGCGGAGGCAGCACCCGCTGCGCCTCCCGCGCCCAACAAGGGTGATACCGCCTGGATGCTGATGGCGACTATCCTAGTCATCATGATGTCGATTCCGGGTCTGGCGCTGTTCTACGGCGGCTTGGTCAGATCGAAGAACATGCTGTCGATCCTGATGCAGGTGTTTTCGATCTTCGCGCTGATCACGGTGTTATGGGCGATCTATGGCTACTCGCTCGCCTTCACTCAGGGCAATGCGTTCTTTGGCGGATTCGACCGCTTCCTGCTCTCGGGAATCTTTGACGCCAAAACGGGCGCCGTGGCCAACGCCGCGACCTTCAGCAAGGGCGTGTACATCCCCGAGTTTGTGTTTGTCGCCTTCCAGGCTACCTTTGCCGCGATTACCGTCGCGCTGGTGGTGGGCGCATTCGCCGAAAGGATGAAGTTCTCGGCCGTGCTGCTGTTCTCCGCGCTGTGGTTCACCTTCGCCTACGTGCCGATGGCGCACATGGTGTGGTTCTGGCCCGGCCCGGATGCGTTTACCGACGCCGCTGCGGCTGAAGCCGCTGTGGCAGCCTCGGGCTTCCTGTTCCAGAAAGGCGCGCTGGATTTCGCCGGCGGCACGGTGGTGCACATCAACGCCGCTGTCGCGGGTCTGGTGGGCGCATTCGTGGTCGGCAAGCGCATCGGCTATGGCAGGGAAGCCTTGACGCCGCACAGCCTGACCATGACCATGATCGGCGCTTCGCTGCTGTGGGTGGGTTGGTTCGGCTTCAACGCGGGCTCCGCGCTGGAAGCGGGCGGCACGGCTGCGCTGGCATTCATCAATACGCTGAATGCCACGGCTGCCGCGGCACTGACCTGGACCCTGGCTGAGTGGGCGCTCAAGGGCAAGCCGTCCATGCTGGGCGCGGTTTCCGGCGCGGTGGCGGGTCTGGTGGCGATTACCCCGGCTTGCGGCTGGGTGGGCGTGGGCGGGGCGCTGGTGATCGGCGCGATTGCCGGCGTGGTTTGCCTGTGGGGCGTGACCGGCCTGAAGAAGATGCTGGGCGCGGACGATGCGCTGGACGTGTTCGGCATCCACGGCATCGGCGGCATTCTGGGCGCGCTGCTGACGGGTGTGTTCAACACCTGGAGCATGGGCGGCACCGGCATCATCGACTATGTCAACAACACCATCGTCGATACTTCCATCGGCTCTCAGGTGTGGATCCAGGCGCAGGCGGTCGGTACGGCCATCATCTGGTCGGGTGTCGTGGCCTTCATCTGCTACAAGCTGGTCGATCTCACCATCGGGCTGCGCGTGCCGGAAGAAGAGGAGCGCGAAGGTCTGGATACGACCCAGCATGGCGAACGTGCCTATACCATGTAATTTATCCGAGTTTCATGGCAAATACAGGGCGCCTCCGGGCGCCCTTTTTTGGCGCCCCGTTTAGCGTGGCGCGCCCTTTTTTTCTGCGTTGGTTCGGGCAAATCGAGCCGGCCTCCTGGAATTCGTTTTTTCCGGAACTGGCCAATCATTCGGTTGGATATGTGTTGTCTGTGCTATAAAAAATATCAAGTTCATGCGTGATGAAGTTGCGGGCGCGTTTTCGGCATGACTGCACCAGGTTTCGGGATCGAGTGGAAGACGCGTGCGAAAATCGTATGTGGATATGCTGCCAAGGCCACGCTTGGCGCCAGCAAATACCTGGCTGCGGAGATTGACGAAGGAATCAGCCAATGGGTTCCGTGGTTTCCCCCGCAGATCATGGGCCTTTTGAAGGAGTTGAACATAACAATGCGCACGTCAACTTGTTCGCCCCTCTGTTTAAGCGGTTTGGTGCTCAATGTGGCATGTGCGCTGGCGGCAAGCGCGCAAGCCTTCGAGGTCAAGTACAACTATCAATACCAGTGCGGCAACGAGCGGGTCGAAGTGTTTTATTGCCGCAATGACCGCGGGCAGCCGGTGCCCGAGAGCGACAACTACTGCCATGTCGAATACCCGGATCGCCCCCGCAGGATGGAATCCATCGCTGTTTTCGCGTCCGTGCTCAAATCCGATCTTGCCAGGCAACTGGCAAATTGCGCCGGCCCGGCAGCTTCCGATCCATCGGTTGCGAAGGCAGCCAAGGCAAAGGTCGACACCACCGTCTTCGGGATTCAGCTTGGCGATCCGCTGAATCTTCCAGCCTGCCCGATGTTTCAGGTGGGCGGCGCGGGAATGCAAACCTGCTATGCCTCGCTGATCGATATGGTGGGCGATATGGCCAGGCAGTTTGGCGGAGCCAGCACTGTTCCGGCCAACGTCAAAACGGTCTATCTGGGCGCGAACGAGTGTCCATCTTGGGTAAATGAATGCACGCTGGTCGTGACGCTATATGACGGCAAGGTCGGAGCGGTCGGCGTATTCACCAAAGGCCCGAGTGTCGATCGAAAGGTGCGGGAAGTTCTTGCTGAAAAATACGGCAAATGGAAGTATTCCCGGCCAGGAACCGTCACACCCAGCAACGCGGACAAGGCAGACATTCAGATTGTTTCCAACTACTGGGAACTGCCCGGTCTCTTTGTTCAGTACCAGCCAATCTGGTTCGATGAGGATGGAAATACGCCTGACATCCGGGAGGGCCTCATCCGCGTGGAAACTGAAACCGCGGCCAAGCTGCGGGCATCAGCGAAATCCAAAGCCCCCAAACCAAAAATGTAGCGTGGCGCAATGCGCAAGAGTCGGCTAAAGAAAAATACTTGGCCATTTAACCCTAACAGATCCTGCTGCACGAGGTCGAAATAAATGCCCGATATGATTCTGCTTGGTACGCGCAAGGGAACCATCATCCTTGACTGCACAAATTCCGCCTGGCGTCCCCGGCCAATTGCGCATGCGGGTGTTCCGATCTGTTACGCGGCGCGCGATCCGCGTGACGGCGCCATTTGGGCGTCTCTGGATCATGGCCACTGGGGGCCGAAGCTGTCGCGCTCGCGTGATGGCGGCTCAAGTTGGGAGGACGTGCTGTCGCTGAAATATCCGAAGGGCGCGCGCTACATCGTCAAGGTGTTGCCCACGCCGGATTTCGATCCGCTGGCGCCAGCAGGGCAGCCAGAGTATGCGGACGCAACGGTATTCAAGATTTGGAACATTGCTTTTGGCGCGGCCGCGCAGCCCGGCAGGCTCTATGCCGGCACGATTCCTGGCGGCCTGTTTGTCAGCGATGACGGCGGCGATACTTGGATGCTGAACCGGCCGCTTTGGGACCATGAAAGCCGCGGCGGCGACCTGTTCGCGGGCGATGCGACAAGCGAGAACCGCTGGTTTGGCACGCCGGCGAGTATCGACTATGGCGTGTTCGAACCGGGCATCCATTCGATTGTTGTTGACCCCCGCAATCCGGATCACATCCATGTCGCGGTTTCGTCGGCCGGTGTGCTGGAGACCATTGACGGTGGCCGGACCTGGTCAGCGCGCAATCGTGGCATGCTCAATGACTACATGCCGAACCCGGAATCGGAGTGGGGTCACGATCCGCATTTTGTGACGGGTTGCGCCGCGCAGCCGGATCATCTATGGCAGCAAAACCACTGTGGCGTGTTTTACAGCGACGATGACGCGCAGTCCTGGCGCAAGGTCAGCCAGCCCGATGCCGGCGTGCATTTCGGCTTTCCGGTTGCTGTCGATGCGCAGGATGGCCGCACCGCGTGGGTGGTGCCCGCCCAGTCGGACATGGCGCGCATGGCGATTGGCGGCGGACTGCGCGTGGCGAGAACAACGGACGGCGGACAATCCTGGCAAACCTTCCGGAAAGGCCTGCCGCAGGAAAATGCCTACGACATCGTGCTGCGGCATGGGCTGGATGTGGCCGGCGACAGCCTTTGTTTTGGCAGCTCGACGGGGAATGTTTATCTGTCCGAAGACCGGGGCGAAACCTGGCAATGCCTGGGCAATAACTTTCCGCCGGTCTATTCGGTCCGGTTTGGCTGAATATGCCCACCGTGGAGGTGACGCCGCATCTCTACCGGTTTTTCCCGGTGCTCGAAAACCGCCAGATCAAGGTGCCGGCTGGCTCGGTTGCGGATGTTTTGCGCACAATCAACGACATCGCGCCAGGATTCACCGATTACGTGCTTGACGAGAGCGGCGCATTGCGCCGGCATGTCAGCCTCAGCGTCAACGACACCCTGGTCATCGACCGCAAAACGCTTTCCGATCATGTTCCGGAAGAGGGAACGGTTTATATCTTCCAGGCGCTGAGCGGCGGATAAGCGTTTCGCAGTGGCAACCTGTTATTGTCCGATGCCGGTGTTTTGGTTACGCTGTAGCCTGACAACGACTGATAACGATAATGAAATTTACGCCGCCACAATTCCGCGACTGGAAAAACAAGCGTATCACCCTGCTGGGCATGTCCGGCGTGGGCAAGACACATATCTCGTCCATGTTGCGCGGGCATGACTGGTTTCACTTTTCCGGCGACTACCGCATCGGCACGCGCTATCTGGACGAGCCGATTCTCGATCTCATTAAACAGCAGGCGATGCAGGTGCCGTTTTTGCGCGATCTGTTGCGCAACGACTGGATCGACATCAAGAACAACATCAAGATCCATGACCTGGGGCCGGTGCTGACCTTTGTTGGAAAACTGGGCGGGCCGGACTGGGGGGGCTTAAGCCTTGAGGAATTCTCCCGCCGGCAGGCGGCGTATCGTGAAGCGGAAATTGCCGCCATGCGCGACGTGCCCGAGTTCATTCGCAAGGGGCAGGAAATCTACGGCTACCCGCACTTTGTCAATGATGTCGGCGGCAGCCTGTGCGAACTGGACGAGCCAGGCGTGATCGAGCTTCTTGCCGAACACACGCTCATCCTTTACATCCAGACCACCACGCGCGAAGAAGAAGACACCCTGATCCGCCGCGCGCAAAGCGACCCTAAACCCTTGTATTATCGTCCCGCGTTTTTACAGGAATATTTGCCAGGGTACATGCAAGAAAAGGGCGTGGAGTACGTGGCTCGGATTGAACCCAATGATTTCACCCGTTGGGTGTTTCCGCGTCTGTTTCACTCGCGCATTCCGCGTTATGAGGCAATTGCCGGGCCGCATGGTTATACCGTCACCTCGCAGGAAGTGGCGCAGGTGAAAAACGAGCAGGATTTTCTGGCGCTGGTGGAAGCGGCGATTGCGCGCAAGGGGGATGCCTGATGCCGCTGGTTGCGCATAACGATCTCCCAAGTTTTGCCCGCTTGCGCGATGCCGGCGTGACGGTATTGTCGCGCGAGCGCGCGGGCAGCCAGGTGATCCGCGAACTGCATGTCGGCCTGTTGAACATGATGCCGGATGCCGCGCTGGAAGCGACGGAACGGCAGTTCTTCCGGCTGGTGGGCGAAAGCAACCCCATCGCGCAGTTTTATGTGCACCCGTTCACCATTCCGGCGTTGCCGCGCGGCGAAGCCGGACAGGCGCATGTTGACCGCTACTACGAGAGCTTTGACCAGATTCGCGCACAGGGGCTGGACGCGCTGATTATCACCGGCGCCAATGTCACGCACGAAAACCTGGATCAGGAATCCTTCTGGAACCCGTTGATCGAAGTGATTGATTGGGCTTGGGATAACGTCACATCCACGCTGTGCTCCTGTCTGGCCACGCATGCGGTGATGCAGTTTCGTCATGGCCAGAAGCGCGTAAGGCAGAAAAGGAAAGTCTGGGGCGTATTCGAACACCGGGTAAAGGACATGCGCCATCCGCTGGTGTCGGATGTGAATACACGTTTTGACGTGCCGCATTCGCGCTGGAACGACATCTCCCGCGCGCAGTTTGAAACGGCGGGTTTGCATGTGCTGGCGGAAAGCGAGGCGGCGGGCGTGCATCTCGCGGTTTCGAAAGATGGTCTGCGCACGGTGTTTTTTCAGGGCCATCCCGAATACGACACGGTGTCGCTGTTAAAGGAATACAAACGCGACCAGTTGCTGGCATCACAGGGCAGGTTGCCCGCTTACCCGCCGTTTCCGGAAAATTATTTTGATACCCAGGCACAGGCTGTGCTGAGGGAGTACGAGATGCGCTTGCGCGCGGGCAGCGCGGGCGCCTATCCGGAAGCCTTGTTGTTGCCGCATCTGGACAATACCTGGCACGACACGGCGGAGGCCGTGGTCGGCAACTGGATCGGTTGCGTGTATCAGGTCACACACAGCGACCGCCGCACGCCCTTCATGCAGGGCGTTGATCCGGACAATCCGCTGGGCCTGTATGGATAAGGCGCCCGTACTCACGGTTGAGCAGCAGGATGGGCGCAGCGTCCTTTTTTTGTCGGGCGACTGGACGCTGGCGCGTCATGCCGATTTTCCACGCTTGCCGGAAGGGCAGCTTCGAGACGCGATATTGCTCGATGGCACCGGGTTGACGGCGTTGGACACCAGCGGTGCGCATCATGTCCTGAATTTGCTCGATCGCGCCGGAACCGACAAGTCAGCCATCGAGCTGCGCACGTTTGCGCCGGCGGCGCAGCAAGTGTTCACGCTGGTGCGGCAATACTTCCGGCACGAGGAGGAAGCGCCCCCGCCGCCATTGCCCGGCATGTTGTATCAGCTTGGTTTTGGCGCTGTCAGGGGCTGGTGGCATCTCACTGGCGTGGCGGCTTTCATCGGGCGCGTGGCCAGTGAATGGTTCCAGCAAATCCGTCGGCCGCATGTATTCCGCATGCGCGAGTTCGTTGCCCAGCTCGAAGCGGTGTTCGTCTATGCCATCCCCATCACCATGGCCATGATTTTCCTGCTGGGCGTGGTGTTCGCCTATCTCATGGGCGTGCAGGCGCAAAAGTTCGGCGCCAATATCTTTGTGGTGGATGGCGTGTCGGCGGCCGTCCTGCGCGAGATTTCACCGGTTATCGTCGCCATCCTGGTGGCGGGACGCTCCGGCGCAGCAATGACGGCGCAGCTTGGTGCGATGAAGGTCAACGAAGAGGTCGATGCGTTGACTGTGCTGGGCCTGTCACCTTATGGCGTGTTGGTGCTGCCGCGGATCCTGGCCTTGTTTCTGGCCATGCCTCTGCTGGTTTTCCTGGGCGACGTGGCGGGTCTGTTGGGGGGAATGCTGGTGGCCAAATCCCAGTTGGGCATCGAATACTCGCAATTCTGGGACCGGCTGGACAGCGTGCTTAAAATGAAGACGCTCCTGATCGGCCTGGCCAAGGCGCCCGTGTTCGCGCTCTTCATCGGTTTTATTGCCTGTCGCATGGGGTTGTCGGTATCGCGCGACGCGCGCAGCGTGGGCGAGCACACCACGTCCACCGTGGTGCAGAGCATTGTCGCGGTCATCATCATCAACGCCATTTTCGCAGTGGCTTTCTCCAACGTGGGGATTTGATGACGGCGGCGGCAATCGAAGTCGAGAATGTCGTCACGCGCCTCTCCGGTGCGTTGATCCACGATGGTGTCAGCCTGTGGGTCGCGCGCGGCGAGGTGGTCGCGCTGATCGGCGGCAGCGGCACGGGAAAATCCGTGTTGCTCAAGGAAATCATCGGTCTGATCCGCCCTGAGTCGGGCAGTATCCGGCTACTTGGCCAGGAAGTGTGGGCCGCATCAGATGAGGCGCTGATGGCGCTCAGAAAGCGTTTTGGCGTGTTGTTCCAGGATGGTGCGCTGTTTTCCTCGCTGACGGTCGAGCAAAACGTGGCCTTGCCTTTGCGCGAACATACGGATTTGCCACCGTCGGATTGTCTTGCGCTGGCGCACCTCAAGATCGCGCTGGCTGGCCTGCCGGTCTCAGCGGGCGCTAAAATGCCCAGTGAGCTATCCGGCGGCATGAGAAAGCGTGCCGCGTTGGCCAGGGCGCTGGCGCTGGATCCCGAACTCTTGTTTCTGGATGAGCCGACTTCCGGGCTGGACCCGGTTTCGGCGCGCGCCTTTGACCGGCTGATTCGCCAGCTTTCCGACAGCCTGGGGTTGACGGTATTTCTGGTGACGCATGATCTGGATACCTTGCAAGCAATGGATCGCATCATTGCGCTCTCGCGCGGCAAGGTGCTGGGAGCAGGCAAAATGGATGAGTTGCAACGTATCGATGACCCGTGGCTCAGAGACTATTTCGCCGCGGGCAGACAGGAGGAAACTCTCTGATGGAACCCAATGCCCGTTACACCCTGGTTGGCGCGTTGGTGCTGGCTGCGGCCGTACTGCTGACGCTGGGCCTGTTCTGGATTGCCGGCAAGGCCGACGACATTGCTTATCGCCACTACACGATTTATTTCGTCAATCAGTCGATGGACGGGCTGGATGTGGACAGCGCCGTCAAGATGCGCGGCATCAAGGTGGGCTCGGTCACCGAATTCGAGTTTGTCACCAAGCCTGCCGAAGCGGTGCGCGTGCTGATCAAGGTAGCGGAGGACGCACCCGTGCGCCAGGGCGCCCAGGCTTATGTCAAGCGCAACGTCGTTACCGGGTTGGCAACAATCGAGCTCACCAACCCGCAGGAACAGGCGGCGTTGCTGGCTGAGCCGCCTCCGGGTGAACGGTATCCCGTCATCGCCGAAGGCAGCTCCGAATTGGACAAGGTCGCCATCGCAGTTTCGCAAATGGCGGAGAACGGCGCACAAGTGCTGGAGAAAATGAACACCCTGCTGTCCGACGACAATCAGGCGCGTATTTCCGCCACGCTGCAAAACCTGAAGGAACTATCCGACCACCTGGCCAGCAACAAGCAGACACTGGAACAGGCCGTGCAGGGGCTGAAGGATGCCTCGGACGAATTCCGTTTTGCCGGCGCCAGCATTGCCCAGGCGGCCACCCGTGCCGAAGGCGGCATCCAAGCGGTGGGGCAGAACGCGCAAACCGCGCTCAAGGAGGCAACGGTCGCCATGGAAAGTCTGCGCAAGGAAACCTTGGCGATATCGGGCAAGTTGCAGGCGCTATCTGATACCGGTTCGCTCGAACTGACCGCCATGAGCCGGGATGTGCGTACCGGCGCGGATGCCGTCACCGTTGCCGGACAGAAACTGTCCAATCCCAAGGCGTTGCTGTTGGGGCCGGGTAAGCAGCAACTGGGGCCAGGGGAGAAACGTCCATGAAAAAACCAATCATGCTCTTCGCGCTGGCCGCGCTGAGCGGCTGCGTCAATCTTGGCTTGGACGGCGGGGGCAAGAACGCGCCGGAGATGACCTATTATGTACTGGAAGATGCCGGCCGCGCCGCGACGGCACCGGCAACCCAGCCGGCCCGCGCAGTGGTGCTCACGGATACTCAGGCTGGCGCATTTTACGACACCGACAACATCGCGTTCAGCAGGCGGCCCGGCACGCGCGGCACCTACCAGTTCGCGCGCTGGACCGAGCGGCCCGGCAAGCGCATGACCGATCTGCTCATCGAGCGGCTGGAAAGGGAGGGCCTGTTCAAGGCCGTGGTGCAGACAGGGACCAATGTGCGCGGCGACTGGCTGTTGACGACCGATATCCTCGACCTGTACCACGATGCCGCGACTGAGCCCGGCCAGGTCCGGCTCGTGCTGCGCGCGGAAGTCAGCGATCTGGCTTCGCGCAGTCTGCTGGGCCGCAAAACCTTTGTGCAGACCGTACCCGCCGCCAGTTACGACGTGGCGGGTGCGCATCAGGCTTTCAACAAGGCTGCGACCGGCGTGCTAAACGATTTGGCCGACTGGCTGAAAATGCTTTCCACGAAAAATTGATTGTCTATATTGGGAACTCGATAACAAGTCAAACCAAGGAGACATCATGATTCGCTGGCTGGCACTGCTTGCAATTGCTTTCATCCCTGCGGCACAGGCTGAACAAGCCGAGAAGTTCGGCACGCTGGAAGTTCACTACAATGCCATGCTGGCCAGCGAACTTCTGCCGGATGTTGCCAAATCCTACAAGATCGACCGCAGCAAGACGCGCGGCATTATCACCATTTCCGTGTTGAGAAAAAATGCCGTGGGCGCCGCGCAACCCATCCCCGCCAAATTGACGGCCTATCTGGTCAACCTCAACAATCAACTCGGCAGCATTGACATGCGCGAGATCAAGGAAGGCGCTGCGATCTA
>CAZVBY010000023.1:0-18791 GCA_964625895.1 uncultured Thiobacillus sp.
GTTCCGTGGCCAGATTCATACGCTCCAGCCGCTGGCACAGCGTATCGATAATGCGTCGCGACAAGGGCGCCGAGTGACGCATCAGATCCTCCAGAATACTCGGCGGCAGCGCCAGTACGACGGTGTCAATTTCGGCTCTCACCGTGGCGGTGCGTTTTTCCTTGAGCAAATAGGCCATTTCACCGAATAGCTGGCCTTCGTCGAGCGTGCCCAGCTTGCGTTCACCGCCATCCAGTTTCTTGTAGACGCCAATACGGCCGGCGTACAGAAAAAATGCCGTGTCTGATTGCTCGCCTTCCTCGATCAATGTTTCTCCTGCCGCCACGTTTCGGCCGTAGCGCTCCAGCAGGCGATTGGCTCGGCCAAAGACATAGGATTCGAAGCGGTTCTGCCCGCCTTCGGCATTGCCGGCCAGGAAAAGTTTTTCCAGTGCCTCTACATCGGCCTTTCCTGCTGCGTAAAGGCATTGCGCCCAGAAATAGAAAACGGTACAGGCCAGATATGCGCCGATCAACACGAAAACGGCGCCGCCGAGCGCGCCATAGAGCGATTGATAGCGCTCCAGTCGGAAAAAGACGCCAAACACAGCAAATAGCGCGAACAGGCTCACGGATGCCAGCAAAGCCGCGATGGCAGCATCTCGCGGGCGCGTATGTTCGACTGGGAGCCGCCAGAAAGCCAGAAAGAGCAGCAGCCAGATCATGCCTAGCGCGAAAACGGCATTGAGGACTTTCAGCAGTGTGGCCTGCAGGCCGCCAATCAACTCAACGTTGGAGAAGAAGGTCAGCACTGCCTGAGCGATGCCCGCCAGACCTAACAATCCAAGTGCAATGGGAAAAATCGCCAGTGGCAATAACCACGATGTGACAAGCCGTCGTTTGATATCGGCGGGGAAAATGACCTTGAAGGCCGATTGCACCGTACTGACCAGACCCCGTGAAGAAATCAGCAAGGTCAGCACGCCCACGCTACCCGCTGCCAGTTGTGCCTGCCGGGGAAGAAACCCGATTTCGGTCAGGGACTCGAGCCGGAACTGGTTATACAGCGCGGCAAACAACATGGTGGCAGGTACATGCGTTTCGGCTAGTTTGCCTAGCCATTGCATGCCATAAGAGAGAAGCAATAGCAGGGGAGTTGCAGACAACATGAAATAAAACGCCGTAGCCGCTGCGTGATTCAGCAGGCCATTCTTGAAGAAAAGCCGCAGCGTGGTGTAAGCCACTTGCAGCAGCCAGCTTAATGTATTGGCATGATGCGGTGTGACTTGCATGGTTCAGACCATCTTCTGGATTATTCTCGAATGGCGGGGCGGTTCCTGCATGCGCTCAATCCGGTTTGCTTGTCAGGCGATGATAGTGTCCGGCCAGTCCGTTTGTGGAGGCATCATGTGAGCGAATTGGCGCATCCTGGCCCAATTCGCGAATCAGTACGCTGGCAAGCCGTTTGCCGATTTCCACGCCCCACTGGTCAAAGGCGTTGATGCTCCACAAGGTGCTTTGCACAAAGGTTTTGTGTTCGTAGAGCGCGATCAGTCGGCCCAAAGTACGGGGGTTAAGGTGTCTGTACAGAATAGTGTTCGAGGGCTTGTTTCCGGGGAAGTACTTGTGGGGCAATAGCATGCGGATGGTGTCTTCATCCGCGCCTTCGGATTTGAGTTCTGCCAGGGCTTCTTCCTCGGTTTTACCCAGCATGAGCGCTTCGGACTGCGCGAAACAGTTGGCGACGAGCATCTGGTGCAGCCCTTCGTAGGCATGGTCGGTGGTGGCGGCCAGCATGAAATCGACCGGGACGAAACGGGTGCCCTGATGAAGCAGTTGGAAAAAAGCGTGCTGACCGTTGGAACCGGGTTCTCCCCAGACAATCTCGCCTGTGGGGTAGGCCACTTTCTCGCCCAGCCGGGTGGTGCTTTTGCCGTTGGATTCCATGCAAAGCTGTTGCAGGTAGGCGGGCAGCCGCCCCAGGTGGATGTCGTAGGGGAATACCGCATGGCTGGGCGAGTCCCAGAAATGCTGGTACCACAGCGACAGCAGCGCCAGCGTGCCGGGCATGCTGGCGATGGGATCGGCGCGGAAATGCGCATCCATGTCGCTTGCGCCAGCCAGCAGTTGTTCGAATCCGTTCATGCCGATATACAGCGCGATTGGCAGGCCGATCGCCGACCAAAGCGAATACCGGCCGCCCACCCAATCCCAGAAGGCAAACATGTTGGCAGGGTCGATGCCGAAAGCGCTGACCGCTTCCGCGTTGGTGGAGATGGCGACGAAATGTCGTGCGACGGCGCGTTCTGACTCCAGCCGTTCCACCAGCCAGCGGCGGGCTATTCGCGCATTGGACAGCGTTTCCAGTGTGGTGAAAGATTTGGAGGAGACAATGAACAGCGTGGTCTCGGCATTGAGACTGTCGAGCGTATCGCCGATGTGGTTGGGGTCGATGTTGGATACGAAGTGCATGTTCAGACGCGCGTTACCGTGCGATTGCAGCGCGCCGCAGGCCATTTTTGGCCCCAGGTCGGAACCGCCGATGCCGATGTTGACGATGTCCGTGATGATTTTCCCGGTGTGTCCCCGCCACTTTCCTTCGCGCACGGCATCGGTAAAGAGACGCATGTGATGCAACACCTTGCCAACGTCCTCCATGATGTTTGTCCCGTCAACGTAGAGCGGCGTGGACAGGTTGCCGCGCAGCGCGGTGTGCAACGCAGCACGGTTTTCCGTGAAGTTGATTTTTTCGCCGATGAACATGGCATCCGTCCATGCAGGCACATTGGCTTCCTGTCCCAACTGGCGAAGCAGGGAGAGCGTTTCGTCATCGATCAGGTTTTTGGAGTAATCCAGAAGAAAATCATCGAGCAGCAAGTGGTAGCGCTCAAAGCGCTCGTCATCGGCACGGAATAACTCGCGCATGCGCACGTTATTCCACGATTGGCGGTGTTGTTCAAGTTTCTTCCAGGTGGGGAGTTCGGTCAGCAGCATGATTCAAGTACCAGCGCGGCAAGCGGTGGAAGAGTGAGAACGAGGGAATGAGACTGACCCATCCAGGGTACGGGTTCGCTATTGAGCGCGCCGCCGTTGCCAAGGTTGGCGCCTCCATAATGGATGGAGTCAGTGTTGAGCATTTCACGGTATTCGCCGGTAGCGGTCACGCCCAGTCGGTAGCCATGCCGCGGTACGGGAGTGAAGTTGAGCACCACAACCATGCGCCCGCCGTCTGGCGCCTGGCGCGAATAGGCCAGGATGGAGTGATCCGCATCATTGCAATCCAGCCACTGAAAGCCCTCAGGGTCGAAGTCCAGCGCGTGCAGTGCGCGATGACTGGAATACAGATGATTGAGGTCCTTGGCCAACCGTTGAATGCCAAGATGGTTTTCATCCGCCGCCAATGCCCATTCAAGCTCCCAACTGGATTGCCACTCGCGTGTCTGGGCAAATTCGCTGCCCATGAAATTGAGTTTCTTGCCCGGGCTGGTCATTTGCAGGGTCATGAGCAGGCGCAGATTGGCAAATTGCTGCCAGCGGTCACCGGGCATTTTGGCAACCAGCGAACCTTTTCCATGCACGACCTCGTCATGCGATAGCGGCAGGATGAAATTTTCCGTGTAGGCATAAAGCTGGCCAAACGTCAGCAGATTGTGATGCCAACGACGGTGCACAGGCTCATGACGAAAATAGGCGAGCGTGTCGTTCATCCAGCCCATACTCCATTTCAACGAAAAGCCAAGTCCTCCGAGATAAGCCGGGCGCGACACCATGGGCCAGGCCGTGGACTCCTCGGCAAAGGTCAACGCGCCAGGGAATTGTTCATGCACCATGATATTGAGTTGGCGCAGAAAATCGATGGCGTCGAGATTCTCGCGTCCACCGTATTGATTGGGCAACCACTCGCCTTCTTTGCGTGAATAATCGAGGTACAGCATGGAAGCGACCGCATCCACCCGCAGGCCATCGATATGAAACTCGGACAGCCAGTAATGCGCGCTGGCGAGCAGGAAATTTTTCACCTCGGCTCGTCCATAGTTGAAGATATGCGTGCCCCAGTCCTGGTGATAGCCGCGCCGGGGATCTTCGTGCTCGTAGAGCGCCGTGCCGTCGAAACGCGCCAGCGCCCAGTCATCCTGCGGAAAATGGGCAGGCACCCAATCGAGGATGACGCCGATGCCAGCCTGGTGACAGGCGTCGACAAAGGCGCGGAAATCGTCTGGCGAGCCATAACGGCTGGAGGGTGCGAAATAACCGGTCGCCTGGTAACCCCAGGATTCGTCCAGTGGATGCTCGGATATCGGCAGCAGTTCAATGTGCGTGTAACCCATTTCCCGGACATACGGGATCAGGTGGTCGGCCAGATCAAGGTAAGTGTAGAAGCGGCCATCCGGGTGACGCTTCCATGAGCCGGCATGAACTTCGTAGACGCTGATGGGAGCGTGCAGCCAATCCCACTTGGCACGCCGGGCGAGCCAGCCGGCATCCTGCCACGAATGGGCTGCGGGCGGGCAGACGCGCGGCGCCGTGCCGGGCCGGCGCTCGAACAGCTGGGCATAGGGATCGGACTTGACCAGAAGTTGTCCGGAATCACGGTTGCGCAGTTCGAATTTGTAATGCGAGCCTGAGCGAATACCGGGGATGAACAGTTCCCACACACCGGAATGTCCGCGCGAGCGCATGGGGTGCAGGCGTCCATCCCAATGGTTGAAATCACCGATGACCGAGACCCGGGCGGCATTCGGCGCCCACACGGCAAAGCGCACCCCTTCCACGCCGTTGACGACGAGCCTGTGTGCGCCCAGCATCTGGTAGGCCTGCATCAGCCGGCCTTCGCCAAACAGGTACAAATCATGCTCTGAAAGAAGCGGCGGGAAGCAATAGGGATCGTCCCGCTCGTAACTGTCATGGCCATCGCTGACGCGAAGGCGGTAGGGGATTTCCGGCGCCTGTCCGCCCTGCCACTCGAAGAGGCCGCGCGGATCGGTTTTTTCCATCGGCCCCAGGCCGATGATTTCGATCGTGTCGGCGTAGGGGTCGAACACGCGGATGACATGGTCTTCCGCGTGGGAATGCCAGCCTAAAAACCCGAATGGGTCATGGCTGCGTCCCGCAGCCAGTTCGAGTAGGCGATTGTCGCTGGATGCCTTTAACATATTCACCTGAATTGAAAACCGGTCGTCTTTATGAAAGCCTATCATAAGAAGAGGACCACATTTGTCGGAAGGAAAGGGTTCTCATGCAAAACCCCCATAATGGCGAACCGCGATTTGTCAGCCTGCTGACCAAGCAGACGGTTACCTTGATTCTGGCCGGAGGCCGGGGCACCCGGCTGATGCAATTGACAGACTGGCGGGCCAAGCCCTCCGTTCCATTCGGCGGCAAATTTCGCATCATCGACTTTCCCTTATCGAACTGCCTCAATTCCGGCATCCGTCGCGTTGGCGTGCTCACACAATACAAGGCGCACAGCCTGATCAAACATATTCAGCGCGGGTGGGGATTTTTGCGTGGGGAATTCAACGAATTCATCGATTTGCTGCCCGCCCAGCAGCGCATTGAGGCGGACTGGTACAAGGGTACGGCCGACGCCGTGTTTCAGAACATGGACATTCTGCGTACCTATGACCCCGAGTACATTCTGATCCTGGCCGGTGATCACGTGTACAAGATGGATTACGGTGAAATGCTGGCCTGTCATTTCAAACATCGCGCCGACATGACGGTGGCGTGCATGGAAGTGCCGCTGGAGGATGCCAAGGGGTTTGGCGTGATGGCGGTGGACGAAAACGAACGGGTGGTCGAATTCGTCGAGAAACCCGAAAGCCCGCCGCCGATGCCCGGCCGGTCAGACCGGGCGCTGGCGAGCATGGGCATTTATGTTTTCAATGCCAAATTCCTTTATGAACAATTGATCCGCGACGCCGACGACCCGCACTCCGAGCATGATTTTGGCAAAAATCTCATTCCCTACATGGTGCCGCGCTATCGTGTCATCGCGCATCGCTTCTCGGATAGTTGCGTAAACTGCTCTGGCAGTGAGCCTTATTGGCGCGATGTCGGAACGGTTGAAGCTTTCTGGGAGGCCAATCTTGACCTCGCTCGCGTCACGCCCGAACTTAACCTGTATGACAAGAGCTGGCCGATCTGGACGTACCAGGAGCAATTGCCGCCAGCAAAATTCATCTTTGATGACGACGACCGCCGTGGCCAGGCATTCGATTCGATGGTGTCCGGGGGCTGCGTGATTTCCGGTGCAACCATCCGGCGATCGGTGCTGTTTTCCAACGTCAAGGTCAACAGTTATGCCTACCTGGAAGAGGCCGTCGTCCTGCCGGATGTGATCATTGGCCGCAATGCCCGGCTGCGCAAAGTCGTCATCGACAAGGGCTGCCTCATTCCCGAAGGTCTTGTGGTCGGTTACGACCGCGAGGCCGATGCCAGAGCCTTCCATGTCACACCCAACGGGGTGACGCTCATCACGCCAGAGATGCTGGGACAACACGTGCATTACGTGAGGTGACATGAGCGTGCGAAAACTGCATCTGATCCTGTGCTGGCACATGCACCAGCCGGATTACCGCGATATCGAAAGCGGCGAGTTCCGTCTGCCGTGGACGTATTTGCATGCGCTCAAGGATTATGCCGACATGGCCGCGCACATCGAAGCGGAGCCTCGTGCCCGCGCCGTGTTCAATTTTGTCCCGGTGTTGCTCGATCAACTGGAGGATTACGCGGATCAACTGAAAACCGGGCGTTATCGTGACCCCCTTTTACGGTTGCTTGCGCGGCCGGATTTCGAGAAATTGATGCCTGCCGAGCGCGAAATCATCCTGGAGTGCGGTTTTCGCTGCGATCACGAGCAGATGGTGTCGCCCTATCCGCCATACAAGCGCCTGCACGAGCTCTACAATCAGGTGGTGGGTCTGGGCGGCAATGCGCTCGATTATTTGTCCGGGCAATACCTTGCCGATCTGACGACCTGGTACCACCTGGTCTGGATCGGCGAAACGGTACGCCGCAGCGATCCGCTACCCGTCCGTCTCATGGCCAAAGGGCAGGGTTTTGATGCGGCAGACCGGAGCGCTCTTCTGGAACTGGTGGGGCGGACTGTCACGGGCTTGATTCCCCGTTATCGGGCGTTGATGGAAAGCAGGCGCATCGAACTTTCCACCACACCACACACGCATCCCATTGCGCCGCTGTTGATCGATTTCCAGTCAGCGCGTGAAGCGTGGCCGGACATGGTGTTGCCGCGCGCCCATCATTATCCTGGCGGCACAGGGCGCGTGACTGCACATATCCAGTCCGCCATTCAGTCGCACGAAGCGCGCTTTGGACTAAAGCCTGTCGGTATCTGGCCGGCGGAAGGCGGGCTGTCGAATGTGCTCATGCGGTTGTTTGCCGATGCCGGCCTGCACTGGACAGCATCGGGCGGAAACGTTCTGACCAACAGCCTGAAACATGCCGGCGATCAGGCAGAGAAGCCGGAGGCTTCCCTTTACCGGCCATATCGCTTGGCCACTCTGGAAGGGGGGCCGGTGTGTTTCTTTCGTGATGACCGTTTGTCCGACCTGATCGGTTTCGAGTATTCCAAATGGCATGGTGCCGATGCGGTCGCGCACTTCATTGCGGAGCTGGAGCGTATTCAGGCCGAAACGAAGGTCGGCGAGGCGGTTGTATCCGTCATCCTGGATGGTGAAAATGCCTGGGAATACTACCCTTACAACGCTTACTATTTCTTGTCTGGACTGTACAAGACATTGGCGGAGCACCCGTTTATCCGCATGACGACGTTCAGGGAATATTTGCAGACCCACGCGCATGACACCATGCAAGCGTTGCCTGGACTGACCGCCGGCAGCTGGGTGTATGGCACGTTTTCCACCTGGATGGGCGATCCGGCGAAGAATGCAGCCTGGGATATGCTATGCGAAGCCAAGCGCACGTTCGACCTGGTGGCTGCGTCCGGATCGCTCAATGAAGAGGCGCTGGAAGCTGCGCGCCGGCAGCTGGCGGTCTGTGAAAGCTCCGACTGGTTCTGGTGGTTTGGCGACTACAACCCCGGCCATACTGTTTCCAGTTTTGACCGGCTGTACCGCGACAACCTCAAGCGGTTCTACCGGCTTCTGGGTATGGAGCCGCCGAGCCAACTCGAATACGCCATCTGTCATGGCGATGGCGCTGGTGCGGAGGCGGGCGGAACCATGCGGCGATCGAGCTAGCCCGGATATCAAATGGATGGACTGCGGATTGGCTTTCGCGGACAATGCGATCTCCAATCAGGAACCAGCCAATCATGAATCAACCCGTTGTCCAGACCGGAATGGTGGTCTACATCACCTATTCCATCCTTGACCCTGCCGGCAATGTCGTCGAGCAGCACGATCTTCCTGTTGGCTATGTGCAGGGCGCCAACAGCGGTTTACTACCTAGTATTGAATCGGCGGTGGCTGGCCGCAAAGCCGGTGACCGCGTCGAAGTGCAACTGCCGCCAGAGGACGCATTCGGCGAATACGATCCAGAACTGACATTTAGTGACGACATTGACAACGTGCCGCCGGAATTCCGCCGTGTGGGCGCGCAGGTGCAAATGACCAACGAAGCGGGCGATACAAAAACCTTTTATGTCACGTCTATTGAAAACGGCATGCTCACGGTGGATGGCAATCATCCGCTTGCCGGCCAGAATGCGGTTTGCGTGGTAAGCATCATGGATATCCGCGAGGCCACGCCGGATGAACTGGCAAGCGGCATGGCCGCGGATTCCGCGCCACCAGCCCTGCATTGATCTTGCTGGCAATAAAATAAAAAAACCGGGCATCGCCCGGTTTTCTTGAGGTGTGCTGGTGTCCGCTTACTTGGGGCAGGCCGCATCGCCAGGAATCTTTCCAGGCAGGCGCAGGAAGGCTTCAAACGGCCCCATCACACTCATGGCTTCCATCTTGGGCCCGTTAAACTTCAAACGGCCAAAACCCATTGCTCTCATGGGACCGTATTCACCGGCGCCCATCTCATTCCAGCGCTTGGTCTCGGCATGCATGACATAGTCTGCGCTGTCATCCAGTTTGGTGTTTTGCACCGCGCCGCCGTAAACACACATGGCTTTGCCTTCCTTGGCCACGATTTTCATCTCGGTCTTGGTCGCATCGCCACAGTCGGTGCGATACAGGTGGATGATCTTGTAGCCCCGGCCCTTGTCATTCTTGATCCATTTGTCGGCTAGGCCATCGGTCAGGGTGGCGTCCTTGTTCCAGGCGTCGCAGGCTTGTGCGGTCCATTCCGCAGACATCATGGCGGGCGCGGCTTGGGCGCCGGCTGCAAAGGCGGCCAGCAGGCCGGCGGTGATCAGGGAAAGCTTGGTCATGAAACTCCTCCAGTCGAAATATTTACGGTAAGGAAAAGCCTTACAGGCGGCAAGGTACCCGCTGCGCAGTCAGCTTGTCAAATAAGCGGGCTTGCTGGGTTTCTGAAACTTATTCGGGTAAATGGTTCCGTAAAACTCCGTAAAGCCAGGTGCCATGCAGCGCGCCGGCGAGCGCGGCGAGCGCGCCAATGGATCCCATGCCGATCAGGGCAAAGAGCGGGCCCGGACACAGGCCAATAATGCCCCAGCCGAGACCGAATATCAGGCCGCCATATACATATTTGTAACGGCCGGATTCCTTGACCGGTATTTCCATCGGCGTGCCTTCCAGCGAGGCGCGGCCGGTGACGCGCTTCATGAGCTGGATGCCAATAACGGCTGTGACGATGGCTGTCATCATGATGCCGTACATGTGGAAAGAGTCGAAATAGAACATCTCCATGATGCGGTACCATGAGGCCGCCTCGGCCTTGACCAGGGTAAATCCGAACAGGATGCCAGCGAGAAGATAGGGAATGAAGCGCATCATTGGATCGCGCCCATCAGGTAAGTCATGAGGGGCGGTGTGATGAAGTGCGCGGCGATCAGGCCGCCGCTGAAAATGCCCAGCACCGCCAGCAGGGATTGCGGCTGCATGGTCGACAGGCCGGTGATGGCATGGCCCGAGGTGCAGCCGGAGGCGTAACGGGTGCCAAAGCCAACCAGCACACCGCCAAAAAACATGAGCAGGATGCTTTCCCAATAGAAGCCGAATAATACTGGCGGCAGGAAACCCTCGCCGATCGGCACGTTCCAGTAAGCGAGACGGGTGAGGAAGGCCACCGAGAGATTGACCGGTTCGGGATTGGCGAACACCACGCCGGCCAGAAAGCCGCCCAATATTGCGCCCAGCGCAAATACCAGGCTCCAGCTATGTTCACGCCAGTTGTACTTGAAGAAATCGACGCCAATCAAGTGCGGCTGGGAAATGGCGCACAAATGCCGCAAGTTGGATGAAATGCCAAACGAGCGATTGCCGATCCAGATCATGAGCGGCACCATCAGGCCAATGACTGGCCCGGCGACATACCAGGGCCAGGGGGATTGCAGCCATTGCGTGAGGGTGTCCATCCATTTCTCCGGAGCGTTTGCTGTTGGTTTTTAGAACGACTCTTCAACCAGCCGGATGCGGGCGCGAAGCTTTTCAATTTCGTTCATGTCGTTTTTTACCGTAGCACGGTTTTCGAGCAGTTTCAGGTAGACCAGCAAGGGCTTGCGCCAGCCCTGTTCGGATGCGGTTTCCGCGGCCAGCCTGAGAGCGTCGTCACTGGCTTGTTTGCGGGACACCAGCAAGGAAATGGCGATCAGGCGCGAAAGCGGATCCGGGATAGCCTCTGCAATGGCAAGCGACTTCGCCGGATCGACGCCTTGAACGAAATCACGGTATTGTGCCGGTAACGCGGCACGGTCGAGCTTGTCCCATAAATTGGCGAGGAAACGGTAATACGCCTCGTCTTCGGCCACGGCGCCAAATCGGACCTGATCGAGATAACCCGTGCAAGGATTGAAATCCAGGCTGGCCTGTCGGGTTGCGCAGCGCACCAGGTGCAGGCGTGCGGTATCCTCCAGTCTGCCGGCGCTGCCGGCGGCATCCAGCGCTTGTTCAAAGTAGCGCTCTGCCCGCTGGGTTTCGCCCTTGAGTTCGGCTTTCTTGTATTTCTCGATGAGGCTTGCGCTGTCCTTTTTCCAGTCGGGTGTTTTGGGGCCGCCACCGCAGGCGGCAAGCATCAAAGCTGTTAACCCATAAACCCCAACCTTTAACCACAGAGGCACAGAGGCACGGAGAAAACTCCTCGACAAGATTCCTGGCAATGCTCGGAGAAAGGGTGTTGACTCATGAGTCATGACGCAAGCATTCAGAAACGACATCTCTGTGCCTCTGTGTCTCTGTGGTGAATGCATTTCCAAATTCATGGCAGCTTGATCTGCTTGTCGCCGCCGCCAAACGGCCACATGCGGTTGATGTCATCGAGCAGGTCGTTGGCCTTGGCCACTGATTCGTCCACCTCGGCGCGAAGCTTGCTCAGGTCTTGCGTACCGTCTTTTACATTGGCCGAGATGTCGACGGCGTTCTTCAGCAGCGCATCCACGCGCCTGAGGCTGCCTTGCGCGTCGGTCAGCATGGCCTGGACCTTGAGCAGGCTTTGTCTTGTCTGCTCCGATACGCCGTCGGCGGCGAACAGCCAACGGTCGGTCTTGACCAGCATGGCATCAACCTTGCCGGAAACCTGATTAAGCCGCGCGGTCAGGCTTTCCAGATTCTTCAGGCTGCTGGCGACAGGCCGGGCGTTTTCCTCGCTACCCAGCACCCCTTCCAGCACGCCATATTTGCCGGTCATGCGCGTGGTGATGGTTTTGGTGTTGGCCAGGGTCGAGGCAAGTTCGCCATCCTGGCGGGTGATATGTTCGACGTTGGTCAGGATCGCCTTGACCCGCTCGACCAGGACAGGAATTTCCTGGCCAGGGTCAGAAGTCAGCAGCAGCACGGTGGCGTTGTCGGGTAGTTGCGGCGAATCCAGGTTGGCGGAGCTGACCTTGATTTTCGCGCCGCCGACGATGGGCTTGTCCAGCATGAAGCTGCTGTCGGTTCGCAGCCATTTTGCACCGTCGGCCGAGACTTCTGCCTGGATCACGATACCGCCGCCGTCGTTGAGCGTCACCCCCGTGACTTGGCCGATGGGCATGCCGGAGAAGGTAATTGGCACACCAGGGGTGATGCCTTCGGCGCTGCCGGCGGCAAATTGGAGGTGTTGGCGATGCTCGAAAAATCCGCGCGCGTGCAGCACATAGAAAAGAAAGCCAAGTGCTAACGCCAGCACGGCAAGCACGAAAAGTCCGACTTTCAGGTGCAGATGCTTAAACATGCGGCAGGTTCATCCGTACAAGGTCTTGTTCCATTCGAAGTCGAACACTTCCCAACTTGCGGGGCCTTCGCGCACGCGGGATGCCAGTTCGCGCAGCAGGCCAGGATAGGGGATATCGTACAACATTGCACCGGGACGTTCGATCACCAGGCGTTCGCGCCTGAGCATGAGCGCGCGCGCGAGCTTGGCGACAAAGCGTTCTGCGGGTGTCATGTCCGGGTCGCGCTTGTCACTGATGGAAGAAAACCCCAGTTCATCAAGGAGACTTTGCGCCTGCCGGGCGGCTTCCGCGGCGCGCTGCGATTTCTGGTAGAGCGGGATGAGCGCAATATTCTCCCGCGCCGAGAGGTTTGCGCGCAAGGGCAAGTCAAGCGAGACGCGGGCGACCGTGTCATCGGGCAAGGATTGCACGGCGGCGGAAAGCGCATTGGCGTCGGCAAAGGCAGTCAGATGTATTTCAGCGCTAATGACAGCACCTCGATCAGAACAAGGGCCAGAAATACCCGCATCATGCCACGCAGCACGGAGACAGGCACCATGAAGAGCTTTTTCGGCGTCTCGATCCCCGCAGTCATCGGCAGAACCGTCACGGCCAGTCCGAAAAAGCCGCACTTGACCGCCAGCCCCAGCAATACCTGGAGGTTGAA
Organism: uncultured Thiobacillus sp.; assembly: GCA_964625895.1. GTDB lineage: Bacteria > Pseudomonadota > Gammaproteobacteria > Burkholderiales > Thiobacillaceae > UBA6918. The sequence continues at coordinate 12,893 of CAZVBY010000023.1, forward strand.
AACCGAGGCGATGGTGTTGGCAAATGGCGTCAGACCGGACACGCTCACGCCGTGGATGGAGACATAGGCCAGCAGCAGGGTGAGCACGCTGCCGATCACGGTCAGGCCGAGCACCGAGAAAATGCCGCCGGCGATGCGTGGCAGGAATTCGAACAGCATGGGTTCCACGCGGCAGTGAGCCAAAGCGTCCAGTTCATTGTTGACTTTCATCAAGGCAACTTCGGTATTGATCGCCGAGCCGGAACGCAGCGCGATCAGCAGGGCAGTCAGGAACGGCAGCAGTTCCAGCACCAGCACGCGGATGATCATTTCGGTGGCGGTGTCGAACAAGCCGACATTGCGCGCGGTAGAGAGCGTGATGGAAATGATGACCCAGGAAATCGCCATCACGTAAATCAGATATACGTGCAGGATTTGCACGGCGGTGAAATAGATTTGTTTGATGACGGTATCCAGCGTGGCGCGGTTCCAGGTGGCGGGCATGGCCAGCGTGGCTAACGCGGCGAACAGGAACGAGAGCACTGACCACACCGCAGTCCACCAGGCCAGCGCCTTGGCGCCCGTGCGCTCAACAATGTTTAACAGGAACTCCATCCGTGTGGGCGAGTCAGTATTTGAACAGTTGCATTATGCCAAGTCCGGCAATAGAGTGCGCACAGAAACAGGAAGGAGACAGTATGAAACTAAAGACAGTGGTAATGGCCACGCTGATGCTGGCAGGCAATCTGGTGTTGGCGGCGCCGGGGCTTGCGCTCAAGGATGAAAACATGCTGGCAAAGCCGGACGCGGCTTCGCCATCCGTTGGCAAGATGACCAAGGGCATGGCAGTGGAGATTGTTGCCAAGCAAGGCGGCTGGTTGCAAATCAAGGCAGGCAAGTCCCAGGGCTGGGTGCGTTTGCTGAGCGTACGCGCAGGTTCAGGGGGCGGTTCGGATGGTCTGGCTGGTGTTGCTGGCGTGGCCGGCGCGGTAACGCAAAAATCCGACCCAAGCAGGGTGGTGGCTGTGGCGGGCGTGCGCGGACTCAACGAGCAGGACTTGAAAGGCGCGAAATTTAACGAGGATGAAATCGCGCGGCTGGATCGCTATGCACTGTCGCGCAATCAGGCGCAGGTCTTTGCCGACAAATCAGGCTTGAAAGCGCAGAATGTGGCTTCACTGCCAAAACCGCGGGCACCGGCTGGTTCTGGTTGGGGGGAGGGGAACTGACATGAAAAAACAGATTTTCATCCTGGCGATCGCGCTGGGCGTGTATTCCACTGCCAGCAGTGGCGGGTTCGACCTTGGCAAGATGATCGAGGCGGTGGGACAGAAACCAGCCAAGACGCCAACAGAATCGACACAAACCGCGCCAGCCCAGCAGCCGGGCGCGACCGGAGCCACGGGGCAGAGCCAGACGCCACCCATCAATCTGTTCGGCAAAACCAGCACCGAGGACGAAATCCGCATTGGCAAACAGATCGCGGGCAATTTGTTGGGCGCGGCGCCCCTGGTCAAGGATGACACCCTCCAGCAGTACGTGAACAGTGTTGGCCGTTGGGTGGCGCTGCAAAGCAGCCGGCCTGAACTGCCCTGGAAGTTCGGCGTGATCGAATCCGAAGATATCAATGCCTTTGCCGCGCCGGGCGGATATGTATTCATTACCAAGGGCTTGTACAAGCGGTTGAATAGCGAGGCAGAACTGGCCGGGGTGCTGGGGCACGAGATCGCGCATGTCACCAAGAAACATCATCTCGATTTGTTGCGGAAATCTTCCTTGATCGGAGCGCTGGCGCAGGCCGCCTCCAAGGAGTTCAAGGGGGGAGATCAGACCGTGCAGAACCTGATAGGAAATGGCGCGGAAATGCTGGCGCGTGGCCTGGACAAGGAGGCTGAGTTCGAGGCCGATCGCATCGGCACAGTATTCGCCGTGCGGGCCGGATATGATGCCTGGGGTCTGCCGACGGTCTTGCAGGACATGGCCACGCTCAATGCTAACGACAATCGTCTGGCATTGCTTTATAAAACACATCCTACCGCTGCGGATCGCCTGGCCCGTCTGGGTGAGGCGGTGGGCGAGCGTTTTGACAGCTTGCCGCCAGGCAAGGAATTCGCTGACCGCTTCTACCGCCTCCGGTGAGGATTCAGCCCCGCCAGCGAGCCATACCGTGGTTGATTGCCGCAGTATGGCTTTTTTTCATGGCGCTGCATGGCGCCGGTCAATTGAAGTTTTCATTTCTGGATCGTCTGGATGCCGCCATCCACGATTTCAGTCTGAAGCAAACCGCGCCGCGCGGGCTGGATGACCGCATCACCATTCTCGATATCGACGAGCCCAGTCTCAAGGCCATCGGCCGCTGGCCGTGGAGCCGCGACAAGATGGCGGCGCTGGTGGACAAGCTGTACAACGACTATGGCATCGCCGCCCTGGGTTTCGATGTCATTTTCGCCGAGCCGGACATCAGTTCCGGCATCGCCACGCTGGACAGGCTTTCCAAAAAGGAACTCTCGGGCGACCCGGCCTTTCTCGACCGCTACACGAAACTGAGATCTTCGCTTGATTACGATGGCCGCTTCGCGGAAACGCTCAAGGGCAAGACGCTTTCTCTCGGCTATTACTTCATCACGCCAGGCCTGCCGGAGGGTGTGACGGGTGCATTGCCAGCTCCGAATCTGCCTGCCTCGATCATGGGCGCAAGCCAGAAAGATCTGATCGAAGCCATCGGCTATGGCGGCAATCTCGCAAGCTTTCAGGAAGCAGCCGGGATCGCGGGCTATTTTTCCGTATTGCCCGATACGGACGGCACCATCCGCAAGGTGCATTTGCTTACCCGATACCAGGACGGTTTGTATGAGTCATTCAGTTCGGCGACCCTGCGCGCCGCGATGGGCGCCGATCCCTTGAATGCCGGCGTCGAGGAAAGCAATTTTCTTGGACGCATGTATCGCCAGCCATGGGTGGAAGTCGCCGGCATTCGAGTGAATCTGAATACGGACGGCAGCGTCTGGGTGCCGTATCGCGTGGGAGCACCGTTTCCCTATGTGTCCGCCAAGGAGGTGCTGGCGGGGCGTACCGGCAAAGACGTGCTGGAAAACCGTGTGGTGCTGGTCGGTTCAACCGCGCCCGGCCTGGCTGATCTGCGGGTGACGCCTTTCTCGGGCGCGTTTCCCGGCGTGGAAATTCATGCGCACACGATCGCCGGCATGCTGGACGGAACGACGATTCACACACCGCCCTGGGCGCAAGATGCAAGGCTGGCCGTCACCTTGATCGCGGGGCTGATCCTGGCTTTTGCCCTGCCGCTCATCGGCCCCGTAAATGGGTTGATTCTGGCCCTGCTGTTTCTTGCCGGATTGATCACGGGACAGTATGCCGCCTGGCAAAAGCACTGGTCGCTGCCCATGGCCACGCCGCTGGTCACGATCATCGGCCTCTATCTGCTTTCCGCTGCGTACGGCTTCCTTGCGGAAACCAGAAATAAACGGCAAATCACCAAGCTGTTTGGCCAGTACGTGCCGCCGGAACTGGCCGAGGAAATGAGCCGCGACCCGGCGCATTACACCATGCAGGGCCAGTCGCGCGAGATGACGGTGCTGTTTTCCGACATCCGCGGCTTTACCGATTTTTCCGAGAAGCTGCCGCCGGCCGAACTGTCCAATGTGCTGAACAGCTATCTGTCGACCATGACCGAAATCGTTCAGAAGAACAAAGGCACCATCGACAAATACATCGGCGATGCGGTCATGGCGTTCTGGAACGCGCCGCTGGACATGTCCAACCACGCCGAGGCGGCGGTGCAGACCGCGCTTGACATGCAGGCCGCGCTGCCCGCATTGAACGAGGAATTCGCCAGACGCAACTGGCCGCATGTCAAGATCGGCGTTGGCGTGAACAGCGGACGCATGAGCGTCGGCAACATGGGCTCGAGCTTCCGCATGTCCTATACCGTGATGGGCGACGCGGTGAACCTCGGCTCGCGGCTGGAGGGCATCACCAAGCAGTATGGCGTCGGCATTCTGGCGACCGAAACCACGGTCGCGGCGGATGCCGCGCATGTCTTCATGAAAGTGGACGTGGTCAGGGTCAAGGGCAAGGAACAGCCTGTCGCCATTTATCAGCCTTTGGGGCGAAAAGCTGAATTGGGCGAAGACGCCGTTAAAATGACGAAACTGTTCGAGGCAGCGTTCGATTTGTACCAGAAACAGAATTGGGACGAGGCGGAAAAACTGTTGCGCGAGATGGCGGCAATCGCGCCTTGCGGTTTGTGCGAAACCTATCTCGACCGCATCGCGCATTTCCGCGAATCGCCACCGCCCGCGGACTGGGATGGCGTATACGTTTACACGACGAAATAAAAATGGGTTCTTCAGGGTTTTGTGTGGATATTGCATTTACTTCCATGAGGCCTGCCATGTTGCCCCTCTCCCAGCGGGAGAGGGGCAGTGGGCGAGACGGGGAATTCGCGGAACATGTTCCGCGCCCGTCGAGCGGTTCCGGCGTGCTCGCCGGAACGCGCCCTGCAAGGGAGGGAGAGATGGAGGCAATTCCAAATATCGACGGGATATCAACCATTTCTCCCTCACCCGGCTTCGCCACCCTCTCCCGCTGGGAGAGGGGTTTGCGATCATGGGTTGCTTTCTGACCCACGATAAAATCGGATGAATCTAAAAATGAAACTGACTGTATTGGGGTGCTCCGGCGGAATCGGCAGTGGCCGGCACACCACCTGTTATCTGCTGGATGACGACATCCTGATCGACGCGGGCACGGGCATTACCCGGCTGTCGCTTGCACAACTTGAAGGCATCGACCGCATCTTTCTGACGCACAGCCATCTCGATCATGTGCTGGGGCTGCCCCTGTTGCTGGATGCGGTGGGCGACCGGCGCGGCAAACCGGTAATCGTGCATGCCCTGCCCGAGACGCTGGAAATTCTGTCCAATCACCTGTTCAACTGGAAACTGTGGCCGGATTTTCGCGAGATTCCGGATGTGTCGAATCCATGGGTAAGGTTCAGCCCCTTGCCGCTGGGCTCGTCGATTGAGCTTGGCGAACGTAAACTGACGACGCTGCCGGCTCATCATGTGGTTCCGGCCTGTGGTTACCGCATTACCGGCCAATCCGGCAGCCTGGTGTTTACCGGTGACACCACCAGCAGCGATGCCTTGATGCATGCGCTCAACGACATGAGCGATCTGCGCGAGCTGATCATCGAAACCTCGTTTGAAAACGCGTTGCGCGACATTGCCGTCGCTTCCCAGCACCACTGGCCGGATTCGCTGGCGCAGGAACTCAGGCGGCTGAAAGGCCGGCCCAGAATCTGGATTACGCATCTCAAGCCGGGCAACGAGGACGCCATCGTGGCGGAACTCAGGCAACGCATTCCTGATCGTGATATCCGTCCGCTGGTGCAGGATCAGAACATCGAATGGTAGCGAATCAGGATTCAGCGGAGCAGGCGCCCAATGCCCTGCTTCTCATGACCGCTGGCTGTCCGCATTGTCCCGCCGCATTGCAGGCCTTAACCGCGCTATTGAAAGAAGGCGCGATCGGCCGGCTGGAAATCGTCAACGTGGCCATCCATACCGAAGAAGCGGAAGTACGCGGCGTCAAATCCGTCCCGTGGATACAGATCGGTCCATTCGAAGTGGAGGGCGTATCCAGCCCTGCTAAATTGCGCGAGCTGGCCAATGGCGTGAACGACGATGCCGTGTTTGACAACTGGCTTCTGGAAACACTGAAAACGGGACAGCGGCAGAAATTCGAATCGCTGGTCCGCCGCGAGCCGCACCGCATTCATGGTCTGACGCGGCTGATGACCAATCCCGAAACCAGCATGGCGATCCGTCTTGGACTCGGTGCAATATTGGAAGAACTGCAAGGCAGCGGCCTCGCCGAACCGCTGATTCCTGCTCTTGGG
>CAZVBY010000024.1:0-18565 GCA_964625895.1 uncultured Thiobacillus sp.
TGGGGACCTCTCTGGCAAGTATTCTGTTTACCTCCATCTCCAGCCTGCGCGCGCATCACCGCCATGGCGCAGTGGACTGGCATCTGGTCAAACGCATCGCGCCGGGCATCGTCGCGGGCACGCTGGCGGGCGCGTGGTTGGCGGCCTTCATTCCGGCTCGGCCCATGAAGATTTTCTTTGTCGCGTTTCTGTTTTATGCAGCACTGCAAATGATGCTGAATATCAAGCCCAGGCCGTATCGCGAATTGCCCGGCGCGGCCGGCATGTTCGGGGCAGGCAGTATCATTGGCGCGATATCGAGCTGGGTCGGCATCGGCGGCGGCACGCTGTCGGTACCGTTTCAGGTATGGTGCAATGTACCCTTCCATCGCGCGGTCGGCACCTCCGCCGCCATTGGTTTTCCCATTGCCGTATCCGGCGCGCTTGGCTACCTGGCGGGCGGCTGGAGCGTTCCTGGCTTGCCGGAAGACAGTCTCGGATTCATCTCACTGCACGCGCTTGCGGCCATTGCCGCTGGCAGCGTGCTCACCGCGCCACTGGGCGCAAAAACCGCGCACGCCCTGCCGGTCGCCAAGCTCAAACGCGTTTTCGCCATACTGTTGCTGGCGCTAGCGGTTAGAATGACGATGGCCCTGTTGTAGCCGCCTTGCGATGGCGGCAATCGGCGGGCAGCCGCCAGGACTGCCCCCCACTGGCGCCACCATTGCCCATCGGCCCCACAAAATCTAGCGATTGCCGAAGGACTTCCATCCATATCTTGACTCGAACCGCGCCATCATTCACCAACCCATAAAATTTCCCTCATGGGCTTGCGTGCAAGGTTCTATACGCATAGCCTATAAAGAAAAACAGCACGGCGCGCACCACTGGCAACCAGCAAAGAAGCCAACTTGCTACTTGTCAGGCATTACAACAACAAGCGTGAGCCGAGCAATACTTGGCGGTAGAGACACCGGAGAAAATTCACCTGGATTGCGGCCAGGCGTAAGGATTTTTTCTGTCACCAACTGGGGGAAACATCATGCAGCATCTGCAACCTGTCCGTTCCGCGCTTCAGCCCGAAAACAACCGCTACACCCAACTCACAACTTATCTGGATGCGCATAACGGGATTGCCTGGGGTTACATGCATGCGGAGCCGCGGCCGTGTTTCTCTCCCCTGCTACTGAAGGAATTACAGGCCTGGAACAAGCAGCTTGTCGAGACAATCGACTCTCTGGAACAACCCATCAATTATCAGGTCTGCGCCTCATCGGTCGAAGGCATCTACAACCTGGGCGGTGATTTGAGCCTCTTTCTTCATTTGATCGAGATCCGCGACCGCGAGGCGCTACTCAGATATGCCATTTCCTGCATCGAGCCCCTGTACGCGTTCTCCATGCATTTGCATCGGCCGAATTTGCGCACAATTTCCCTGGTGCAAGGCGATGCATTGGGCGGCGGCTTTGAGTGCGCATTGGCAGCCAATCTCCTTGTTGCCGAGCGTGGGTGCAAAATGGGCTTGCCGGAAATTCTGTTCAACCTGTTCCCCGGAATGGGCGCCATGACTTTCCTGAGCCGCAGAGCCAATCACCAGACTGCCGAAAAAGTCATCCTGAGCGGAAAACTCTATCTCGCTGAAGAGCTTTTTGAGATGGGGATCGTCGATGTGTTGGCCGAACCCGGAGAAGGCGAACGTGCGGTTTACGACCTCATCCGCAAGGAAAGCCGGTCAAGAAACGGCATTCTGGCCATCCGTTCGGCACGTGAAACCAGCCAGCCGGTCAATTACGATGAATTGCTGCGCATCACCGAAATCTGGGTCGATGCCGCGCTGAGGCTTGAATCCAAGGATCTTCGCATGATGGAAAGACTGGTTTCAAGGCAGACAGGGAAAAATGGCCTGGCAGCCGCCTCACATGCCGAGAGCGTTCCGCTGGCGGGCTAAGAAATCATCCAGCGCCATCAGCGCATTTTGCTGGGCGCTTGCGACTTGCTCCAGGCATTCCGCAGCAATGGGCATGGTTATTTCAAAGGGCTTGATGCGCTCGGCCATAGCGCAAGCTTCGGCCATGGCCTGTGCGCCTACATCGCTGGCGCCGCCTTTGAGCATGTGAAGCTGGTCTTTCCAGGCGCCATAGTTCTGCTGCACCAGCGCCTGGCGAACCGCATCGATCGCCCGTGCGCCATCCTTGCGAAAATCCTCGACCAGATCCCGGACAAACTCGATCCCGCCGCCGACCTCTGCCAGGTCCAGCAAGACGGTTTCCTCCAGAATCTGCGCGGACGGCTGCTGCCTGGCCTCGCTGACATGTGCATCCCCGCCTGAGGCACGCTGGGTCAACAGGGCTATTTTCTCAAGCAGCGCCCGGCTGTTGACCGGCTTGGACAGAAAATCGTCCGCCCCTGCATCGCGGCATTGTTGCTCCGCCTCATTGCGCGCATCCGCGGTCAGCATGATGATCGGCAAATGCCCTTGTTCCATGAAACGCCAGCGCTTCACGGTATCCGGCCCGGACAGCGACGGCATGTGCATGTCCATGATGGCAAGTCCCAGCTTCCCGGCGTTTGCCTCCAACAGCGACAACGCCTCTTCACCATCACCCGCCATGATCACTTCGTGCCCCGCATGTTCAAGCAGACCACGCATCACGCGCTGATTGACCGGATTATCCTCAGCCACCAGGACACGCAGTCTGACGCGCCCCGCCTTGGCCTGAAAATGTTCCGCCAGCGAAACCACATTCTCAGGCAGCGCCTTGTGGCTGGCAGCCTCATGCAAGGCGTTGAACAGCAGGGTGGGATTAACCGGTGCGCGCAGCACGGCGGCATAACCCGCTTTTTCCCAGGCCGCATCCAGCTGGCCCATCCCTTCGCTGTCGATCAGAATGACCTGAACTTGCCCAAGCCCCGGTGAGTCATGCAGCAAACGTACAAACAACGCAGGATCGGTGCCCAGGAGTTCCCGTTCGACGATCAGCGCATCGGGCGTGGCGCCGGGCGCGGACAGCAAGTGCAGCACCGCGCCGGCCGGCGCGTTCATGGGCTGAACCTGGCAATGCCAGCCGCGCATCATTTCACTCAGCCGGTAACCCAGTTCGGCACGCGCCAGCAAGCCGACCTGCAAGCGGCCGGGCAGGTGCGCCGGTTTGCTGTCCTGCTCGCTGGCAGGAACCTCAAACCAGAAGGTCGAACCCTCTTCAGGCTGGCTGGTCAAGCCAATGCGCCCGCCCATCATTTCGATCAGTTGCTTGGAGATGGTCGTCCCCAGACCCGTGCCGCCATAACGGCGGGTAATGGAAGCGTCCGCCTGGGTAAAGCTCTCGAAAATACGCCCCTGCATTTCCGCCGGAATGCCAATCCCGGAATCCACCACTTCGAAACGCAGCCAATTCTGTTTCTGCTGCAGGAAGGGTCTGACATACACGTCCACCCGGCCGTGCTCGGTAAACTTGATGGCGTTACCAACCAGATTGATCAGCACCTGACGCAAGTGTTGCGCGTCACCGTGCAACAAATAGGGTGTTTGCGGCGCAATATGCGTGGCCAGCAGCAAACCCTTCTTGCCGGCCTGCGGCTCCATCATCAGCAGCGTGGCATTGAGCAGTTGATGAAGATCATAGTCTTCCTTGATCGAAGTCTGCTTGCCCGACTCGATCCGGGCAATATCGAGCACATTTTCGATCAGCTTGTGCAGCACGCCGGCAGAAGTATGGACCGCCTGAACCAGTTCATGTTGTTCCTTGTTGAGCGGCGTTTCACGCAGCAACTCCGCGATGCCGACCACGCCATTCAACGGTGTCCGCAGTTCATGACTCATGTTGGCCAGGAACATGGATTTGGCCTGGCTGGCCTCGTTTGCCCGCCTGATCGCACCATGCAGATGGCGGATCAGAAATGCCGAATACAAGGGAATCAGGAACAGCGTGAGCAGCATGCTGACCACGATTCCTGTGTGTTGGTGCCAGAACGGGCTTGCCCACGCGACCCAGGAAAAACCGGCAATCGACAGCGCAGCCGATAAGATCAAGTATTTGATGCCATAACGGAAACCATTGCCAAGCGTGACCCAAAGATAGACCGCCAGCAGCACGGCGCCCGATTCTCCGGACAGATACAGAAAATAAGAGCAGGAAGAAAGGTCTATCAGCGCGCCCAGCATTCTGCGCGAGGGGGAAATGTTCGTGTCCAGCGCGACCCGGATCAATATGGCCACACTGAACAGCAGCAGCGCAGGCCCAAGGAGGACAAGGATGTGATGCCGGGCAACGCCATCCAGATCGGATTGCCCGAAATTGAATTGGTAATAAAAATAAACATAGACCAGCAGCATGATGACCGCTCGCAGGCTGGCCTGCTGAAACTCCGTATCCGGCCGTGCGCGAATCCGCCTGCGGAGTTCGGCGAAAGCATCGAACAAGAGCGATCCCTGTGGCTGCATCACGCGCCGGTTCCTTGCCGCGTGTCGCCGTATTGCTGCATGATTTCGACCACTTCGTCCAGCCTGCGCAGGAAAGCGCTCACGCAATCCGGGTCAAAATGGCCGCCCGATTGGGATTTGATGTAATCCAGCGCCCGATCCATGCTCCAGGCCTGCTTGTAGGGTCGCACGGTCATCAAGGCGTCGAACACATCCCCCACCGCCACGACCCTCGCTGGCAAGGGAATCTGATCGCCAACCAGCCCGCGTGGATAGCCACTGCCGTCAAATTTCTCGTGATGTCCCAAGGCGATGACCGCGCCCATTTGCAGATAACGGGAGGGGCTGTCGGCCAGGATTTGATAGCCGATCTCCGCATGCCGCTTCATGATGGCCAACTCATCCGCGTCAAGCGGCCCAGGCTTTAACAGAATATGGTCTGGAATACCGATTTTGCCGATGTCGTGCATGGGCGCGGAAGATTCGATTTCGTCACACTCCATGGCGGAAAGCTTGAGTTCGGACGCAATCAGCCGCGCATATTTGGCCATGCGGATAATGTGGTTGCCCGTGCCTTCGTCGCGGTATTCCCCCGCCTTGGCAAGCCTGAGCAAGGTTTCCTTCTCGCGGATGCGCACGTCGCGCGTGGCCTGCATGACCTGATCTTCCAGCCACTTGGCGCGGTCGGCCACCACTTTCTGCGATCGGCGCAAATTCAGCAGATTGCGACAGCGCGCGCGGCATTCCTGCGGGTCGATGGGCCTGGTCAGGAAGTCGGTCGCGCCGGATTCAAGCGCCTGGTAACGTATCTGACGGTCTTCCACCACCGTCACGATAATGATCGGGACTTCCTCCAGTCTGGGCATGGCACGAATACGCCGGGTGAACTCGATGCCATCCATGCCGGGCATGCGGTAGTCGGAAATGATGAGATCGGGGGTGAGCGCGGCGGCACGATCCAGCGCCGCCTGCGGCTCGGCGAAACTTTCCACGCGCAGCCCCGCCTCGATCGAGCGGGCAAGCCCTTCCAGCAAACTGCGGGCCGTACCCCGGTCATCCACGATCATGATGAAACCGCTGGCCCATTCATCTGGCGGCGCAGCATGGCTGTCTCCATGCGTGCCGGAACTCACTGCATGCAACCGTGGTTGTGACATTCAGGATTTCCCCGCGGGTTTCATCGGATGATTTTTCGTATTCCGGCTGTCAGCGGGTAAAAAACTTCCCACAAGTAACAGGATAGCAATATTCGCCCCCAACGGGACCATTCGGCATTTGGCGCCCGTTTCAGCAGGAATTGAAAGCCATTGCCCATTCAGTTCCGCCCAAAACAGGCTCTTCTGCCTTGACTGATTTATCGGCAATTTTGCGGAAAATGTTATAACCACCCCACGAAAGAACCGGTTTATCTTTCGAAATCAATTTGTTACAGGAACACCCGCCGCCGCGGCCAAGCGGTTCAGCGCCTCATGGTATTTTTCGGCGGTTTTGGCAACCACCTCATCCGGCAAAGCCGGGCCGGGCGCCTGCTTGTTCCAGCCACTGGCTTCCAGCCAGTCGCGGACATACTGTTTGTCGAAGCTGGGCGGATTGGCGCCTGGCTGGTATTGGTCGGCCGGCCAGAAGCGGGAAGAATCCGGGGTCATGACCTCATCGATCAAATGCAAGCGCCCACTCTCATCCAGACCGAATTCAAATTTGGTGTCCGCAATAATGATGCCGCGCGTCAGCGCATACTCAGCCGCTTGTGTGTAGAGGCGGATGCTCGCCTCCCTGACTTGCGCGGCCAGTGTTTTGCCCAGCAGCGCTTCGCATTTTTCGTAGGGGATATTCTCGTCGTGCTGGCCAAGCTCCGCCTTGGTCGAGGGGGTAAACAGGGGTTGCGGCAGTTTGCCAGCCTGTGGCAGCCCCGGCGGCAGGGCGATGCCGCAGACGCTGCCGGATTTCTGGTATTCCGCCCAGCCCGAGCCAACCAGATAGCCGCGCACGATGGCTTCCACCGGCAGCGGCTTGAGTTTCTTGACGACCAATGCCCGCCCGCGCACTTGATTGCGCTCGTTTTCCGCCACGACGGATTCCGGATCCATGCCAGTCAATTGATTTGGGATGATCTGCGCCAGCTTGTTGAACCAGAACTGCGTCACCGCCGTCAGCACTTCGCCCTTGCCGGGGATGGGCGTGGGCAGGATGACATCGAAGGCAGACAGCCGGTCGGTGGTAACCAGCAGCAACTTGTCCGCATCCACGGCGTAAATATCCCTGACCTTTCCCTTGGACACCAGTGGCAGGGATTTGAGGGTGGTTTCGAATAAAGGCGTGGACATGGCAGGAACCGGGCCGGACATAAAACCGGAATTATAACTGCCCGCATAAACCGGGCTTTTCACATAGGCTTCGCGCAAATGTCGAATCGCCACCAGCAACGCTGCCGCCATCGGCAAGGCCAGCAGCACGCCAAAAAAGCCAAATATCTGGCCGAACGCTGCCAGCGCGAAGATCACCGCAACGGGGTGCAAACCAATGCGGTCGCCCACCAGCCAGGGCGTGACCACCATCCCTTCCACTGCCTGCCCGAGCAAGAACACCACCAGCACCGGCAACACCCCGGAAAGCGACTGAAACTGCAACACCGCTTCGAGCAGGCCCAGCACCAGTCCCAACGTGGCCCCCACAAAGGGAATGAACCCCAGCACGCCCGTCAGAATGCCGATGGGAAGCGCAAAATCCAGCCCGGCCAGCGTCAGCCCCACGGAATAGAACACGCTCATGGCAACCATGACAGACAACTGGCCGCGCAAGAACTCCGAGAGCACGCGGTCAATCTCCCGTACCAGCCGGCTGATTTGATCGTGCCACGGGCGCGGAATCAATTGATCGATCTTTGCCACAAGCGCATCCCAGTCGCGCAACAGATAAAACGTGATGACCGGCACCAGCAGCAGATTGATGGCAGCGGCCAACAGGGCCGAAGCGCCGCTACCCAGTTTGGGCAGAAACTGCTGGGCCGCCGTGCCGGCGCTCTGGGCGTGTTCCGCCAGCCAGTTGCGCACGGCCTCCATGTTGATATCCGCGGAAACACCCAGCAGCCCCGTGAGCGTCGGCAGTACTTCATGTTGTATCCAGCCAAGATATTCAGGCAATCGATCCACCAGCAACTGCGCCTGGTTGATGAACAGCGGCACAATCATCAACACCAGTCCCGCAGAGACGAAACCCACGCCAACCAGCACCAGCAGTGCGGCCAGGGTGCGATTCAGGCCCCATTTTTGCAGTTTGTCGGCCAGCGGATCGAAAATGTAAGCCAGCAACGCGCCCGCCAGAAACGGTGTGAGCACTGGCGCCAGCACATACATCAGCGCGGCCAGAACCAGCAGCCCCGTCAACGCAAACCAGGGCAAATTTTCAGAGCGGTTGAGCATGGCGGTAAAATAGCGGTTTATTTACCTTCAAGTCTAACGGGTATCCGAATTGGCCTCTATATCTTACAAAGACGCTGGCGTTGACATTGATGCTGGCGATGCGCTGGTCGAACGCATCAAACCGCTCGCCAAAGCAACGATGCGCCCCGAAGTGTTGACCGGCATTGGCGGCTTTGGCGCAGTCGTTGAAATCGCCAAAAAATACCGGGAGCCGGTGCTGATTTCCGGCACCGATGGGGTGGGCACCAAGCTCAAACTCGCCTTCATGCTGGACAAGCACGATACCGTCGGCATTGATCTGGTGGCGATGAGTGTCAACGACATTCTGGTGCAGGGCGCCGAGCCGTTGTTCTTCCTGGATTACTTCGCCACCGGCAAGCTGGAGCTGGACACCGCCGAGGCGGTGATTCGCGGCATCGCCGAAGGCTGCAAACAGGCTGGCTGCGCGCTGATCGGCGGAGAAACCGCCGAGATGCCATCCATGTATCCGGATGGCGAATATGATCTGGCCGGGTTTGCCGTGGGCGTGGCGGAAAAATCCAGACTCATCGACGGCAGCACCATCCAGCCCGGCGACGTGGTGCTGGGGCTGGCTTCCAGCGGTTGCCATTCCAACGGCTATTCGCTGGTGCGCAAGTTGGTGGAAGTCTCCGGCGCCGATCTGAATGCGGATTTTCATGGCCGCAAGTTTGGCGATGTGCTGATCGAGCCGACGCGCATTTACGTCAAGCCGCTGCTGGCGTTGATGGCGCAACTGCCGGTCAAGGGCATGGCGCACATTACCGGCGGCGGGCTGACCGGCAATATCCCGCGCGTGCTGCCGGACAACTGCGGTGTGGAAATCCATCGCAGCGCCTGGAACTGGGGGCCGCTGTTCGACTGGCTGCAAGCCACGGCCAATATCGACAACGATGAGATGTATCGCACCTTCAACTGCGGCATCGGCATGGCGGTCGTCGTCGCGGCCGAATATGCCGAGGCGGCAACGGCGCATTTGCAAGCCGCGGGCGAAACGGTTTACTCGCTGGGCAAGGTCGTGGCCCGCAACGCAGCGAGCGAGCAGGTCATCATTCTGTGACCCGCGTTGTCGTCCTGCTCTCCGGTCGCGGCAGCAATTTCAAGGCGCTGCTGGACGCAAATCTGCCTGTCACTTTCACTGCCGCCATCAGCAACCGCCCCGAGGCGGCGGGACTGGATTTCGCGCGTCTGCGCGGCATTCCCGCCATCGCACTCGATCACAAACACTTTGCTTCGCGCGAAGCGTTCGACGCGGCATTGATCGCGGAAATCGAGAAAGCCGGCGCTGACCTCATCATCCTGGCCGGCTATATGCGCATCCTCACCAAGCCATTCGTCGAGCGGTACGCCGGACGGCTCATCAACATCCATCCTTCACTGCTGCCGGCTTTCCCGGGTCTGCACACACACGAATCGGCGCTCAGGGAAGGTGTGAAAATACACGGCTGCACGGTACACTTCGTCACCGCCCAACTGGATCACGGCCCCATCATCATCCAGGCCGCCGTTCCCGTGCTGCCGGCTGACACCGCCGAGTCACTGGCTGCCCGCGTGCTCGCGCAGGAGCATCGTATCTACCCCCAGGCGGTACGCTGGCTTGCCGAAGGCAAACTGGTTATTTCCGACGGGCGAGTGAACGTGCGCGACAAGGGGTTGTCGCAATCACTGTTTGCCCCGGAATAAAACCCCTATGCTGCGCAACACCTTCCCTCTGATTCTTTCGATGCTGTCACTTGGCGCGCTGGCACAGCCACCGCAACAATTCGAACTGGTTTACCGATTCCATTTCAACGGTCAACCGGTCGGGCTGGTGACAGACCGTTTCGAGCGGCAGAACGGCCGCTACACCCTCACCAGCGAAGCCCGGCCAGAGGCACGCCTGGCCTGGCTGCTGCCCGGCCTGACACTCAACAGTGAAGGTTATTGCGCCAACGACCGCCTTGCGCCCAAACACTTTCGCCAGATTCGCGCGGGCAGCCCGGATAAAACGGCGGAAGCCCAGTTCGACTGGGACGCCGCCACGCTCACCCACCGCTACAAGGGCAAGACCGAAGCGTTGGCGCTGCCGGCAGGCACGCAGGACTCGCTGAGCCAGATTTACTTCTTCGCCGTTTCCGAACAACTCCCCGCCAGCTTTGACCTGCCGGTCACCAACGGCCGCAAGCTGATTACTTACCGCTACGAGCGACTTCCCGCCGCCCCGGTCGAGACGCCTTTTGGCACTTTCCCGGCAATCGAGTACCGGCGCATCGCCGAACCCGGCGAAAATGCAATTTCCGTCTGGATCGCGCCTGACCTGCATCATCTGCCATTGCGCATTCGCGTGCAGGAAACCGCCGGTGTTTTCGAAAAGCTGTTGGCGCAGGCCAGCTTCTCCAAAAAGCAACCATGAGCACGCCAAGGCGCCGCGGCGCCCTGACGCTCTCGACGCTGGGCCGCGGCTTCTGGATCGGCATCGCCGCCTCTTTGGCCCTGCATGCCGCGCTGCTTTCATCCGGCACATTCAAGGTGCCGCGGCTGGATACCGAGCCCGCACTGGAAGCGCGGCTGGAGGGGCCGGAATTCAAGGCAATCGACTTGCCGGCGCCCGACATTTCCAGCGAGATGGCTAACCATGACAATCCGCTGCCGGACACCGCCGCGCCCGCTGAGCCGGAGCCGGGGGCGTTGACGCCATCGCCACCGGCACCCGCAGCCAGCGAAACCGCCAAGCCCCTACCAGACAACATGACGCCAAAACCAGCGGAAGCGGCAAAACCCGATCCCTCCACCGAAGCACCTCAGGCTGCTCAGGAAACCGCTTCGGCCCACACAGGAAAATCACTCCGCGAATTACCCGCGCATATCGAAATCGTGTACGAATTACGCGGCCTGGCCAGTGGGAAGCAGACGCATGTCTGGCAGAAAAACGGCAGCCGCTACACGCTGGAAACGGAAGCCACCGCATCCGGCCTGGCGGGCGTGTTCGTGCGCGGCAAGATGGTGCAGAAAAGCGCCGGACGAATCGGCCCGCATGGGTTGATTCCCGAACACTACGAAATGCTGCGCCTTTCCGGCAAGCGGGAAACTCTGCAATTCAACTACCCGGATCAATCCATCGAGTCCGACACGGGAAAGCGCAAGCTGGAACTTCCCCTGGTCGCCGGCACCCAGGACCCGCTCAGTTCGATTTACCAACTGGCGATGATGGCGCAGGATGAACGCGAAGGCACCGTCGTCGCCGCCAGCGCCAAAAGAGTGAAAGGCTACCCCTATCGCAGTCAGGGCGAGGAAATTCTGTCAACGCCATTGGGTGATATCAAAACCCTGCGCGTCACCCGTGCGGGGGATTCCGACAAGGGTGCGGTGCAACTCTGGCTGGCGGTGGACCGGCATTACCTGCCGGTCAAGGTTACTTACACGGATGACGACGGCGTGGAATGGGTGCTCATGGCAAACGCCATTCACATCAACTGAGCATCCCTTTTCATATTCCAAGCGCTGCCCGGCTTTTGCAGGCGATTGCCCAAGCCGCTTCCACCGTTTCGGCAAGGCAGTTGTAATGCCCCATCTTGCGTCCCGGTCGTGCTTCCGCTTTTCCGTATAAATGCAGCTTGATGCCAGGGTGCTGTAGCAGGGCCATCCAGTCGGGGCCGGTATTCCACGCATTTCCCAGCAGATTGACCATGACCACCGGCGACAGCAGGCGCGTGTCGCCCAAAGGCAAGCCGCAAAGCGCGCGAACCTGTTGCGCGAACTGATCGGTGACGCAAGCGTCCAGCGTGTAGTGGCCGGAATTGTGCGGACGCGGGGCAATTTCATTGACCAGCAGCTGACCCGCCCTATCAACGAAAAACTCCACCGCCATGACGCCAACGTAGTGCAATTTTTGCGCGATGCGCATGGCGGTCTCACGCGCCTCCTGCTGAATCGCCTCCGGCACGCCGGCGGGCACGGTGGTCGTATCGAGGATGCCTTGGGCATGATGATTTTCGCCGACCGCCCAGCTCGCGCATTCGCCTGAATCGGTTCGCGCCAGCACCACGGACACTTCGGTTTCCAGGCGAACAAACCCTTCCAGCACGCAAGGCACGCCCTTTAATTCAGTAAATGCGGCTTTCAATTCGTCCAGATTATCGACCGTCACCTGTCCTTTGCCGTCGTACCCCAAACGGCTGACTTTCAATATGGCAGGGAATGCGATCGAGCTTGCGCCCGCGCCAATTTCATCCTCGCCAGTGATCAGCGCAAAGGGCGCCGTGGCAAAGCCATTCCCGCGCAGCCAGGTCTTCTCGCGAATGCGATCCTGAGCGATGGAAACCGCTTCCGGCCCGGGCGCCACCCTTGTGTGCCGCGCAAGCGCGATGAGGCTCGCCGCTGGAACATTTTCGAATTCCGTAGTGATCGCCCGGCAGGATTCCGCCATTTTTTTCAGTGCCCCGGCATCCGCGTAATCCGCCTGCAAGTGAACGTCCGCCATTTGCCCCGCCGGGCTGGCCGGATCGGGATCCAGCACCACGACGCGATAACCCATGGCGCGCGCAGCGAGGGTAAACATGCGGCCCAACTGCCCGCCACCCAGAATGCCCAGGGTCGCGCCGGGAAGAATTGGCGAATCAATCGGCATCGGGCAACCTCATTGCCAGCACGGCCTCGACTTGCTGCATGCGGAAAGCCATCAGCCTCTCAGCCACCGCGTCGTCCTCTCGTGCCAGCATGGCGATCGCAAACAACGCAGCATTGACGGCCCCTGCCTCGCCGATGGCAAAGGTGGCAACGGGGATGCCTTTGGGCATTTGCACGATGGACAACAAGGAATCCTGGCCCTTGAGATATTTGGACGGCACGGGCACGCCCAGCACCGGCACGATCGTCTTGGCTGCCAGCATGCCCGGCAGGTGCGCCGCGCCGCCGGCCCCGGCAATGATGGCCTTCAGGCCGCGCGACTCCGCCGATGCCGCATAGTCGTAGAGCAGATCGGGCGTGCGGTGCGCAGACACGACGCGGGTTTCGTGCGCGATGCCGAATGCCTTGAGCTGAGCCACGGCGTGTTGCATCACCTCCCAGTCGCTGGCAGACCCCATGACGACACCGACAAGTGCTTGGGACATGACGATTCCCCATCTCGAAAAATAGC
Source organism: uncultured Thiobacillus sp. (assembly GCA_964625895.1). Taxonomy (GTDB): domain Bacteria; phylum Pseudomonadota; class Gammaproteobacteria; order Burkholderiales; family Thiobacillaceae; genus UBA6918. Next base: position 12,953 of record CAZVBY010000024.1, read on the forward strand.
CATTTTACCCAATGATGGCTTATGCTTGCGTCATGCAAGCGCCCGTCGCACCCGACAACCCAGCCTTGATCAGCCAGATCGCCAGTCTGCAGACCGAGCATCGCGATCTGGACGCCATCACGGAACATCTCGAAACAACGGGTTTTGCCGATCAACTGGCTTTGCGGCGCCTGAAAAAGCGAAAGCTGCAACTCAAGGACGAAATCGAACAGCTCAAAATGCTGCTGGTGCCGGATATCCCGGCGTAAGCGGTCCGCTGGAGGAGAAAACATGCCCGTGAATTTCATCAAGCGCATGAATCAGTCTGCGCTGCATCTGCTTGAACACATCGGCCTGGGCATTATCGCCATTGCCACGGTGATCGCCGGCTACGGCGAAGTCATGGTCATGGTCAACGCCGGCGCCGTCACACTGCCAGACCTGCTGTTGATGTTCCTCTACCTGGAAGTGCTGGCGATGGTTGCCATCTATTACGAACAAGGCAAACTGCCCATCCGCTTCCCGCTTTACATCGGCATGATCGCCCTGGCGCGATATCTGATCATCGATATGAAGAACATTGGCGAGCTACGGATGCTGGTCGTGGCCGGCGCCATTCTCATTCTCGCCATTGCCGTTTTTGTCCTGCGTTACGGGCATGTGCGTTTCCCTTACAAGGAAGATCGGGGCAACGAATAGCTTTTTTCTTACGCAAGGCATTGATGCCAAAAAAGACAGCGTACGGACCGATTCAATTCTCTTTGCCATAACCCTCAATTGCGCACACATCGCTGCATTCGCCGGCCAGTTGCTTGAAACGTACCGTAACAAACTGCGTCATCATTGCAGGCCGCCAACCCCAACTCCACCGGCAGGTGACGGCATTCACGTAGAATGGGCCTTTCCCGATCGCATCGCCATTCCACCTTGTCCGCCTCATCCTTCAAACACACCCCTGCCCTGATACAGGAGGCAAGCCGCCTGCTGGCAGAGGTACTGGAATTTTCCGCACCGGCTGACAGCCTGCTGTCCGCCCATTTCCGCAATCACCCCAAACTCGGCCGCGCCGACAGAACGGCAATCGCTGAAAGTATTTATGGCGTTCTGCGGCATTTTCGCGCGCTGAAATGGTTGTTGCCGGAGGGCAGTCCCAGGTTATGGCTGTTACTTTGGCTGTCGAGGTTTCAAGGGATCAGTCAGCGTGAACTGGAGCCCCTGCTGCGGCCACGCGACCGTGAACTGCTGACATCCCTCAAGGCAACCGCCCTGGATGCCGCACCGCTGGATGTCCGGGCAGAGCTCCCGGATTGGGTCGTGGATAAACTACGGCCAGGCATGTCCGATGAGGCCATTCTCAAGCTAGGCCAGGCGTTGCAGCAGCCCGCCTTGCTCGATGTCCGCGTTAACACCCTGAAATCGAACCGGGAAACCCTTGCTGAACAGCTCAAACAAACCGGCATCGACGCCATGCCTACGCCGTTTTCCCCGCTTGGTCTGCGCATCAAGGGACACCCGGATCTTGCACGCTTGCCGGCATTCAAGTCAGGAGAACTGGAAGTTCAGGATGAGGGCAGTCAGTTGCTTGCCTTGCTGGTTGGCGCCCGCCGCGGGGAAATGATCGCCGATCTGTGTGCGGGGGCGGGCGGAAAGACCTTGGCCATTGGCGCGCAAATGGCCTCCACGGGGCGCCTGTATGCGTTTGACATTAACGAAAAACGTCTGGCCAGACTCGCGCCCCGCCTGAAACGCTCGGGGCTTTCCAATGTCACGCCACAGTTGATTGCTGGGGAGAACGACACCCGGCTCAAGCGCCTGGCCGGGAAACTGGATCGCGTGCTGGTCGACGCCCCCTGCTCCGGCCTGGGTACTTTGCGACGCAATCCGGACCTGAAATTCCGCCAGTCACCGCAATCCGTCGCGGCGCTCACGCTGACACAAACCAACCTGATACGCGCGGCAGCAAAACTGCTCAAACCGGGCGGCCATCTGGTCTACGCAACATGCAGTTTCTTGCCGGAGGAAAACCAGGGCATCGTTTCAGGTTTTCTGGCAGCGCACGGCGAGTTCAGGTTGATTCCAACCAGCGAGATACTCGCCACGCAGCGGCTTCCACTTGATACCGGCGCGTATCTCGATCTCAGCCCGGCCGCTCATGGCACGGATGGTTTTTTTGCGGCAGTATTGGAAAAAATCCAATGAATCCCCGATTGGCCAAAGCGGAGGACGCCGTCTGTCAATGAGTCACCGCCCCATCAACCCTGACCGGGCGCAAACCCTGTCCGGTCTGTTTCAGGAACGGCTTGCCCAGACACCAGACAAGATTGCCTGCCGGCAATTCGACCCGGCCAGCGAAACCTGGCAAAGCCGCACCTGGCAAGAGATCGCCCGCGAAGTGGCACGCTGGCAAGCCGCCCTGACCAGGGAAAATCTCTCGCCGGGCGACCGCGTCGCCGTCATGCTGAAAAACTGCGTGGAATGGGTGATTTTTGATCAGGCCGCATTGGGGCTTGGCCTGGTCACCGTGCCGCTTTATCTGGATGACCGGCCCGACAATGCCGCCTGGATCATCGACAACGCCGGCGCGCGTCTGCTGCTGGTGGAAGGCCGGTTTCAGCACCGCAAGGTCGCCGAGATCGTCACCAGCTCGCAAAAACTCGAGCGGGTCATCAGTCTGCTGCCGCCGGAAAAACTCACCGATTGGAGCCCAATGTTTGCCATCGCCGAAGACTGGCTCAAGGCCGCGGAAGGCACGCCGGTTCCCAAACGCCGCGTCGCAGCGGACATGCTGGCCTCGATCGTCTACACCTCTGGCACGACTGGCAAACCCAAGGGCGTCATGCTCACCCACGAAAACATGCTGTGGAATGCCTGGTATGCCAGCCGTTGTGCGGACTTTGGCCCGGAAGAGATTTTTCTGTCCTTTCTGCCCTTGTCGCATACGCTGGAACGCACGGCGGGTTATTACCTGCCCATGCTGCTGGGCAGCGAGGTTGTGTTTGCACGTTCGGTCGCCCTGCTGGCGCAGGATCTGCAAACCATCCGGCCCACCGTGCTGGTGTCCGTGCCACGCATTTACGAACGCGTGTACGGCCGTATCCAGGACGCGCTGGAAAAAAAAGGCGGCATGGCCCAGACCTTGTTTGAGGCTGCGGTTGATGTCGGCTGGCATAAATTCGAATACGAACAGGGGCGTGCATCCTGGCATCCCAAGCTCCTTTCGTGGCCGCTGCTGAAAAAACTGGTGGCCGATGGCGTCACGGAAAAACTGGGCGGCCGGCTCAAGATTGCCATCTCGGGCGGTGCAGCGCTTTCGCCGGATATCGCCAAGGTTTTCATTGGGTTGGGCGTGCCGTTGTTTCAAGGCTATGGCCTGACCGAAACCAGTCCGGTCGTCTCGGTCAACCGGCCCGATTCCAACATTCCCGCCAGTATTGGCAAGCCCCTCGACGGTGTGGAGATCAGATTCGGTGAACAAAATGCGTTGCTGACGCGCAGTCGATGCGTGATGCGCGGCTACTGGGACAATCCAGAAGCCACTGCCGCCGTCATCGATGGCGCCGGCTGGTTGCATACCGGCGATCAAGCCAGGGTGGATGACCGCGGGCATCTTTACATCGTCGGCCGCATCAAGGACATCATCGTGCTCAACAATGGCGAAAAGGTCCCGCCCAGCGATATGGAGGCCGCCATCTTGCTTGACCCCTTGTTCGAGCAGGTCATGATCATCGGCGAAGGCAAGCCTTACCTTGCCGCACTCATCGTGCTCAACCCCGAACATTGGCAATCCTGGTGCAAGGAACAGAACCTGGACCCGGCAGCCCCCGGTTCGCTATCCGATAGCAAGGTGAGCAAAATGTTGCTGGCCAGATTGTCAGTCAGACTCAAGGGTTTTCCCGGCTATGCCCAGGTAAGACGCCTTCATGCAACATTGGAACCATGGACCGTTGAAAACGGCCTCCTGACACCCACGCTGAAAATGAAACGGCCACAAATCCTGTCCCGTTTTGCCACCGTGGCCAACGCCTTGTTCACGGATTTTTGACAGCAACTTTTTACGCCATCAACGACCAGGGAGAAACGCATGAAAAAGCCAATCATGAAATCGTCGGCACTGTTACTCGGCCTTGTTTCAGGCGCCCTGCAGGCCGCCGGTTTCGCGCTGATCGAGCAAAGCGGAAGCGGGCTGGGCAATGCCTACGCCGGCGCGGCGGCCGTTTCAGACGATGCTAGCTATCAGTTCTTCAACCCCTCCAGCATTTCCTTTCTGCCCGGCACGCATGTCTCGGGCGCTTTTCATGTCGTCTCACCCGAAGCCCGACTCAAGGGCGCTTCGGCCCGCGTGGTCACGCTGGGGAATATCCCCTATACCGGTGGCAGCAGCAGCGACCCTGGCGTCACCGGCTACGTGCCCAATTTTTATTACGTGCGCGACCTCAGGCCCGATCTGAAATTCGGGCTGGGCGTCAACGCGCCGTTTGGATTGGCCACCGAATATGACAAGGACTGGATCGGACGTTACCACGCGGTCGACTCCGACATGAAAACCGTCAATATCAACCCTGTCCTTTCCTATAAACCCAGCGAGCGGTTTTCCATCGCAGGCGGCGTGAACATCCAGTACATCAACGCGTTGCTGTCCAGCGCCATCGATTCGAGTTCAATTTGCCTGGGGCTGCAAGCCAGTTCCACCATTCCGGCCGGAACCTGCAATTTGTTCGGCCTGCATGTCCCCGGCAATGCCGCCGTGGACAGTTTCGTCGAGAATGAAGGCGACGGATGGGGATACGGCTTCAATCTGGGTCTGACCTGGAAGCCGGTTGACTCCACCACGCTGGGCCTGGCCTACCGTTCCGAGATCGAGCACGAATTGTCGGGCAAGGCCGATTTTCGCCGCTCATCGCAGATGAACAGCCTGCTTGGTTTGAATCCTGCCCTGAATGCGCTGCTGGTCGACACCAAGATCAAGGCAAATGCAACTTTGCCCGCCACCGTTTCCGCCAGTCTGGCGCATCGCGCAAGCCAGAATTTGACACTGTTGGCCGACGCGACGTGGACCGGCTGGAGCAGTTTCGACAAGCTGGTCATCGATTTCTCCAACCCCGCCCAGGCCGATGCCGTCACCACCGAAAGCTGGCGCGACACCTGGCGATATTCGCTGGGCGCCAACTGGCAGATCAGTCCCAACCTGAAACTGCGCACCGGTGTCGCCTATGACCAGACGCCAGTTCCTTCCGCATCACGCCGCACACCGCGTATTCCAGACAACAACCGTACCTGGCTTTCGCTCGGCGCCACTTACGCGCATAGCCAGCAGCTTTCGCTGGATATCAGCTACGCACACTTGTTCGTCGGTGATTCACGCATCAACAACACCACGGAAGGCACCATCACACATAATCTGACCGGCACATACGAATCTTCGGTCAACATTCTCTCGTTGCAAGCCAACTGGAAATTCTGATGGCTTAGCAGGCTGTTGAAAAACTCCACGGGGTCGCGGCGAGGCGCTACGCGATGGGATGCGCGAAGCGAGCCGCGTCGAATAGCCGTTGCATATTCGCAAGGCAAGCGACAAAGCAGACCGCGCGAAACGCCCGCCCCAGCTGGGTTTGCACGAGAAATGCCCATCTGCCG
>CAZVBY010000025.1:0-18233 GCA_964625895.1 uncultured Thiobacillus sp.
GCAATCTGAAGGCGGGTAACTTTTGAGGAGAGGGAGTCGGGCAGCGTTTATTTAGCGTGAAACACGCGAAGCGTGACCCTGTCCCCCTCTCCCGCTTGCGGGGGAGGGCGGGGTGGGGGAACGGACACGGCGCGTAGGGGTTTCATGATCCGGGGCGGCAATTCGCCATGTCCGTTAGGCGTATGCGGCACCGCCTTCAAATGCCGCAACTTGAGGAGGGTCGTCGCATGAAAATGTTGCTGACAGTCGAATTTCCGCTTGAACCGTTCAACTCCCTTGTCAAAGATGGCAAGGCGGGCGAGGTCATTGGACGCATTCTCGAATCGATCAAGCCCGAGACAGCCTATTTCACGGAGCAAGACGGGAAACGGGGGGGAATTTTCGTGGTTGATGTAAAAGCGCCATCCGATGTCCCCTTCTTTGCCGAGCCCTTTTTTCTCAACTTCCAGGCCTCGTGCAAATTCCGCATCCTGATGAGCCCGGAGGATTTGCAAAAGGCCGGGCTGGAGGAACTTGGCAAGAAGTGGGCGTGACATCACGCCTAACCCCGCGCTCCAGCCGACCCGCTACAGCCCGCGTAGGGCGCAATAACCGAAGCGCATTGCACCGGATGTTTGCGACATACCTGCAGATGGTGCAATGCGCTACGCTTATTGCACCCTTGTACGGGTCTGCCGTACCTATACGGCCAAGCAGTGAGTGCCGGGTTGCAGTGTGACGAAGGAGAATGCCATGCAGGATGCCGACAGGATGCTGGATACCGCGCTGGCGTTGGCGGAACGTCAGAGTTGGGAGGCGGTGCGGTTGCATGCCGTGGCTGCCGCCGCCGGAGTCACACTGGATGACATCCGCCGCCATTACCGCGAGAAGGACGCGCTGATCGACGCCTGGTTTGACCGCGCCGACGGCGCCGCGCTGGCACTGGCGGCGAGTGGGGAACTGGCGGGCCTGACGCCGCGCCAGCGTCTGTTCCGGCTGATCATGGCCTGGCTGACGGCGCTGGCGCCGCACCGCCGGGTGACGCGCGAGATGATCCTGGCCAAGCTGGAACCGGGGCACATCCATATCCAGTTTCCCGCCATCATGCGCATCAGCCGCACCGTGCAATGGTTGCGCGAGGCTGCCGAACTGAAGGATCGCGGCTTGGCGCGGGCCGTGGCGGAGACCGCCTGCACGGGGATCTATCTGGCCGCGTTCACCTGTTGGCTAAACGAGGATGATGACACGGCGCCGCGCACGCGCCGTCTGCTCGGCGATCTGCTTGGCGGCGCCGAAAGGGTCGCGCTGTCCTGCCCGCTGTTCCAGGACGCGGCGGATGCGTCGCCCGTCGACGCGCGGTCGGTCGACAGCGTGGGGCGCGCGTCAGGCGCCTGAGCGTGGATACCATCACCCACGCACTGAGCGGGGTGTTGCTGGCGCGCGTCGCGCGCCGGCCGGGTGCGTCCTTGGCGCGGGGCCGGCGGGAATGGGCCGCCGGGGTCGGCGCAGCGTTTCCGGATGTCGATTTCGTGTTGATGGCGCTGGTGCCATCGGTATTCCTCAACCTGCATCGCGGCCCCACGCATTCGCTGTTGCTGTTGCCGCTGTGGGCCCTGCTGCTAGCGTTGGCGCTGACCTGGTCTTGGCGGGGCGACGGACCCGGCGCCTGGCGGCTGGCGCTGTTGCCGGCGTGGGCGCTGGTCGCGCTGGGAATGTTGGCGCACATCGTCGGCGATTGGGGGACGATCTACGGTACGCAGCTGTTCTACCCGCTAACGCCGACACCCTACGCGCTGGCCTGGAGCTGGGACGTCAATCCCTGGCTGGCGCTGCTGGTGCTGGTGGGCGCGCTGTACGGCTGGTGGCGTCGCCGGCATGCCGCCTGGGCGGCGCGCGCGGCGCTGCTGGCGGTGGTCGTGATGCTGCTGGCGCAGGGCGCGTTGCGCCAGCAGGCGCTGACCGTGGCGCAGCGGGCCGGCGCGGGTGCGGGCGAGGTCTGGGTCATGCCCCAGCCGTTGTCGCCGTTCCACTGGCATCTGCTGTGGCGCGAAGCGGACGGCTACCGCAGTGCGTTCGTCGACCTGCTGGCGCGCGGCGGGTCGCTGGCCGGCTATCACGCGGTGGATGATGCGCCGCAGGTGCGCCATCCCTTGCCGGACGCGACTGCGTCATCGCGCGACGCCTGGGCGCAGCCGGAACTCGCGGCGTTTCGCGCGTTCGCGGCGCTGCCCGCGCTGTACCGCGTCGATAGCGACGCGCGCGGCACCTGCGTGTGGTTCACCGATCTGCGCCACGCCCTGCCGCTGGCGCCGCCACCGTTCCGCCAGGGCGTGTGCCGCGCGTCGGCAGCGGCGCCGTGGCGGCTGCACCGATTGCGCTTTTTCAGCGAGGACGCGCGCCAGCCGTTGTGACGCCGCGGCGTCAGTCGTCCAGCAGCGTCAACGTCGCCCGCGCGCTGGTGCCATCGATGTCCAGCCCGCGTAGGGCAATGCAATAACCGAAGGGCATTGCGCCGGATGTTTGCGACATGTCTGCCGATGGTGCAATGCGCTGCGCTTATTGCACCTTACATGTCGGGTGTCCTGTCACACTCAGTCTTTTGACGCTTGACCTGTTTGGCCAGAATCCTGTCGAGTAAATTGGCGAAGGCTTGCCTGTCCGCAGCCGAAAACGATGCCGGGCCGCCGGTTTCGACACCGCTTCCCCTGAGTTCTTCCATGAAGTTGCGCATGGTCAGCCGTGACTGGATGTTGCCTGCGTCAAGCTGTTCGCCGCGCGGGTCGATGACGATGGCGTCTTTGGCGATGACTTGTGCGGCCAGCGGCACGTCGGCGGTAATCACCAGGTCGCCCGGCTCGGCTTCCTGCGTAATGCGCTGATCTGCTACATCAAATCCGGAAGGGACTTGCAGGGCGCGTATCCAGGGGGAGGGCGGCACACGCAGTAATTTGTTGGCGATCAGTATCAACGGCAGCTGTGCCCGTTCTGCGGCGCGGTAGAGAATTTCCTTGATGACTGCGGGGCAGGCATCGGCATCAACCAGAATTTTCATTCTAAATGCGGCCCAATGAGAAAAGCACTGGGCAGCATGTTACCGGAGAATGTTGATCAGGAAACAAGCTGGCCGATGCGCGCCGCAAACTGGCTGCGTTGTGCCGCGTGCTTGCCTGCCAGTGCAAAGCCCTGGAGCTTGTTTTCTTGATCCAGATGCAATGCGCAGATGCCTTCCGCATTGCAATCGACTTGCCATCCGCCGCTGCCAGAGGCGGGCGGCAACACGGCCAGCGGCAGCGCCGGGGTTTTGACCACAACGGGCATGACCGGATAGCGTACTGTGGTTGTTTCTCCCGCCAACGTGGCAGCCAGCGCACGCGCCTGTTGCATCAGGGGCAACACGAAAGGCAACACCTGGCCGTTGACTTCAGCACAATCGCCCAATGCATAGACCCCCGGCGCCGTGGTTTGCAAAGTGCTGTCGACGACGATGCCGCGATTCACCCGGATGCCTGCGCTTTCGGCCAGCTGTGTTCGCGAGCGGAGGCCAATCGCCGAGAGGACGATGTCCGCTTCGACGGTGCTGCCGTCATCCAGAGTGATTTGCACCTGTCCGGCTTTCGAGCCGATACTTTTTGCAGTTCTTCCGAAATGCCAGCGCACGCCTTTTTTGCTCAACGCATCAGCAAGCGAGCGGCCCATTGCTTCAGGTATCAGCCGCTCCAGCGGCCAAGGACCCAAATGGATGACCTCGACCGGGTGACCTGCAATGGCGAGATCATTGGCAAATTCCGAACCGATCAGCCCGCCGCCCAGAATGGCGACTCGGTTGCCGGGCTGGAGCGCGGTGCGGAAACGCGAGTAGTCCTGCAAGTCATTCACGGCATGAACTTTCTCCGCGCCTGTGCCGGTGAGACCGTGTGGAATCGGGTCGGCGCCCAGCGCCAGCACAAGTTTGCTGTAGCCGGTTTCTCCACCTTCCCAGCGCACTTTCCTGTTCGCCACATCCAGGGCGGTTACGCAGGTTTTGGTGACGATGCGCGCGTTCAGGTCGGCTGCCATTTTCTCCGCCGGCGTGCTGACCAGTTGCCCGGGACTTTTCCCAGACGCCAGCGCATTCGACAGATTGGGCTTGGAATAGAAATCGCCGCTGTCTGATGAAATCAGTGTAACGGGCGTGTCCTTGTCGTATTTTCTGAATTCCCGCAACACGGTATAAGCTGCAAGGCCGGAGCCGATGATGACGATCGATCGGTTTGGGCTCGGCGTTTGCCCCCTCTCCCCTTGGGAGTGGGTTGGGGTGAGGGTAGGGTGCATGATGTTTTCTCTTTAATCAACAACTCTTGAATGAAGTCTCGCCATAAACGCCCTCCCCTCTTGCAGGGGAGGGCTGGGGAGGGGTAATGCATTGGGTGATTCAGCTATCGATTTACCCCCTCCCAGCCGTCCAATGGCGGGCGGGTACGCCCGCCCCGTTCCGGCGAGGCAAAGCCAAGCAGTTGGCTTTGCTCTTCCCGCCTCCACCCCCCGGCGAGCGGGGGAGGAGTATCAGGTTCTTCGTTTAGTCTTTCTTCAAGCGGCTTCTACTTCGATCATCTCGAAATCGGCCTTGGCCACGCCGCAGTCCGGGCATTCCCAGCCTTCGGGCACGTCTTCCCAGCGGGTGCCGGCAGTGATGCCGTGTTCCGGATCGCCTTTGGCTTCGTCATAGATGTAACCGCATACGATGCATTGCATGACTTTCATGATGTTTCCTTTCAATTCAAATTCTTACAGGAGGACATGAGGACAGGAGGTAAAGCGATGGGCTTAAAGAATTTCCTCTTGTCCTCTGCGTCCTCTTTGTTAAAAAAGCTTTTTCAGGCAGCGATCTTGTCCTTCTGCGCCTGGTAGTGGTTGGCGTGTTTCTCTTCCACCTTGGCCAGCGCGGCAAAACGCTTGGCGGCCTTGTCCAGTACGCTCTGGAACGCTGCATTGAACACGGCTGCGTGTTCCTTCGATTCGGCGATCTGTTCGTCCATTTCGGCCACGGCATCCATGCGGCCTTCCTGCATCGCTTCGTGGCGGAACTTGGGGTACATCTCGGCGTACTCGTAGGTTTCGCCTTCGATGGCGTATTGCAGGCACTTGGCCGGCGTCATGGTTTCCTGCGCGAACAGCAGTTCTGCATGGCCGAAGGCGTGCAGGATTTCCTGGTCGGCGGTGGCCTCGAACACTTTTGCGGTTTCTTCGTCACCGGCGGCGCGGCAGATGCGGGCGAAGTAACGGTACTTGGCATGGGCCATGCACTCGCCGGCGAACGCCGCTTCCAGGTTCTGGATGGTGGGGGATTCGATGTTGATAGCCATATTGTTTGCACCTTAAATAAAGTTGTCCGGGTTGAATTTCCTGGCAGCGATGCGCTGTCCACGGATGCAACTTTATGGGTGGGCAAACGATAGGTCTAATTGATTATCACAATCATAACGATAGAAATCGACTAACTTATGGTTTATGCCGCCAGGCCGGGAAACAGTCCGACCAGGCCGCGTGCCAGCATTTCGATGGAAATGGCCGCGATGATCAGGCCCATCAGGCGGGTGACGACATGGATGCCGGTTTTTCCCAGGCGACGGGCGATGGCGGGTGCGGCGCGAAACGAAATCCACACCGAAAAGGCCACCAGGGTGACCGGGATCAGCAGCGTGGCCTGGTGCGCAAGTTCCCCCGGTGCTGCGCCGGCCGCCAGAATGACGTGGGTCAGCGCGCCGGGGCCAGCCAATAGGGGAATGCCTAACGGCACCACGCCAACGGCTTCTTTTTCCTCGGCCTCCATGGCCTCGTCTGGTGTTTGTTTCAGCGGACTGACATGGGCCCGCAACATGGACATGGCCAGCAAAAGCAACAACAGCCCGCCAGCCACCGAGAAGGCCTCGATGCGGATATTGAAGAAACTCAGAATATGCTCGCCGGCGAAGGTGAATATGCTCAGCACCAGCCAGACGGTCAGCGATGCGATCCATGCTGCCCTGTTTCGCTGCGCATTGGTAAAGCCCTGTGTCGCCAGCAGAAAGAGTGGAATCACGCCCACCGGATCAACGATGGCGAACAGCGTCAGTGCATCCTGGGCGAGCGCGGCAAAATTCATTCGTGGATAATAACTGCGCCAGGTATGTTTTTGACCAGCTTGTTTTCGTGGCGAGCTGGCTGGCGTTATCATGGGCTCATGAGGATCACCATGATTTCCGGCCCATTTCCTGTGATGGCTTTGTGCACAGCCTGCTAGGCAGGGCGATGCACGGAATCTGACTTGAGCATGACATGAAACGCATTTACTCCCTCCTTTTGCTCGGCTGTTTTCTGGTGTGCGCGGCAACTGCGCATGCCGGAAAAATCACCGTTGCGGCAGCCGCCGATCTCAAGTTCGCCATGGATGACATCGTTGCCAGCTTCAAGAAGGACAATCCGGCCGACGAGGTGGAAGTTATCTATGGCTCATCGGGAAAGTTTCACGCGCAGATTCGCAATGGGGCGCCTTATGACCTGTATTTCTCAGCGGACATTGCTTATCCGCGCGAGTTGGCGAAAGCGGGCTTCGCCGCTTCCGAGGTAAAACCCTACGGCATCGGCCGCATTGTGCTGTGGAGTGCCAGCCTGGACGCGCGCAAGATGACGCTGGCGAGCCTGGCCGACCCAAAGATTACCCGCATCGCCATCGCCAACCCCAGGCACGCGCCTTATGGAAAACGCGCCGAGGAAGCTTTGCGCGCCGCCGGACTGTGGGAGAAGATCGAGCCGAAGCTGGTCTATGGCGAAAACATCGCCCACACCGCCCAGTTTGTGCTGACTGGCAACGCTCAGGTCGGCATCATCGCCCTGGCTCTGGCGCTTAATCCGGAGCTGGCAAAACGCGGCGGCTACTGGCTGGTTCCCGACAAGTTGCATGAGCCGCTGGAACAGGGTTTTGTCATCACCAAACGCGCCGAAGGCAACGCCTTGGCGCGCCGCTTTGCCGGCTATATGGACAGCAGGCCGGCGCGCGCGGTGATGACCCGATACGGCTTCGTCCTGCCGAACGAAACGAAATAGCGCGTGCCATGCTGACCGATAGTGATTTGCAAGCCTTGTGGTTGACGGCACGCCTGGCGGGCGTCGTCACGCTGATCTTGCTCGTTGTCGGCACGCCCGTCGCCTGGTGGCTGGCGCGTACCCGCTCGCGCTGGAAAGGCCCCATCGGCGCGGTGGTTGCCATGCCCCTGGTGCTGCCGCCCTCGGTGCTGGGTTTTTACCTGCTGCTGGCAATGGGGCCAGACGGTCCAGTGGGGCAGCTTACCCGGGCGCTGGGTCTCGCGCCGCTACCCTTCACCTTCTGGGGCCTGGTGATCGCCTCGGTGTTCTATTCGCTGCCATTTATGGTGCAGCCCCTGCAAACGGCTTTCGAGGCGGTGGGCGAGCGGATGCTCGAAGCGGCGGCCACGTTGCGCGCTTCGCCCCTCGACGCTTTTTTTACCGTGGCCGTGCCGCTGGCCGCGCCGGGTTTCCTGACGGCCTCGATCCTGACCTTCGCCCACACGGTGGGCGAGTTCGGCGTGGTGCTGATGATTGGCGGTAATCTGCCGGGTGTGACGCGGGTTGCCTCGGTGCAGATTTACGATCACGTGGAGGCATTGGAATACAGCGAGGCGCATCGTCTGTCGGCGGTGATGCTGATTTTCTCCTTCCTGGTGCTGCTAGCCCTGTATGCCTGGCGGCCCGGACGCAGGAAAGCAGGCTGAGATGGCGGGTATCAACGCGTATTTCCGGCTTGACTGGCCAGGCTTCTCCCTCGATGTGGAGCTCGCGCTGCCAGGTCGCGGCGTGACCGCGCTGTTCGGACATTCCGGCTCTGGCAAGACCACGCTGCTGCGCTGCATCGCCGGTCTGGAACACGCCCCCCACGGGCGGCTTGGCGTTGATGGCGAGGTGTGGCAGGACACGGGTCGCTGGGTGCCAACACATCAGCGTTCCCTCGGCTATGTATTTCAGGAGGCCAGCCTGTTTCCGCATCTCACGGTGATGGACAACCTGCGCTACGGCATGAAGCGGGCGGGCGGTGCACCGCGGGTGAGTCTGGTGCAGACCATCGAACTGCTGGGAATCGGCCACCTGCTTGACCGCAAGCCTGACCGGCTCTCGGGCGGCGAACGCCAGCGGGTCGCCATTGCCCGCGCGCTGGCGCTCAGTCCTCGCCTGCTGTTGATGGACGAACCCCTGGCGGCGCTTGACCTGAAACGCAAACACGAAATCCTGCCCTACCTGGAGCGCCTGCACGACGAACTGGAAATTCCCATCCTCTACGTCAGCCATTCGCTGGATGAAGTGGCGCGGCTGGCCGACCATCTGGTGCTGCTGGAATCCGGCCGTGTTTCCTTCCAGGGCGGGCTGGTGGAGGGCATGACGCGGCTGGATTTGCCACTGGCGCAAGGTGATACTGCCGCGACCGTGCTGGAAGCCATCGTCATCAGTCAGGATGCCGGTCTTCATCTCACCAGAGTGGCTTGCGGCGCGACGGAAATGGAGCTGGCCGGGCTGCACGGTCAGCCGGGGGCGCCAGTCAGGGTGCGCATTGCCGCGCGCGATGTCAGCCTGGCGCTGGTCATGCCTGTCCAAACCAGCATCCTCAATCTGCTGCCAGCAAACATCGTCGAAGTATCCGAGGAAGCGCCTGGGCAAATGCTGGTTAAGCTGGAAATGGATGGGCAGCCGCTGCTTTCCCGCATTACCCGAAAATCGGCGCGTGCATTGGGGCTTGCGCCGGGCATGCGCGTGATCGCGCAGGTAAAGAGCATTGCCGTGGCCTGATTGCGGCTACAGTTCCGAGAACAAATAAACCAGCAGCGTCGCGCCCAACAGCATAACCAGAAAATTCATCGCGATGCCGCCCCAGGTGCAATAGCCTTGCGGAATCTCGACGGGCTTGAGCGTGCGGAGAACATGCCTGAACTGCACGATCGAAAACCCGATCAGCACGAGCGCCAGGACGATAAAGGCGACACCGATCCAGAAGGAAACATCACGCCCGGCGCTGGCCGGGTTTGCCCGCATCATGTGCAGGAACAGCCCGAAGCGTTCCAGCACAAAACCAAAGCCCATGAGCGTCAAGCCGGTACGATTCCAGGCCAGCAGCGTGCGTTCGGCGGCGAAGAACACGCGCGGATCGTTGAGGTCGGACATCTGGAGATTTCTTCCTGATTCAGCGGCGTCCTGGTCGGATCTTCTCGATGCAACCGAGATTCGCCGACAGGATGGCCTGCCGCACGGCCTCGATGGCGCGCGGGCGTGGAAAGCTCTTGCGCCAGGCCAGGCTGACAATTCGGCTGGGCGCGGGTTGGGTGAAGGGGCGGTAGGCAAGCAGGCTGTCGGAATTCGTATGCAGTCGTGTGGCGGTGCAGGGCAGCACGGTGGCGCCCATGCCCGAGGCCACCATGTGGCGGATGGTTTCCAGTGACGAGCTTTCCAGGGTCTTTTGCAGGCCATTTGCGGCAGAACGGTTGAGCGCCGGGCACGCTTTCAACACTTGATCGCGGAAGCAGTGGCCGCTGCCCAGCAGCAACAAGCTTTCCTGTTCCAGATCGGTGCTGGCGATGGATTTTTTCTTCTTCCATGCGTGAGCGGCGGGCACGGCAACCACAAACGGCTCCTCGTACAAGGGCAGCGCCAGAATGGCGGGGTCTTCCACCGGCGTGGCAATGATCATGGCATCGAGTTCGCCTTTCTTGAGTTTCTCCGTCAACACGCGGGTGTAATTTTCTTCCAGCAGCAGCGGCATCTGCGGCGCGCGTTCGTGCAATTGCGGAATCAGCTCCGGCAGCAGATAAGGCGCGATGGTGTAGATGGCGCCCAGTTTCAACGGGCCTTGCAGGTCATCCTTGGCCACGGCGGCCAGATCCTTGATGCCGTCCACCAGCTCGAAAATATGCGCCGCCTGCTCGGCCACGCGCTCGCCAGCGGGCGTGATGCCGAGTTCTCCACCGCCGCCGCGCTCAAACAGCGTGACGCCGAGCTCGTCTTCCAGCTTCTTGATGGCAACCGACAGCGTGGGCTGCGATACAAAACAGGTTTCGGCGGCACGGCCAAAATGCTTTTCGCGCACGACGGCGAGAACGTATTTGAGTTCGGTGAGGGTCATGGGCAAGGGAATTCGTTGTCAGTATCGCCCATTGCTGGCGATGTCTGAATGCGGGCCATTTTAGCCGCAAACCAGGTCTAACAGGCTTTTACGTGACTATGTGGTGAACCGGCAGCTTGCTCATGTGCCATGCATTTTGTTTGGCGTCGTACCGGGATGCGGTGAATACATGCCAGTCAGGATCGACCAGCTTGGGATGGTCTGCACGATAGTAGTAGCCAGGCCAGCGGGTTTCTTCGCGGAACAGGGTATGCCGGATCACCGCTTCCGCTGTCCGGACGCGGTGATGGAGCTCCCAGGCCCGCAAGAGTTGGTGCATGTCTTCGGCGCCGATATGGTCGAGATCTTCCTTCAGCATGGTGATGAGTTCCAGCGCCCGGTTCAGCATGGGCGCGCTGGTTACATAAAACATGCTGACGCCGCCCACGTACTCGTCCATGATTTTTTCCAGGCGTTGCAAACCCTGTAACGGCGAGATGTAGGCTGGCGCCACCGTCCCGGCGACAATCTCGTTGCGGTTGATGGCGTAGGTGTTCAAGGGCTGGAAGATTGCTGCCTTCAACCGTTCTAGCTCGGCTTCATCGATCTGGGGCGAGTCAGGCTGTTCCGTTACGTATTTCACAGCCGCCTTGCCGGCAATCCGGCCTTCGGTAAACGAGCCGGACGAGAATTTGTGCGCCGAACCGCCGATGGTGTCGCCCGCGCCGAACAGTCCTTCCACCGTGGTCATGCGGTTGTAGCCCCACTGGTAGTCGGCTGGCGCGCAGTCTTCCGGCCCGCTGGCCCAAGCGCCGGAACAGGTGGCATGCGAGCCCATGACATAGGGTTCGGAGGTGATCAACTCGGACGGTTGTTCCTTGGGGTCGATATTCTGCGATGCCCAGACCACGGCCTGGCCGACCGTCATGTCGAGAAAATCCTCCCAGCCGATGTCCTCTTTTTGCTTGCTGTCGAGCACGCGCTGGGTGTGCATGTAGATGGGCCCTTTGCCCGCCTTGACCTCCTGCAGCAGGGCATGGTTGCGCAGGCAGGTCGGCAGCGGGCTGATCTCCGCATACTTGCCCACCAGGGATTTCATTTCCTCGATCCGGGCCGCTTCGAAATGTTCGCCATAAGCATTGGTGGCAGGGGCTTTCAGCAGCAGAAACCAGGCTCCGACCGGCCCGTAACCATCCTTGAAGCGGGCGACGACGAGCCGGTTTTCCAACTGGATCATTTTTGCGCCAGCCTGGATCAGCAGGGCGTAAGCCGACGCGCTGCTCCAGGGGGCATACCAGGTGCGGCCGGCCCCTTCGCCCACCGCGCGCGGCCTGAAAATATGCGAAGCGCCGCCGGCAGCGTTGATCACCGCCTTGGCGCGGAACACATGCAGGGTGCCGTCGCGGACATGGAAACCGATGGCGCCGGCGATGCGATTGGGATGCGTCTTGTCCATCAGAAGATGCGTCACCATGATCCGGTTGTACACTTCGGCGGACTTCCTGGCGGCCTCGGCGACGATCGGCTTGTAGCTTTCGCCATGGATCATGACTTGCCACTTTCCTTCGCGCAGATATCTGCCGGTGGCGGGGTCTTTCATGATCGGCAAGCCCCATTCTTCAAACTTGTGCACCGTCGAGTCCACGTGGCGGGCGATATCGAAGATCAGGTCTTCGCGCACCAGCCCCATCAGGTCGCCCCTTGCATAGCGCACGAAATCTTCCGGCTGGTTTTCGCCCCAGCGCATGCCCATGTAACAGTTGATCGCCGACAAGCCGTGCGCGACTGCGCCGCTGCGCTCGATGTTGGCCTTTTCGACGACGACGATTTTCAGGTCGCGCCCCCAGTAGCGTGACTCGTAAGCCGCACCGCAGCCGCCGAAGCCGCCGCCAATGATAAGGATATCGGACTCGACGAATTTGACTCTTCCGGATGGGCGCAGGCTCATGGCAATGCTTCTTCCGCAATCGGCAGGCTGGGCAGATGCGCCACCCTGAGTGCTTCCGGTTCGTGCGCAAGCAAAGCGGAATCCAGGCTGCCGGGCGCAGGCGCTGCATAACTGGCGGGCGCCCTGATCGAGCCCCAGGGGGTGGTACGGATCGGGAAGCTGAATTCCTTCACGCGCCCGTCGCGGTAGCGGATTTTCCAGGAGATCGTGTTGTTGTCTTCTTCCCTCAGCACCCTGACGCTGTGCCCCAGCGGCGCAAAATCCGCATAGCCGCGAACGTCGATGGCATGTTGCGGGCAGGCTTTCACGCACGCGTAGCATTCCCAGCAGAAATTGGGTTCGATGTTGTACGCGCGCCGGTAGGTTGTGTCGATGTGCATGATGTCGGACGGACAAATATCCACGCACTTGCCGCAGCCGTCACAGCGTGTCATGTACGTGAAAGTGGGCATCGCTTTCCTCCTGTCGGCCTTGGCAATGTGGATGAACCGTTTGCCTCCTCCACCCGTTTCTGGAAGGCCGCCGCCGGCTTGTAAAACATGTGGGCGAATTTGGACCACGGTACGCCCACGCACAGCAAGGTTGTAAAAAACAGATAGAGCACAAAGGCGGCCTGGCTTGCCCGCAAATCGCCGGTCATTTGCAGGGTTTCCCAGACCAGCGCAAAGCTGACGCTCGCCAGCAGCGAGACGATGAACAGATCGGCGCGTACCAGACGCCAGCGCGGGCGGCTTTCATACGCGACATCCACCCGCAGGAAAAAGAAAAACCAGAAACCGCCAACCAGCACCATCACTGCGCCCAGATTCCACAGCAGCGGCAGCATGGCGGGTGGATGCGGGTCCGCAGGATAGGCAAAGATCAGCAAAATGGTCGTCACGAGGTAAAGCACAAAACCATAGGACATCAGGACATGTGAGACCCTGCGTTGCGGGTTGCAGAACTCTCCGGAACTGGCGACTTCATTCACCAGCGTGCACGCGGCGATGCGTACCATCTCCATGGTGCCGGGCTGGCGTGTGGCGGCCATGCGCGAACGTCGGCGCTGCTGCATGAAGAATTCGGCGCTGCGCTTGTGGTACAGGTCAAACAGCGTTCCCGCAGCGACCGCGACCGCCATCAGAACGATATAAGCCTGCATGAAATGCGCCGGCAGGAAATCCGTTGCCGGGTAAAAAGGATTATCGACAAGCATCATGGCGCGCGCGCCCGGCCTGCGCGGCGGCTGCGCTCGTCCGCAAGCGGTTCGTGGATGTCGAGGGCGCAGCGGTTCTTGCCGAGTTCCAGTTCGCTGGCCTTTATCTCATCCACCTCCAGCAGCCCGGTGTTGACCCGCCGGATATCGTCATAAGTCTGCGGATGCGCAGGCAGACTGTCCAGGATATAAGCGCTGAATCCGGATGCGCCCGCAAGCATCTTGCGCAGACCGGTATTGTGTTTGTGCAGGGCGCCGAGCATGGCGCGGTAACAGCCTTCATGATCGGCCTCGTGCATGCTGCTGAAGTGGGTTGGCAGCACGGTCGTGCGGTCCGGCAACTGCATGATGCGTTCCAGCGAGTGGTACAACAGCGGCACCCAGGCCCGGGCCTTTCCGCCCAGATCGGGGCGGCCGATGGTGTCGATGAACAAGGTGTCGCCAGATAGCAGGTAGTGCCCGTCGACCAGAAGATTGGTCATGCCAAGCGTGTGGCCGGGAAGGTGGAGGGTGCGTAGCGTGATCTCGCCCAGCGTGATGGCGGTGCCGCCCTGCAGATAACGGAATGGAAACGCCGCCGGCAGCAAATCTTCGGGGTGAATGGCGTCATACGGATGCAGGCCGTAATCCACGCCCAACGCCCTGGCCAGCGCCACCCCGCCGCTCACATGATCGGCCTGAAGATGCGTGTCGATGACCGCCGTAATGCGCCACCCGCGCTCGCTGGCAAGCCGGGTATAGAGGCCGGTGTGGCGTGCCGGGTCAACCACCAGCGCCATGCCTCCGCTGGCAACCATGTAGCTCAGACAGCCCTTTGCCGGACGGCTGACCTGAATGATGCTGAGCCGTCCGCTATCAATGATGGGCCGCGTTTCGTAATGCTCGCCCCATGCCGCCATGCCGCCTTCGAGGTTGAAGGCGGAATAACCTTGCCGTCGCAGCCCATCCGCGACCAGAGGCGAGGTGTCGCCGCGGGCGCACACCACCAGAACCGGCCCTTTCCCCGGCAATTTTTCCTTGAGCCGTCCGGGTACAGCACGCGCTACTGCCGCCGCCACGTCCTGATCATCCTGCTCCAGATCAAGCAGATCGAAATAGGGGATATTGATGGTGCGCGTCGGTGCCCGCCCCTCAATTTGCCATGCGGAAAAATCATCGCTGTTGCGCACGTCCAGGATGGTAAACGGGCGATCCCCGTCCAGATGTCCGTACAACTCGGCCGGGCTCCAGACGGGCACTTTGCTTGTAACCATGGCACTCGTCCCGAAAAACAGTCTTCCAGGTTCTTTATAGACCAATTACCCGATTGTTTTTGTCGGGTATTGGCCTAAAAAGGATTATCCGGGTTGAAGCCCGGAAAGAACCGCTTTCTCAAGAGCGTGGTTGGTGTGCCCGGAGCCGCTGGGCAGGGCTTGGAGGAGGAGTCATGGATTCAAGCGAAATGGATCTGCATTTCGGCGCGACGGGGTTTTTGATAAACGCCAGTCTGTGGAATGAAGAGTTGGCTGCGGCGATCGCCAAGCGCGATGGAATCGGCCCGCTGGACGAGGTGCACTGGCAAATCATCCGGCATCTGCGGCATAGTTGGCTGGATCACCATGCACTTCCCGCCGTTTCGCATGTTTGCCATAGGGTCGGCAAGGAGCCGCATTGCCTGGATACGCTTTTCAATGGGCTGCGCGAAGCCTGGCGGGTGGCTGGACTGCCCGACCCGGGCGAGGAAGCGCGTGCATACATGTAATGGTAACGTGCAGTGGCAACGCGGCCCGTGGAGGAATTGTTCAGATGGATTCCTCAGGCAAACCAGCGCAGGAAAGCGGCGGCCGTCAGCGCCAGCGCGGCCAGCGCAAGCTGGGTCAGGAATGTACATTTTGCTTTTTCCGTTTGCCAGGCCCTGCCATGCGCCAGATACCAAATGGCCAACACAAACCCGGATGCCGCGGAACTTAGCTTGATGACAAGCGCGGTCATGGCTACGGCACTGAGGTCCGGGGTTTCACCGTAAAAGTAGAGACTGGTGAGCCCGAATACGATGCCGCTGGCAATCTGTGCGCACCAGGCAATGAGAACGATCCAGGCGAAAGCGCGGGCATGTTCCCGGCGCGGTGCCGGCCAAAGCCAGAACATCGCAGCGCCAACCAAAACGGCAGCGCCAAAGTTATGCACCACTTGGGTCAGTGCGTAGGCGAGATTTTCCGGTTGCACTAGTTCACCATGATGTTCACTTCACCATGATGTTCACGCACTGCTGTATGCCAATGGGCACATGAGCCTTGTTCACCACTTTGACGCACAGGCTGTGCTTGCCGGCCGCTGGAGTTTCCAGCAGATAGCTGCCCTTGAGCTTGCGCAAAATGCCCACTTCACGATTGTCGATATAAACATGGATGTGGTCGCCACGCGGGCCGGGATCGACTTCATAGACCAGCCGGTTTTCATCCAGGACATCGAGTGTGGCGCCCTCTGCGGGCGCGAGAATTTTCACATTGCCCTGGCCCAGGCTGGAGCAGGGAAATGCCAGCAAAAAGCCGAGCGTGGTAATGGCGAGAAGCGGCTTGATATTCATGTTGGCCTCCTTTTCGAGGACAAATAACACCCTTCAACAACGCTCCCTTCCTTACTTATAGCAGTACAGGGACACGCAAGCCAAACCTGCAATTCCGTGCTCTGGCAGCTTGTTAAAGCCCGGGTGCCCGTTCATTCCGTTCCGGTCAGTGTGCGTCCGAGATCAATTTCCAGTTTTTGCAATTCCCACAAGGCTTCGGCATGTGTGGAATCCAGGAACAATGCTTGCTGAAATCCGGTGGCGGCGTTTTCCGGCTTGCCCAAACCCAGGTAAGCCCGCCCCAGAGCCACCCATGCCTGCGGGTTGCTGGCCTCTTCCCTGGACCATTCCTTCGAGAGACCTAACAAATCATGCCATTGCTGGCGTGCACTCAAGTCGCAGGCAGCGAGGAAATAACCGCTGGCCTTGCCTGGGGATTCCCAGAAACTTCCCTGCGTTTCTCCAGCGATGGAAGGCAGCTGGTTAAGCATGCCCAACCATCCTGTTGGCACGGCAAAATGAAAATTCCCGCCGCTCATGGCTTTGAAGGTCAGGATGCCATGCAGCCTGCCTTCCATGTCGAACAGCCCGCCGCCACTGGCGCCAGGATCGAAATAAGTGGATGTCTGGATAACCTTGCCGCCGTCGCAGGCGCAGGTAAACAGCCCCTTGATCACGCCTGGGTTTGCCGCAAAGTAGCCGCCTGAGTAACCCGCTGCCACCACCTTCGTGCCAACTCTGGCGTCCTGGGGAGGGGCGATGACTGGCGGTTTGCCAGTCAATCCGGGAACATCAAGAAAACACAGATCACGGTAGGCGTCGCCACGCCCGACATGTGCTGGCCAGCGATTCTTTCCACGCGAAACCGTAATCTGGCTGGCATCACGCAATACATGGCAATTGGTTACCAGCTGTTCGGGTGCGACGACGACTGCGGAGCCCACCTCCTGCGATCCGTTGGTGTGCACAACATTCACTTTCAGCACCCAGGACTGGAGAACCAGATCCTGCCAGTCTGGTCTGGCCTTGGCGCCTGCCGACGCCGGCGGTTCAACACGAACCCTGCCTTGCAGGCTGAGCTGCAAGTCTGACCCGGTTTCAGTTGGCGCCGCTGCAAGTGCCGGTGTGATGAACATTGCAAGCAGCAGATAAACCAGCAATGGCATGCGTTCTCCTTAAATGTGTGTAAGAGAGAGCAAGGAACAGCGACAAAAGTTCAGGCGAACCTGAGGTGAATATAGGTCATGCAATCCTCGAATACTGCATACGGCAGCATGGTTGTAACCGGATTGTGATGGTCTATAAAGGGGTTCCCTTCCCATGGGTCTGTAGAGCAGGTTCGTTGGGATGTCAAAGCCGTAAAGGAGGCATGTCTTTTCTTTCACGGCGCGGCGTGCGGGCGGTCTGCCTGCACAATCGTTCAACCTTCCAGGAAGGGTGACATCATGGATACAACTCGTAAACTCATCATCGGCGCGCTGGGAACGGTTCTGCTCGGCGCAACTTCATCATTTGCGGCCACGCCCGGCCAAGGCTGGGATGCATTTGGTACTGCCGCCATCAACGAAGGGACTGGAGAAGCCGTTATGACCATACCTGGCGGTTATAAGGGAACCTCATTCAGTCCTGGCATGATGCCCGGCAAAGGCTGGGATGCTTTCAACGCTGGGCATGATCAGGAAGTCGAATCCATTCCCGAAGCCAGCAAAGGTTATCAAGGTACCTCCATGCAGGTGCCCAGCCGCGGATACGATGCTTTCGGATCCGGTTCGCCGGATTTATAAACATCAACCGCATTTAACTGCGGCGCAGCATGCAAGACCCGGCAGAGATGCCGGGTCTTGTTGTGTTTGGTACCTGTAACCGTATCAAGTTGGCGAGGAGACGGATTGTCTGCGGGCTGGTTTGCCTGCTGTCAGGGTGCTTGGGTGAACGCTGATTTATTCGCCAAATTAATTTTTTGCCGAAACATCCGCAGAAAATTTTCCCGGCACATTTCCGTGAAAATTTGCGCTTTCAATGACTTGTGTCATAGCTTAGGGAAAAACTATCAAGGACTTTGAAAACAAGTATTAGAAGAAGTCTGCATCATGCGCTTGAATGGGAACACCCCGTGAGCAAACGGTTTTTTCTCAATCCAAAGGAGAATGCATCATGTCAGAAAGCAAATGTCCCTTCCACGTCACCGCCACCGGCGGCACCCCTACCAACCAAGACTGGTGGCCCAATCAGCTGAATCTGAAGGTACTGAGTCAGTACGCTGCCGAGACCAGTCCAATGGAAGCGTCGTTCGACTACGTCGAGGAATTCAACAAGCTCGACCTCGCGGCGGTCAAGAAGGATCTGGTTGCGTTAATGACGGTTTCGCAGGACTGGTGGCCGGCCGACTACGGCCATTACGGCCCGCTGTTCATTCGCATGGCCTGGCACGCGGCAGGCACTTATC
>CAZVBY010000026.1:0-18199 GCA_964625895.1 uncultured Thiobacillus sp.
GTTTAGGGCGTGGAAATCGCGGGGGCTAGACGTGCTGAAATGGCCGCTTACACTGCTTATATATTTACCAGGGAAATCAATGATATTGAAAAGTGATTCTTTACTAGCCATATCTGAATAATAAAGAATTTCTGAGTATTGATGTTCACTTTCGGACAGATGACGTGGCCATAGAAAATAATGTAATTTATTCAAAAAATCTTCATATTTTCCCCATCTCCACAAATTTAGCATCGCTTCCCATTGAATAGATGATGAGCCTCCAATAATAGGATATTCGCTAATTACAAAATTAGCATCTCCATATTTTTGAATATATTTCTCTGTGAGTTTTAAATTTTTATTCTCTGAAAAGTTAAAATAAACCTCCTTGCCATCAGATTTTATGTTTATAATTTTGCCGCTATTAATCTTAATAAAGATGCTTTGCGGAAGTTTTTCTTCAGTTATATCGCAGGCATATTTATATGTGGCTTCGCATTCAATTTCTGAAACGGTAAAGAATAACTTCCCCCACTCTCCTTCTGAAATATTATGAACCGAAATGAACTTATTTTCATCTAAAAACTCTATTATACGCTCCGCAGCATACCTAGTTTGATTGAATCTAATGATTTTAGCAATGATATATTCATTTGCCTGTTTTTTCTTGAGATGCGAAAATAAAACATTAAATATATATTCCTGCCACTCTTCTCTTACTCTCCCAGATAATTTTGCTGCAAAAGTAACATCTACATTTAATGCCTGATTTATAATGCGTTCTGTTTGTGATTCATCTAGCATTAAATCCATTAGTATAAGAACAGATTCTGTCCATTTGATTGGATTCAAGTAGTATGTAGATAGCTGATCATTTGATATTTCAGCTATGTGTTTTAACAACCACACCGCAGCATAATATTCTTGAAAAAGCTGATGAGTAAATTCAATTTTGTTTTTATCTGCTGCACGTTGTAGTAAGTGAAAATTCAATGCATCATCTAACCATTTCTTAACTTTACTTGGAGCATCAGACTCTCCTCTTTCTTTAAAATATTCTTCGAGATGTCTTTCGGCTTGATGACGATCAACCTGTAACCAAAGGTTTTTAGCATTACCTCCGGCATCCATCATGAAGAATGATAATTCTTGTAAAACATCATCGCGAAAATCAAAAAACACATCAGAGCGAGGTACTACGCTCCCTTTGGGCTTGTGCTTCTCATATTCATCGTAGGTGAATTGTCGGAATAGTTCTCCTTGGTTTTTTGGTATAGTACTACTTTTTTGAAAGGTTTTACATAGCATACCCAGTAACATAGGGTTATCTGTTATTTCCCTGAGATGATAATTTAATGCTTGTTTCAGTTTTGGAGCTAAACTCTTATCCAATTTATTGCTAATGAACTTATCAACTTGCTCATTACTCAGTGGTCGTATTTGCAGCCGATCAGTAATTCCTAAATAATTCTCTTCTCCTAGTTCACGACTGGTAAACATCATCGGTATATGAGCAAATGTTTCCCGCCAGTCTGCTAAGCTACGAGAACTTGAAGGCAACTCGTTTAATCCATCAAGTAACAGTAAGAACTCCTGTTCGTCTAATAATTTAGGAATATCATTTACTTCTAGGCGAAAGCCCCGAACGCCAAGTGATTTTGCTATCAGTGTATTCATTGCTATATCAAATGAATTTTTTTCATCGAGTCGACGCAATTCGATTAACACAGGAATAGGATGTTCTAAATCATCTTGACATTTCTTGGCTTCTGCCCCCAGTAATTGTTTAATAGTCGTTGATTTACCCGAACCCGGCTTACCTAAGAGCAGCACATGCTTTGAAGCAAATTCACGAAGACCATCCAGAACACCAATAATTTCTTTTTGCCCCGCATGGCTATTGGAATCCTTCAGCACTTCAGCAGACAGAACCAACTCTGCCAGCTCACCTTTCCCATCCGACTGGCTCAAAACAGCTTCCAGATAACGCTCACGATTAAACATTCCGTATCCTCTCCTCTTGTCCCCCCTCGCCCCTTGAGGGAGAGGGGGCTAGGGGGTGAGGGGAAACGGCGTTAGCCGTCACCAACGCAGGCGACAAATGCCCATAATGCCCGCTGTACCATTCCGCAGATTTATTCACCACTGGTAATTCACTCCCAGTCTCCTCCCAACGCACAAACCCCGTCCCCGGCACGAACAAATCAATCATCGCCGCATCCGGGTCTTTCACTGCCACCTGCAACCAGCCGCCACCGATTAGTTCTTGCAAGGGCGGCTGCCGTGCATAAATCTCGCCGACTACCGCCGTCTTCGCCTCCACCAACACTAGCAGGCGCATGGGTTCATGGATTTCGATCATCTGTTGCGGTAAACCGGTACGCAAATCGCTGAACACCCCTTCCATTACTCCAAACAATCCAGCGAGGTTATGGGTCACTTTTGTGCCTGCGCCGTAATGGGCGTTATTGACCGTGGAAAAGTAGTATTCGAGGTTGATTCCCGCGCCCACCGGTCCCGCATTCAGCAGGATATTTTCCAAAATCTTGCCATCAGGGTCGCGGGTGCAGTCATAGGAAATCAGGAAGCACCGCCGATCAAGGAAACTGCCACGGGTTGCCGAACGCCGCCCGATCAAGGCACAGGCATTGGTGGCATGACCCAGTTCCGGGCGGGCTTGGCTGTAATCGAACGCCCGTCCGGCAACGTGCCGGGATGCCTGTTCCAAGGTGGGTTTGCGCGGGGCAGATGCCAGCTTGCGGCAACGTTCGTGGGCGGAATGGCGAGCAGCGTCAATCAGTGTCGCTTGTAAATGGGATAGCTGATCCTGCAATGTACTTGGCACTTTCTCCGTATCAATCCACACAATCTGTTCATCGCAGGTGTCGTGTTCTGCTCCCACAAACCATGTGTTCGTCGGAATGTGAATGCCCTGCTGTGCCAATAGCTCACGGATTTCCGGGCGGTTTGCCATCGCTGCAAAGACCCGCGCATTCGGCCCGCTATGGCGACCGCTGCACGCGCCGCATTCGTAAGCTGCCATATGGGGGTTATTCTGGTTGGATGAACCATGCCCCATGATGACGACCAGCGGCGCGAAACCATCCGTCAAACCGACGGTGCGTAGGAAACCACCGACCTTTTCTACCTGTTCCGCATCACTAAACCCCAATTGATTACGTTGGCTGGAACGTTCGGAATCCACCTGTTCCGCCATGAAGACAATTTTGGTCGGCACTTGCTTATCCACCTGACGGCGCAAGCGTTGCACCCAATGCCCGAAGCGCAATGGCAAATAAGACTTGCCCAGCAATACGCCTAATGCAAACGGTGCAAGCACGAGCTGACTGAAAGTACCCAGCCACAACTTATGGCGGGTCACATGATTCAAGCCAGTAAACAAGCGTTTGCGCCACCCAGCCCGCCGAGCGTGGGCATGATACAAATCAGCCGCATCCTCAGCGGGCAATTCGCGCACCAAATGCACGGGTGTGACCGGCACGGGGCAGAGTTTGGTCACGCTTTCATCGTCCAGCCCTTGCCAGTTCATCGGCAGGTTGAAAAATGCCGCTGCGCCAAGGGTTTCAATTTGCGGGTTCAGTTCTTCCAGATGGCGGCGAATACCTTCCTCGCGCTCATCCATGCAAAACACTACCTGCGCTTGCGGGGGATGCCGACGCTGTTCCCACATGCCGCGCCCGTGGTTGTTGACCAGTGCGTTGAAAATTTGTTCGCGGTAATGGCGTTCATACGCCTGCAACCACAGGAAACCGCTGTGTTCATCATCCAGCGTTTCCATGCAGGTGAAAATCGTTTGGATTTGCGTGGGGGTGAGGCTGCGGATGCTGCTGGCATCCACTTGCAACTGCTGCATCAGGCGGAACAATCGCCAGCCGTGATGGTAAGCGGAGAACCCATCACTTCCCGCACTGACCTGCGCCCATGTCCAGATTTGGTGTGCCAGCAATTCCCACGGCTGCTCTTCATACACCCGTGGGCGGCGGTGGTACATCAGTTGCTGTGCCGGGGTGAGTAGGTATTCTGGCAATTGGCGGTTAAAGGTGTAATAGCGCACCAGAAACTCTGCTGGGTGGCGGCGAAAACGCCCGCGAATATCGCCCAGATTGGCTTCCATCAGCCAGATGCGGCGGCACAAACGCCGTGCAAACAGGTGTTCCATGCTCAAACGTACCGCAAGGTAGTCCAGCATATCGGTATGTTCAGCCGCTGTTTTGACATAATCGGGGTGAAAATGCCGCCACAGGAACATCCCCGACCAACCGGGCATTTCCAGTGCCAGCCGTTCCAGATAGCCATCCCAGTACTCTTGCGGAATGCCGATGCGCTGCAATTCCGCGATAATCGCATCAGCGGCATTATCGGGCAGGGAATACAGGTGTTCCTGCCAGTCGGGTAAATCTTCCAACGCTGGTAATAAATCATGGTGACTGGCAGTGCGCCAAGCCGCGAAGAAATTATCACCCGCCGTGCCGTTATGCCATGCTGACATGCCTTGATCCAACCAAGCCGCTACCTGACGCACCAGCAGTGGACGCATATCGTGCAGGATGTCCTCACCTGTTAGCGCCTGTAATAAACCGCGCAACGTGAAGTTTTCACCCACTTGCAGGATAAGGTGCAATAACAACCCATGCGCCTCGTGCGTGACCCGTGCACCGATGTCCTCTGCCTGATCTTCAAGCTGTGCGGCAAACAACCGCGCTGCACGTTGCGGGGTGAAATTCAGCAGGTCTTCGGAGTGCAATAAGTGATGATCGAGTTGTAACGCTGCCATACAGGCTGCCCAACGTTCGCCATCGCGCTCCAGAACCTTGTTTTCCTCCACTTCCCACACAAATTGGCTGGGGGCAATGGGCTTGATGGGGTAAGCCAAGGCAGCCCGATAAATATCGCCCCGGCACACATCCCCAGTACTGTGAGTGAATACTAGCTCTTCACTGGCAATACTGGCATCCGCCGCCAGCACCGCCTGCAAATCGGTGGCATCAATGCGCCCCCGCCGGAATTGCTCACGGAATTTTTCCGTCGACCAATAACCATCAGCACCCGTTATCTCATGCGCCGTTTTAAGGGCTTGTGGAAATGGCAGGTGTTGTAATCCATGCAAGGTATTGTGGTGCACAAAATCGCGCAGCGGTGCCTGACTCGGCAAAATGTGTTCCAGATGCTCCAGCAGGTGCTGGAAGTCGTGGGAATGCGGATGGGAATTTCCGGCAACACTCACGGCATCAACCCTATTGAAGTCACGAAATGTTGCACCGACACCTGCATTATCGCCAGCAATGGCGCAGGATATAAGCCCAGTAAGACCGTGCCGACAATCAAGCTACCCGCTGCTACCATTTCTAGGGGGCGTAAATCTTCCACCTGTTGCATATCGAGCCGCACCGGGCCAGTATACAAATGTTTCACGGTACGAATGCTATAAGTGGCAGTAATCAATACCCCCAGCGACAACAGCACAATTGCCCATCCCCACGTCTGGAAACCGCCAATCAGCACATGCAATTCCGCCACAAACCCAGCAGTACTTGGCAACCCAACGCCGCCGACAAACGCCATAATAATCAGGAAAGCAAAGCGTGGCGTAATCTTAATCAACGAGCCATAATCGTTAATATCACGGGTATGGGTGCGCTCATACAGCAAGCCAATCAGCATGAACATTGCCCCAGCCACCAAGCCATGCGCCACCATTTGATAAACCGCGCCGGTAACGCCGTAAACATTCAGGCTGGCAATGCCGATTATCACCACCCCCATGTGACTGACCGACGAATAAGCAATCATCTTTTTCATATCGCTTTGCCGCCAAGCTAGCAAGCCGCCATACAATAAGCCGATTACGCCGATGACAAACAGCGTCGTTTGCAGAGAAACGGCAGCATCCGGCAGAATGCCTACCGCTCGCAACAAGCCATACGAACCCATTTTCAACAAAATGCCCGACAGCAAAATACTCACCGGACTAGGGGCTTCCACGTGCGCCAACGGTAGCCAGCCGTGCAAGGGAAAAATGGGTGTTTTTACCCCAAAACCGATCAATAAACCGAGGAAAATGAGCACTTGTTCATTGCTGGATAAGTGTTTTGCGCCTTCCGCCATTGCCGCGAAACTGAAACTGTGTGACGGCGTGGCATCAAACAGCACCAGCAACGCCAACAACATGAAAACCGAGCCACCCATCGTATACAACACAAAGTTCAAGGCAGCCGTCTGACGGTTTTTGCCACCCCAGCGGTCAATCAGGAAAAACAGCGGAATCAGCACCAGTTCCCAAAAGACGTAGAATAAGCCCCAATCCTGCGCCATGAAGACCCCCATCGTGGCGGCTTCCAACAGCAGCATCAGCAGGTAATAGCCTTTGACGTGGTGGTTGATCATGTGCGAAGCCAATAACGCCATTAATACCAGCACCGTGGTCAGCAAAATCAGCGGTAATGACAAGCCGTCCACGCCCACCGCAAATGATGTGCCTAGCCGTTCATTCCAGACCTGATAGGTGTAAAACTGGATTTGCGGATTATCAAATGAAAAATTGGCAAGCAGACTGAAGGCATACAGCAGGGTCACGAGTGCGACACCAATCGCTGTATAACGGATCAAGTGTGGGCGTTGATCGGGCAATAAAGCCACAATCCCTGCCCCTACAGCAGGCAATAGCAATAAAAGGATGAGCGGATCCATGCAGTCCACGCTTAGGTCAGGAAGAATATAAGCGGGCGATAATACACCGATAAGTCAGTGATGGATACAATAAATCTAACCTAATGTGTGGGATAAACCACACCTAATGGGATGGTTCAATCATTGATGCACAGACCCTCATCACCTTGCCGCCAAGTTTTTGACGAAACTCCGTGTTCATTTACGCACAACCAACAGAATGTAGCTTGATCGGCAAACACTTCTGGTAATAGTCAAAATCCTTGTCATCGGTGAAAATCTGCATATTCAGGCGCACGGCAACCGCACAAATCAGAAAGTCGATATGTGAGCCTTGGATGCCTTGCTTACGGCAAAGATTGGAAAATTTGGCAGCCGTTTCGTAATCCTCGTCGAGGACGACCTCATTAGGAAACCACACCATCTTGTTACGCAGTTTTTCGTAACGTGCCAAATCACTGTAACCCGACAGCAATTCCTGACGGATCACGCCGATGATTTTTGCCTGACCATCCTCAATCAGTACCTTCAAGTTTTCGGCAATCGCCACATCCCTAGGTTCCTTGCCTCGCAGGGCAGACGACCAAATACAGGTATCAACCAACACGCCACTCATTGACGTGCCTTCTTGTAATCGTAGTCTGTATCCGCTGGAAACTTGCCGAACAAATCAATGATTTCACGCTGCTTATGGCGTTGGATAAACTCCCGAAGGGCTTGATTGATGGCTTCTTTTTTACTCTTAAAACCACCAATCACCACCGCTTCCTGTAGTAGTTGAGAGTCAAATGCTAGGTTGGTTGCCATGTGGGGACTCCTGATCAATTACGTTAGCTGGCTTTTTTTAGCAGCAAACGCGGGCTAAGGTTGACAACCTTGCGCCTGGATTGCTGCTCACGGATTTTTAATGCTGCACAAATCCATCATGGTTTTGCTTTCTGCCTAAGCGGATTGGTTGGATCTTGCTTGAGTCTGAGAATATCTGCCCTGATTTCTTCAAGCGTCGGATTGCCCAGCCATTGGTGACGCTCTTTTGTGTAGTCGCCCCAACCCATTTCGCTTTGCTGGAGGAAGCGCACCATACCAACCGTTCCCAGCCCTTGAACAAGGACTTGGATACCCGCCCGACGGATTTCATTTGGAGTCATTACTTGTGCATTCATCAGATCACCTCCTGTAGCCAAACCAATGGATTTCTCGCATTCACCTTAAGTTGTCCCGCGTATTGTCGCGCCTTTTTCAGCAACTTGTCATCTGTACTGAGGAAAGCATCAACGCCAGCCATACTTGCAAGCGCAAGGTGCAAAGCATCATACGTCGAAAATCCAAACTGTTGAATGGTCTGGGATTCTGCAAAAACAGCATCGGTCAATTCCAAACGCTCTGTAGCGCGACATTCCAACGACCACAACCGCTCTTTACGCTCATCGCTCGGCGTGTTGTTGATTTCGTAAGCGACAATATCGCTGCTCAACCACTGCCAATCACCCTGTTCAACTTGTTTGATGATGGCAAGAACAGCCTCCGCTTCCAGATGGATACGGTCTTGCGACTGGTCATCAAACGGACGGTTTAGGCAACAAACATCAAGGTAAATTCTCATATTGAAAGCCTAACATGCCTAACATGTATGTACACTTTGTGCATTAATCACCACACGCTTAACAGAGTCCATGCAGTTCCTCACGCAACTCTGATTCGTTTAGTTGGAACGGGGAAACTTGCGCCTGTGACAATGCAGTGATGAAGTCGGCACGATTCACACCTGCAATTTCGGCAGCTTTTTCCTGCGATACGCGCCGCAATTCGTACCATTTGATCGCAGCAGCAAGACGCATTTCCTGCACGAAACCCGCAGGATCAAGGTGCAGCGAAGGCAGCACAGAATCAGGCACTTGGACAGTTACCGTTGTCATACGTTATTTCCTCACATGCTGTGATGTCGATGGTTCAGTATAGCAAACTCAAACAAATGTTATCTCAGCCTCCGTCAGAGAAAATCATCGGGGTCAGTGGAACAACCATCCAGATCGTATTCGTCAAACACCGACTCTGCCACACTATACGGTGGCCCGATAAGGTCACGCGGGTCATCACTGATGAAGATTTCTTGCACCCGCTCCCCTGCCGCATCCGTCCACAGACGCACTGTTTCTCTTGGTTCTAGCGAAATCGCCACAATCACACGAGTACCCACGTCAGTACACCGCCAACGTCCGGCGGCTGTAAAAAACTCCGTGCCAATTTGAAAATCTGAATGCTTCATGGCGTATTCCTCAAATCCGTTATGTTCGCAAAGTATCGCATATTGCAAAAAACTAGCCCAACCAACTTCAAATTGCTATGTTGCGCCCATAAAATCAGGAGCAACCGTCATGCAACAATCCCACATCACCGAAAAACCCCAACCACCCGCACCCAACGAATGCTGTGAAAGCGGCTGTGACCCCTGCGTGTGGGACATTTACCGCACAGAATTGCAGAAATGGGAACAAGCACAGCAAGACACAAAAAACACCGAAACCGCCAAGCCAGCGCAACCATAAACCCTATCCATAAAAGGCTGGCATCTTCAATGATTTTTTCGCCAGAATTCACGCCCCAACTCTGGTTGAATCACGGCTTTGTGCAGCGCATTATTTTTTGGTAATGTCGACACTTTAACATTCTTGTCATTATCGGAAGCCTCTCATGTACAACGTCCATCAGCACGTGCAAGCCAGCCTCGGTCACTTCCGTATGGAAGACTACTGGTTCCGTTACAGCAGTTTCGTACCACGTCTGTATAACTGGTGTCTTGAGTTGGGCTTTGAACCGGGCAAAATCATGCCATCACGAGCGTTTTGCTCGGATGAAAGCCAAGGCTATCCGATTATTTTACTGGCAAAACATTTTGGCACGTTCCCCTTTAACCACGGACAGGTCGGCGGCATTATGGCGTGTGACCGTCATGGTCCGCACGCGCATCACGGCAAGGATTTGGTGATTGTCCATGCCAGTCATGTTGGTTATGACCCTGAAACTTATACCTTTGGCACATACCGGCGCATCCAGTCGGCTAACCACCGTTGTTCCAGCAACTGCGGTAAAATCCACGCCACGATTAATTGGTATCTGCGTGAGTATGAATTCGCCTGTCGTAATATTTGTATCGACATGCGCTCCGACCACTGCCGGATTACGTTAGATAACCAGTATCTATCGCGCAGCCGCGAACGCAGCCTGATATTGCACCTAGAAAAAATTGTAGAACACAACCTTGATGGTGAAATGATTCCGCTGTCGATCCAGAGCACGTCGCGTACCTTTATGGCAACGCAAACCTTCTGCCAACACATGAGCTGGTTTTTCAAAGCTGGGGAGCGCCAACCCATTGGCGATGCCTTATTGCCGGAATATTTTACCTTCCACACCAGTTTGAGCGAAGACGTAGACGGTAGCCGCCAACTCGAACAAAACCTGATTGGGGCAATGCCGTGGATTGTCACTTCTGCCGAACCGATGTTGACCGCCGCACAAGCCAATACGCAGGCAGAATTTGACCGTGCTTACCGCAGCATTTCACAGGATAAAAACTATATCGGGCGTAATCTGGTGTATATCGCGGGGCTGCATGTGGATATTTCGCCTTCGCCGGAACAGACCTTTGTGTTGACCAAATTCATCCCTTGGGCGGCGTATGTGCAATTAGCCAATGGGGAACGTTACCTGTTGGAACAGGATGCGCTGTTTGCAAAGCTCAATGCGTGCGGCTCGGAAAATCCCCAGCAACTCGCGCTGGATGCGGCGATTCAGATGATGGAGGATGAGGACGAGATTTACTTGCATTTGCCGTATTAGCGTGGTGTGTACTTGCCAATGAATCTCGATTACTAATTTGCACTGGTTTGTCAAGCGAGTCGAGCAATTGCACGCCTTAATATAGTCACGTTATTCTTGATAGTGTTACTGAGATATAGACCCAAGAGGGTAAAGCGTGATGCGGTTAGAGAGTTTCTTCTTTGCTTTATTGCTGGCACTTTGGTTGTTGTTGACCAGCGGTGATCTCAGTTCTTTGTTGATAGGGTTGCCGTTCATCATGCTGGCGCTGTGGAGTTACCGGTTGCAACGCCATGCCCCTTACCCTCTGACGTTTTCATTCTTGGGTGCACTGCGCTTTGTGGGATTTTTTCTGCGGGAATCCTTCCGTGGTGGCTTGGATATTGCGCTGCGGGTGTGGCAGCCGCGTGTGTCATTGTCGGTGGCATTCCATGAATACCGTCTTATTTTTCCTCAAGGACCAATCCGCTCGTTTTTCATGTATTGCATCAGTTTGTCGCCGGGAACCGTGAGTGTGTGTGTGACAGAAAGGGACACGCTGCGCTTGCATGTCCTCGATGATCGTGGGTCAGTGGCGGAAGATTTAGCCCGTTTTGAACAGCGGGTTTGTGATTTGTTTGCACTTCCTTGTTACGAGAGGACGTTATGAATACGGTGCTATTGGTGGTTGTGGTGGTGTTGGCGCTGGTGTTACTCATCAGTTTACTGATTATTTTATCGCGGGCGCGGTTGACTGACCGTTTGTTGGCGGTGCAATTGCTGGGAACCTTGGGTGTCGCAATGTTACTGGTGCTGGCGGTATTGATGCAGCAACGGGCTTTGCTGGATACCGCCTTGATTCTGGTGTTGCTGGCGGTATTGGTGACGGCAGTCTTTACCCACCGGCAGCGGGGAGGTAAATCATGATCTTTGACGCGCTTTCCGTGCTATTGCTGTTGCTGGGCTTGTTTTTCTTTGTGTCCGGTTTGTTGGGGTTGTGGCGGTTTCCCGATACGT
Source organism: uncultured Thiobacillus sp. (assembly GCA_964625895.1). Lineage (GTDB taxonomy): Bacteria > Pseudomonadota > Gammaproteobacteria > Burkholderiales > Thiobacillaceae > UBA6918. Next base: position 11,485 of record CAZVBY010000026.1, read on the forward strand.
TTGCGCGGCTTCATGCCTTGACGAAGGCGGATAATTTGGGCTTGGGATTGGTGATGACCGGCTTGCTGTTTCAAGTGCCTGATGTGTTGTGGGCGATTAAATTCGTGTTGGTGTGGTTGCTGGCGTTGGTGGCAAGTGCGGTGAATGCGTATTTGATTGCGGTATTCCTGCACCGGCAACAGGAGGGGCGCGATGAATCTCCTTGATGGCTTATGGGGTGTTTTGGATCTGTTGCTGGTGGTGGTGTTGCTGTTATTGGCAATGGCGGCGGTACTCAGCAGTGATCGGCGGCGTAGCATGATGCTGTTTATCGTGTTTGGTTTGGTATTGGCGTTGGTGTGGGCGCGGTTATACGCCCCGGATATTGCCTTGGCGGAAGCCGCGATTGGCGCGGGGTTGGGCGGGGCATTGTTAATGGCAACCTTACGGCGCGATACGCATCAGCAAACCGATGCGTTTCCGCAACACCCGTTGGTGCTGTGGGGCACGGGGGTGTTGGTCATGCTGCTGGGGACGGCGATTGCGTGGGGCTTGCTGTCGGTATTGCCAACGGTGGAACAAACGTGGCGCAAAGGTGCGGCGGTGGATGCGCACTTGGCATTCAGCGGGGTTAGCCACCCGGTAACGGCGGTGTTATTGAATTTCCGCGTGTGGGATACCTTGTTGGAATTGGCGGTGTTGTTGGCAGCCATTTTGGGGATTCGTGCTTTGGGGTATGTGCGTTCGGCGTATGTGACGGAAGCTGCGTTCAGCCAATTGGCAGTGTGGTTAGTGCCTTTGTTGGTGTTGATGGCGGGTTACATTTTGTGGGCGGGAGCGCATTCACCGGGCGGGGCGTTTCAAGCGGGGGCATTGCTGGCGGGCGCGGGCATTTTGCTGCGCTTGGCAGGGTATTCCCATGCGGGGTTGCCGGAAACGCGCTGGTTGGTGCGCTTAGGTTTGGTGGCGGGTACGGGCGTGTTTTTGCTGGTGGGCTTGGGGCTGTTGGGTTGGGGGCAGGGTTTCCTGCATTACCCGGTCGCTTATGCCAAATGGTGGATATTATTGATTGAAATGCTGGCTACGGTGTCGATTGGGATGACGCTGACCTTGGCTTTTATGGGCGGGATACCGCAGAAGGAGCGTGCGTGATGGGGTGGTTACAGGCAATCAATCCACAGTTTTTGTACGTGTGTGCTGGTATTTTCCTATTCGCCATTGGGGTCTGGGGAACCTGGTTGCATACCCATTACGTGCGTAAAATCATTAGCTTGAATGTGATGGGGGCGGGGGTGTTTCTGACGCTGATCGCGGTGGCGTATCGCGGTGAACACCTGCCTCCCGACCCTGTTCCCCATGCCTTGGTGTTGACTGGCATTGTGGTGGCTGTCAGTGCTACCGCGCTGGCGCTGGTGATTATCCGCCGTTTGGAGGATACCCACGATGAATGAAGCCGCCAGTGTCGTTTGGGTGATTAGCCTGCCGTTGTTGGGTGCATTGCTGGCAACCGTGTGGCGGCAACACGCCGTTACCATTGGTTGGGTCAGCAGCGCGTTAACGGCGGGGTGTGCGGTCTGGCTGTTGTGGGTGGTGCAACACGCCGGGGTGCAACAGCTTGCATTGGGTGGCTGGGAAATCGGTTTGGGCATCAGTTTGTATGCCGACGGTTTGGCAGCCGTCATGGTGTTGATGAGCAGTCTAGTGGTATTGGCGTGCAGTGTGTATGCGCGGCAGTATTTTCGGGTGTCGCGTCAGCATGAATTGTTTTGGCCGTTGTGGTTGTTGTTAGCCACGGCGTTGAATGCGTTGTTTCTGGCGGGGGATTTGTTCAATGTGTATGTCACCTTGGAATTGCTGGGAATTTCAGCGTCGGCACTCACCGCGTTAGGGGCGAAACGGGCGGCATTGCGGGCAGCTTTGCGCTATCTGGTGGTGGGGTTATTGGGGTCGATGCTGTATTTAATGGCTATCGCCTTGCTGTATGCCGCTTATGGTACGTTGAATGCGCTGCAAATTGCCGAGGCATTGCACGTTAATCCCTTGGGTTGGGCGGCGTTGTTGCTGATGTTGGCAGGGTTGGCGTTGAAAATGGCGTTATTCCCGCTGCATTTTTGGTTGCCTCCGGCGCATTCCAATGCACCCGCGCCGGTGAGCGCAGCGTTGTCGGCGTTGGTCATGAAAGCGGCATTTTATTTGGTGGTACGGGTGTGGTTTGAGGTGTTTGCACCGTTGACAACACCGCTGGTGGCGAATGCGTTGGGCGCATTAGGCGCGATGGCAGTGTTGTGGGGGTCTTGGTCAGCGTTGCGAGCAGAACGCCTGAAATTATTGGCGGCGTATTCCAGTGTGGCGCAATTGGGTTATTTGGTGATGTTTTTCCCACTATTAATGGTGTTGGAAGGCGAAGCGCGGCACTGGTTGTTCGGGGCAATGGTGGTGTTTGCGCTGTCTCATGCATTTGCGAAATCGGCTTTGTTTTTGGCAGCAGGGATTTTACTGCGATACGCGGGGCATGACCGTATCCGTGAGTTGAGTGGTACGACGCAATTCTTGCCGTTGACCACGTTTATAATTGCGTTGGCGGGGATTGCCTTGGTGGGCTTGCCGCCGAGTGGGGCGTTTCTGGGGAAGTGGTATTTGTTGGATGCGGCGTTCCAGACGGGGCAATGGTGGTGGGTGCTGGTCTTGGTCGTCGGGTCGTTGTTGGCAACGGCTTATGTGTTCCGTTTGTTGGGGCACGCGTTCGGGCATTTGCCAGCGGTTAAACGCCCATTCGTGGCAGCGACGCAGGAAATTCCTGCCTTGACGTTGGCATTGATGGCAACGTTTGGGCTGGGCTTAGGTGCAATGCTTGTGTGGTCATGGTTGGCACATACTGGCACGGCGGGGGCAGGGTTATGAACGAATTATTGAATGTTCTCACCGAGGCACTGGGGGGGAATTTACCGCTGTGGATTGTGCTGAGTTCGTTTAGCGTCGGCTTGGTGATTTTCTTTGTGCAAGAAGGCAGCCATCGTTTGCGCACCACCTTGAATTTGCTGGCGGCAGTGGTGAAGTTACTGTTGGTGGGCGTATTGATCTGGGGGGTGTATCACGGGCAAGTGTACGAAGTGCGCTGGGTGATTGCGCCCAATCTGGAATTGCTGTTGCACGCCGATGCGTTGTCGATGTTGTTTGTGACCTTATCCGCTTTGCTGTGGTTGGTGACGACGGTTTACGCGATTGGGTATTTGGAACATTCCCCGCACCGTAGCCGTTTTTTTGGGTTTTTTAGCTTGTGTGTGTCGGCAACCGTGGGCTTGGCGTTGGCGGGCAATCTGGTGACGTTTGTGATGTTTTACGAGTTTTTGACCTTGGCGACTTACCCCTTGGTGGCGCACAAAGGCTCGGCTGAAGCCCGCAAAGCCGCGCGTTTGTATCTGGCTTATACCTTCACGGGTGGGTTGCTGTTGTTGGTGGCGGTGGTGTGGTTAAAGTCGATTGCCGGGCCATTGACGTTTGTGCAGGGCGGGATTTTGGATACCTTGCCTGCTGAAACGCACAGCGCTTTGCGTTGGATTTTCTTGCTGATGATCGTGGGCTTGGGGGTAAAAGCTGCCTTAGTGCCGTTGCACGGTTGGTTACCTAAAGCCATGGTTGCCCCCGCGCCAGTTAGTGCCTTATTGCACGCGGTGGCGGTGGTGAAAGCCGGGGCATTTGGCATTGTGCGCGTGGTTTACGATGTGTACGGGGTGGAATTTGCGGCGGTGTTAGGCGTACTCGTGCCACTGGGGTTTGTGGCGGCATTCACGATTGTGTACGGCTCGACCTTGGCATTATTTCAGGACGGTCTGAAAAAACGGCTGGCGTATTCGACGGTGAGCCAGGTGTCTTACATCGTGTTGGGCACGGCAATCTTGGGGCCGTTGGCAACCGTGGGCGGGATTGTGCATTTGGTACACCAAGGCATTATGAAAATTACCTTGTTCTTTGCTGCCGGTAATTACGCGGAAACCTTGGGGGTTCACCGCGTCAGTCAAATGAATGGGGTGGGCAAACGAATGCCGTTAACCACGCTGGCGTTTACCTTGGGGGCGTTGGGAATGATCGGGATTCCACCAATGGCGGGGTTTGTGTCCAAATGGTATTTGGGCTTGGGGGCGTTGGAAGCGGGGGCGTTGTGGTGGGTAATGCCGGTGTTGATTACCAGTAGTTTGCTGAATGCGGCGTATTTTCTGCCCATTTTGTACCGAGCGTGGTTTTTGCCTGCTAACCCTTGGCCAGACGAACACATTAAGGCACAGCCTTGGGAAACACATGGCATGTTGTTGTGGCCGCCCGTGATTACCGCGAGTTTAGCGTTGTTGGCGGGCTTGCTCGCGTCCGCACCGTTTAGTCCGCTAGAGTGGGCGCAATTGATCACCGTCAGGGAGCACAAATAATGCTGCAACCCGTACTGCTGGAGCTACCGTTTTTATTGCTGTTAGCGCCATTGTTACCGTTGTGCTTTGTCTTGGTGGCGAATGATCGTATTGGGCAATGGCTATTGCCGGTGGCGGCATTGCCTGCGTTAGTAGCGGCATTTGTGTTGCCAGCGGGAACGTCGATGGCGTTGCCTTGGGTATTATTGGGGGCGCAATGGGGTATTGATGCCACGGGGCAGATCTTTTTACTGGTGACGGCATTGCTGTGGGTATTGGCGGGTTTGTACAGCGTAAGTGGTACGCCTGCGGGGGCAAGTTGGTGGCGTTTTCGGGTGTTTTTCATGCTGACCCTGAGTGGCAATGTGTTACTGGTGATCGCGCAGGACATGGGGAGCTTTTTTCTGGGGTTTGCCTTAATGGGGTTGGCAGCGTATGGCTTAATTGCGCAGCAGGCTTCGGTGACGACGCGCCGTGCTGGGCGTATCTACCTGATTTGGACAGTATTGGGTGAGGTGTTGCTGTTTGCCGGTGCTATTGCCATGGCGGGAGCGGTCGGGAGTTTGTATTTCAGTGAGTCGGTGGGCAAGGATGTGCCTCTCACGGCGGTGGTGTTGGTGACGTTGGGCTTGGGCATTAAGGTGGCATTGCCGGGCTTGCATGTGTGGTTGCCAATTGCGCACGGTGCAGCCCCTCCGGCGGTGTCGGCATTGTTGAGCGGCGTGATGGTGAAAGCGGGGATACTGGGTTTGCTGCGTTTTCTGCCAGCGGGTGCAGCCAGCACGGTGTGGGTGGCAGAGTGGTTGGTGTGGCTGGGCTTGGTGGGCGCGTTTTATGGGGTGGTGTTTGGCTTGCGGCAAACCGCGCCGAAAGTGATTCTGGCGTATTCGACCATGAGTCAGTTGGGGGTGTTGACCTTATTGACGGGGTTGGTATTGCAAGCGCCTGCGGATGCGGTGTTGGCAATGGCGTTGGTACTGTATGTGGCACATCATGCGTGGGTGAAAGGGGCATTGTTCCTAGGAGTGGGCTTGTTTAAGCAAACCTTGTCGTGGTGGTTGTTGGGTGTGCTGGGTGTATTGGCGTTGGTGTTGATCGGTGTGCCATTGACGAGCGGGGCGTTGGCAAAAGGCAGCATGAAAGCGGCATTGCCTGCCGATTGGCAGGACTTGGCACTGGGGTTGTGGCTGAGTAGCTTGGCAACCACGTTGCTGATGGGGCGCTTTGTGTGGAGTTTGTGGCGTTATCGCCGCCAGTATGGGGGGGCTTCCAGCCATCATCCCAGCGCTTCCCCCGGTCTGACGCAATGGTTGGGTTGGGCTATTTTGGTGGCATGGGTGTTGTGGTGGCCGTTCTTGTTTGCGTTGCCTGCGTTTAAGTGGTGGGATGTGATGCCGATTTTGCTGGGTGTGGGGATGGTGGTGTCGGCGTTATTGCCCCGTATTCCAGCGGGGGATTTGCCGGTATTGGTGGCGCACGCTGGCTACCGTGGGTGGTGTTGGCTGCGGGGATGGGGCGGGAGTCTGCGGCGTTAGTGTAGAGGGCTTCCTCTACACTAAAAATGGGTTGATGACAATCAAACCAGACTCCAGTTTGAAACCGTGTTGTAGATCCTCGCTTAACACGGCACTACAGCCATACTCAGAAGCGGCTGCCAACATCAAGCTGTCATAAAAACTCAGTAAATAACGCTTGGAAATGGAGACGGCAAGAACCGTGATGTCAGCCGTCAATGGCACAACCTCAACGTCTTCCCGAATGTCTTGCAAGACTGTTTCAACGGTTAAAAATTTGTCGGAAAACTTCCTGCGCAAGACATTGCAAAACTCATTTAGCCCCTGCGCACTGGTCATGCTTTCACCTGAAGTGATTAGGCGCTGCGCAATTTCTTGCTTGTCTTTATCTTGCGAAGTGTTCGCGTAAATAAAGATATTGGTGTCGAGGAAGAAAGGTCTACCGTTCATTAGCTTCTTCTCTGTTAAAGCGGAAACTACGGGTATCCAAATCCAGCGACTTCAGTTTGCGGCGGGCGGGTTGCGCGAGCACTTGCTGTAAACGTTGATGCACTGAGCCGCCATCGCAACGGGTGGTAGTCGATGTTTTGCGCAAACTATCCAATAAACGTTGGATCAGTGTCAGTTGTTCACTGAAGTTCAATCGCTCTGCCTCATGCAGAATGTTTTCAACTGTTTGTATGCTCATGGGGACATTCCTTCTTTTCTGCTTTGTTGCAATACAAGTTTATTCCACTATTGCAGTCTTGCAAATTTCATCTCTCGTCTTCAGCGATTCAGAGCATCCTAAAAATCTCGCACCCAGCCCTGTGGTTCATTTAT
>CAZVBY010000027.1:0-18130 GCA_964625895.1 uncultured Thiobacillus sp.
ACATCCTGCTCGCCCGTCAGGTTGGCGTGCCCTACATCATCGTCTACATGAACAAGGCCGACATGGTCGACGATCCCGAACTGCTCGAACTCGTCGAAATGGAAGTGCGCGAACTGCTGTCCAAATACGACTTCCCCGGCGACGACACCCCCATCATCATTGGCTCCGCGCTGAAAGCCCTCGAAGGCGACCAGAGCGACATTGGCGAAGCCTCCATCTTCAAGCTTGCCGACGCCCTTGACAGCTACATCCCCGAGCCCGAGCGCGCCATCGACCAGCCCTTCCTCATGCCTGTCGAAGACGTCTTCTCCATCTCCGGGCGTGGCACCGTTGTCACCGGCCGGGTTGAGCGCGGCATCATCAAGGTTGGCGAAGAAATCGAAATCGTTGGCATCACCCCCACCGCCAAGACCACCTGCACCGGCGTGGAAATGTTCCGCAAGCTGCTGGATCAGGGTCAGGCGGGCGACAACGTTGGCGTGCTGCTGCGCGGCACCAAGCGTGAAGAAGTCCAGCGTGGCCAGGTGCTGGCCAAGCCCGGCTCCATCACCCCGCACACCAAGTTTACGGCAGAGATTTACGTTCTGTCCAAAGACGAAGGCGGTCGTCACACCCCCTTCTTCAACGGCTACCGTCCGCAGTTCTACTTTCGCACCACGGATGTGACTGGTGCGATTGAGCTGCCGGCGGGCACCGAGATGGTGATGCCGGGCGACAACATCAGCATCACGGTTGCGCTGATCCAGCCGATTGCCATGGACGAAGGCCTGCGCTTTGCCATTCGCGAAGGCGGCCGTACCGTCGGCGCCGGCGTCGTGGCCAAGATTATCGAGTAAGTGACATGCAAAACCAGAAAATTCGTATCCGTCTAAAGGCTTTCGATTACAAGCTGATCGACCAATCCGCCATCGAGATCGTGGAAACCGCCAAGCGCACGGGTGCCGTGGTCAAGGGACCGGTTCCCCTGCCCACTTCCATCGAGCGTTTTGACATTCTGCGGTCACCCCATGTGAACAAGACCTCGCGTGATCAGTTTGAGATTCGCACTCACCGTCGATTGATGGACATCATGGACCCAACAGATAAGACGGTTGATGCCCTGATGAAGCTTGATCTGCCTGCCGGTGTGGATGTTGAAATCAAGCTTTGATTAAATCTTGGCTTGAGAAAAAGATTTATCTCAGGTAAAATCCTTCGTTTGCTGTCCTTTCTAATTCTTAGGAAGGGCGGCTTGGTGTGTACGTCGGTCAATTGAAATCGGCGCTTTCAGTCTGGCAGCGTAAGCTGCTGGTTGGCAAGGAATGAAGATAATGAATATCGGACTCGTCGGTCGCAAGATTGGCATGACCCGCATTTTTACTGATGATGGCGTGTCCATCCCGGTGACTGTGCTGGATGTGTCAGGCAATCGTGTTACCCAAATCAAAACCGAAGATGTAGACGGCTATTTTGCCATCCAGGTTGGTTTTGGTTCTCGTCGTAATAATCGTGTCAATAAAGCGCAAGCGGGGCATTATGCCAAGGCCGGTGTCGAAGCGGCTGAAGTAATGCGTGAATTTCCCGTCTCCGCTGAGCAGATTTCTCAATGCCAGGCGGGTGCGCCTGTCTCTGCCGAGGTGTTTCAGCCGGGTCAGATGGTGGATGTGTCGGGCGTGACGCAGGGCAAGGGTTTTGCGGGGACGATCAAGCGCCATAATTTTGGCTCTCAGCGCGCCTCGCACGGCAATTCCCGTTCTCATAACGTTCCTGGCTCTATTGGTATGGCACAAGATCCTGGCCGTGTGTTTCCTGGCAAGCGCATGGCTGGCCATATGGGTTCGGTGAATCGGACCGTGCAAAACCTTGAAGTGATTCGCGTGGATGTTGCGCGTGGGTTGTTGTTGGTCAAGGGTGCGGTGCCGGGCGCCAAGGGTGGTCAGATTGTGGTTCGCGCCGCCGTGAAAGGGGGTGCGTAATGGAATTGGTGATCATCAACGAGCAAGGCAAACAAACTGCCAGCCTGGCTGCGAGCGATGAGACATTTGGTCGCGACTATAACGAATCACTGGTGCATCAGGTTGTCACGGCGTTTCTGTCCAATGCCCGTAGCGGTAACAGTAAGCAAAAAGACCGTGAAGAGGTTCGGCATAGTACCAAAAAACCATGGCGGCAAAAAGGCACCGGCCGCGCTCGCTCGGGTATGACCTCCAGTCCAATCTGGCGCGGGGGTGGTAAAGCCTTTCCGAACTCAGGAGAGGAAAATTACTCCCATAAAGTCAATCGCAAAATGTATCGTGCTGGTTTGGCGTCAATTCTTTCGCAGCTTGCGCGTGACGGCAGGCTCAAGGTGGTTGAATCGCTTGGTGTTGATACGCCCAAAACAAAATTGCTGGCGCAAAAATTGAAGGGTATGGGCTACGACAGCAAGGTTCTGATCGTGGCGGATAGCGTGGATGAAAACCTGTGGCTGTCTTCGCGTAATCTGGTCAATGTTTACGTGGTGGAGCCGCATCAGGTCGACCCCTGGAGCCTGGTCAAATTTGGCAATGTGCTGATGACCAAGGCCGCGGTCAAGCAAGTTGAGGAGATGCTGTGATGAGCGCGAGGAATCAGGAGCGTCTGCTCAAGGTCATTCTGGCTCCGGTGGTTTCCGAAAAAAGCACCCGGGTTGCCGACAAGGAAAACCAGATCACATTCAAGGTGATGTCGGATGCAACCAAGCAGGAAATTTCCGCTGCCGTGGAAATGCTGTTCAAGGTCGAGGTAACCGCCGTTCAAACCCTGAATGTAAAGGGCAAGGTTAAACGCAACAAGTTTGGCATGGGCCGCCAGAAGAGCTGGAAAAAAGCCTATGTCAGCATCAAGCCGGGTCAGGAAATCGACCTGGCGGCGGCATAAGGAAGCACATCATGGCACTGGTTAAAGTCAAACCAACCTCCGCCGGCCGCCGTGCCGTCGTCAAGGTGGTCAACCCCAATCTGCACAAGGGCAAGCCCGTAGCTGCCTTGGTGGAGAAAAAAAATCGCACTGCTGGTCGCAACAACAACGGCCACATTACCACGCGTCATATGGGTGGGGGTCACAAGAAAAATTATCGTAATGTCGATTTCCGTCGTAACAAGGATGGAATTGTTGCCAAGGTTGAGCGTCTGGAGTATGACCCAAACCGTTCCGCTCATCTTGCTTTGTTGTGTTATGCCGATGGTGAGCGTCGCTACATTATCGCGCCCCGCGGTGTGATGGCTGGTATGCAGTTGATGAGCGGTGCGGAAGCGCCGATTAAATCGGGCAATTGCCTCCCGTTGCGAAACATCCCGGTGGGTACCACGATTCATTGCATTGAAATGCAACCGGGCAAGGGTGCGCAGATGGCGCGCTCTGCGGGTGCTTCTGTGCAATTGCTGGCGCGCGAGGGCAGTTATGCACAACTGCGCATGCGGTCTGGCGAAATTCGCAAGGTGCATGTGGATTGTCGCGCCACAATCGGGGAGGTGGGTAACGAAGAGCATGGTCTGCGTTCGATCGGCAAGGCGGGCGCCAATCGTTGGCGCGGCATTCGTCCGACGGTGCGGGGCGTGGCCATGAACCCCATTGACCATCCTCATGGTGGTGGTGAAGGAAAGACTGCGGCAGGTCGTGACCCGGTTAGCCCTTGGGGTACACCGGCAAAGGGTTATCGCACCCGCAAGAACAAACGGACTTCGGGCATGATTGTCCGTCGTCGTCACGCCAGTTGATTGAGGTAAGACGAATATGGCACGCTCCGTAAAAAAAGGTCCTTTCGTGGATGCCTATCTAATCAAGAAGATGGAAACCGCGCAGGCTAGCAATGATAAGCGTCCGATCAAGACTTGGTCGCGCCGCTCAACGGTTCTTCCCGAGTTTATCGGGTTGACTATCGCAGTACATAACGGCCGTCAGCATATCCCGGTGTTTATCACTGAGAACATGGTCGGTCACAAACTCGGCGAGTTCTCATTGACCCGAACTTTTAAGGGTCATGCTGCCGATAAAAAGGCTAAGAAGTAAGGAGAGAAAAAATGGAAGTATCCGCAATTCTGCGTGGCACAAGGCTCTCCGCACAGAAAGGCCGACTGGTGGCAGACCAGATCCGTGGTCTACCGGTTGATCGCGCGCTGAATGTACTGGCATTTAGCCCGAAAAAGGGGGCTACGATCATCAAGAAAGTGTTGGAATCGGCGATTGCCAATGCTGAGCACAACGAGGGTGCTGATATCGACGCTCTTAAAGTGAAGACGATTTATGTCGACAAAGGGCCGAGTCTAAAGCGTTTCACGGCGCGCGCAAAAGGGCGGGGTAACCGGATCGAGAAGCAAACCTGTCACATTACGCTGACAGTGGGGGATTGATATGGGACAAAAAATTCATCCAACTGGTTTCCGTCTGGGGGTCCAACGCACCTGGACGGCGAAATGGTTTGGCACTAACAAAGATTTCGCGGCGACGCTTAATGAAGACATCAAGGTTCGTGAGTATCTCAAGCGCAAGTTAACTGGCGCTTCGGTTAGTAAAGTGCTGATCGAGCGTCCGGCAAAAAATGCCCGGATAACGATATTCAGTGCTCGACCGGGTGTCGTGATCGGCAAAAAGGGCGAGGATATCGAGAAGCTGCGTTCGGATTTGGGTCGCATGATGTCCGTGCCAGTCCATGTGAATATCGAGGAAGTTCGTAAACCCGAGACGGATGCACAGATCATTGCTGACAGTATTGCCCAGCAGCTGGAAAAGCGGGTCATGTTCCGCCGTGCGATGAAGCGTGCCATGCAAAATGCCATGCGTCTTGGCGCGCAGGGTATCAAAATCATGAGCTCTGGACGGCTTAATGGCATCGAGATCGCGCGTACTGAGTGGTATCGCGAGGGCCGCGTTCCTTTGCACACTTTGCGTGCGGATATTGACTATGGCTTTTCCGAGGCGCGCACCACATACGGGATTATCGGAATCAAGGTGTGGGTATACAAAGGCGATGCGTTGTCCCGCGGAGAGCAGCCGGCAGCGGTTGAGCCGGAAAAGCGTGGCAAGAAATCAGGAGTAAAGCATGCTGCAGCCAGCTAGAAGAAAATACCGCAAGGAACAGAAAGGCCGTAATACTGGTCTTGCCACGCGCGGTGCCAAGGTTAGCTTTGGCGAATACGGCCTTAAGGCGATCGGTAGAGGGCGCTTGACGGCCCGGCAGATCGAAGCGGCGCGTCGCGCAATGACTCGACACATCAAGCGTGGCGGTCGTGTGTGGATTCGAATCTTTCCCGATAAGCCTATTTCGAAAAAGCCGGCCGAAGTTCGGATGGGTAATGGCAAGGGCAGTCCGGAATACTGGGTGGCTGAAATTCAGCCCGGCAAGGTTTTGTATGAAATGGATGGTGTGAATGAGCAGCTGGCACGCGAGGCGTTTACCCTAGCCGCTGCGAAGTTGCCAATTAAAACCACATTTGTCACCCGCATGATCGGGAGCTGATGATGAAAGCAAAAGAACTGCGCGGCAAGTCCGCTGATGACCTTAACAAAGAGTTGGATTCTCTTTTGCGTGCGCATTTTGCCTTGCGTATGCAAGTGTCTACTCAGCAATCCAATAAGACAGCTGATTTGAGCAAGATCCGACGTGATATTGCTCGGGTCAAGACCGTGATGCGTGAAAAGGCCTGAACATGACTGAAGTAAACAAGGTAGTACGCAGCCTGACTGGCCGCGTGGTCAGTGACAAGATGGACAAGACCGTCACCGTTCTGGTAGAGCGCAGGGTGAAGCACCCCGTGATCGGAAAAGTTATTCGCATGTCCAAGAAATATCACGCGCACGACGAGACGAACGAATGCCGTGAAGGTGACCTGGTTGAAATCCAGGAGGCAAAACCTGTTTCTAAAACCAAAGCATGGCGCATTTCAAAATTAATCGAACGCGCAAGTATTTGATTGCAAGTTAACAAGTAAATAAATTACTGCTTGTGAAATATAGTTGTCTTTGCTAGAATGCGAAGTTTCTTGCATTGCGGTAAGTGATAGTTCTTGCCGTAATGCGCTCTTCCCGAAACAGGGTCCAAAACTGGCTGCCAGATTAGGTTTGGCGGATTAAGTTGGAGTTAAAACATGATTCAAATGCAGTCCGTTCTGGATGTTGCCGACAATACGGGTGCGCGCAGCGTAATGTGCATCAAGGTGCTTGGTGGGAGTCATCGTCGTTATGCGGGTGTGGGCGACATCATCAAGGTTAGCATTAAAGATGCTGCGCCGCGTGGTCGCGTAAAAAAGGGCGATGTGTATAACGCGGTGGTGGTTCGTACAGCCAAAGGCGTTCGTCGACCGGATGGTTCCTTGGTTAAATTTGACGGTAACGCTGCGGTGCTTCTCAACAGCAAGCTGGAGCCGATTGGAACTCGCATTTTTGGCCCCGTGACGCGTGAGCTTCGTACTGAAAAGTTCATGAAAATCGTATCTTTGGCCCCGGAAGTGCTGTAAGGAGCAAACATGGCGCGTATTCTTAAGGGTGATCAGGTAGTTGTTCGTGCGGGTCGTGACAAGGGCAAGCGCGGCGTTGTTTTGCGTGTGCTTGATGCCGATCGCCTGCTGGTTGAGGGTGTCAATCTGGTTAAGAAACATCAGAAACCAAATCCGCATCTTGGTCAGGCGGGTGGCATCGTCCAAAAGGAGATGCCCATCCATGTATCGAATGTGGGTTTGTTCAACGTGGCGACGCAAAAGGTGGACAGGGTGATGTTCAAGGTGCTTGAAGATGGTCGCAAGGTTCGAGTCTTCAAGTCCAATGGTGAAATGGTTGGCGCATAAGAGGCTGCTATGGCACGTTTGAAAAATTATTATCGAGAAACTGTTGTGCCTGAGTTAATCAAGCGCTTTGGTTATAAATCGGTTATGGAAGTGCCGCGCATCGAGAAGATCACGCTCAATATGGGCGTTGGTGAGGCGGTGGCGGATAAAAAGGTGATGGAGTTCGCGGTTGGTGATATGCAGAAAGTCGCTGGCCAGAAACCGGTTGTGACTGTTTCTCGCAAGTCTATCGCGGGCTTCAAGATTCGTGAGGGCTACCCGGTTGGGTGCAAGGTAACGCTTCGACGTGTCCGTATGTATGAATTTCTGGATCGTCTGGTAAGTGTTGCGCTACCGCGTGTGCGTGATTTTCGCGGTATATCGGGCCGGGCGTTCGATGGCCGCGGTAATTACAATATGGGGGTTCGTGAGCAGATCATTTTCCCCGAGATTGAGTACGACAAAATCGATGCGCTGCGTGGGATGAATATTACGATTACCACAACAGCGAAGACAGATGAGGAGGCAAAGGCACTGCTCTCCGCATTCAAATTCCCGTTCAAGAATTGAGGTAGGGATGGCTAAATTAGCTTTGATCAATCGCGAAGCCAAACGCGCAAAATTAGTCAAAAAATTTGCTGCTAAGCGTGCAGCGTTGAAAGCGATTATTGACAACGCGGCCTTGCCTGAGGAGCAGCGCTTGGATGCGCGTCATGCGCTTCAGGGGTTGCCGCGTAATTCAAATCCGACGCGTCAGCGTAATCGCTGTCAAGTGACGGGGCGGCCGCGTGGTGTTTTCAGCAAGTTTGGTTTGGCGCGCGCCAAGGTGCGGGAGTTTGCCATGCGTGGTGAAATTCCTGGCATCGTCAAGGCTAGTTGGTAAGGGGGTCGACAAATGAGCATGAGTGATCCGATCGCCGATATGCTGACACGCATTCGTAATGCACAAGCCATGGAAAAGGCCGTAGTCGGTATGCCTTCATCCAAGGTTAAGTTGTCTATTGCGCAGGTGTTGAAGGACGAAGGCTATATTGACGGATTTGCGGTCAAGGGTGGTGTCAAGCCCGAGCTTGAGATTCAGCTGAAGTACTATGCTGGTCGGCCGGTCATCGAGAAAATCGAGCGTGTGAGCAGACCGGGGCTACGAATTTATCGTGGGGCAGATGATCTGCCAAAGGTCATGAACGGCCTTGGTGTGGCAATTGTGTCCACTTCGCGTGGTGTAATGACTGATCGCAAGGCGCGCGTTCAGGGGGTGGGCGGTGAAGTGTTGTGTGTGGTGGCGTAAGGGGGACTTGAGATGTCACGTGTAGGCAAGAGCCCTATTGAATTGCCCAAGGGTGTTGAAATCGCAGTGGGTGAGATGATTACTGTCAAGGGCCCGCTTGGTTCTTTGGCGCAGCGTGGGTCATCCAATATCAAGGTAACTGTGGATGGTGGTGTCGTCCACCTGGAGCCGTTGGATATGAGTATTCAGTCAAATGCCATGTCCGGCACATTGCGTGCGCTCCTCAACAACATGGTGATTGGTGTTTCCAAAGGGTTCGAGAAAAAGTTGAACCTGGTGGGTGTGGGATATCGTGCACAGGCCCAAGGTGACAACCTTAATCTTTCGTTGGGCTTTTCGCACCCTGTTGTGCACAAAATGCCGGTTGGCGTCAAGGCGGAAACACCAAGCCAAACAGAGATTGTCATTAAGGGAATCGATCGTCAGAAGGTGGGGCAGGTGGCTGCGGATATACGCGCCTATCGTCCGCCTGAGCCTTATAAAGGCAAGGGTGTCCGCTATTCGGACGAAGTCGTGGTTTTGAAAGAAACCAAGAAAAAATAAGTAGCCGCAAGGAACGAATACGATGAATACCCAGCAAGCACGAGTCCGCCGCGCGCGCAAAACCCGCGCCAAAATCGCGGCCGTCAAGGCGACGCGCCTTTCGGTGCATCGCACTAATTGTCATATCTACGCACAAATCATTTCCGCAGATGGCGGAAAGGTGCTTGCCTCTGCTTCTACCTTGGAAAAGGAAGTGCGCGCACAGGCACAGAATGGCGGGAACGTCGCAGCTGCCGCCATGGTCGGTAAACGGCTTGCGGAGAAAGCCAAGGGTCTTGGGATTGACAGAGTTGCGTTTGATCGCTCGGGTTTCAAATTCCACGGTCGTGTCAAGGCATTGGCCGACGCGGCGCGTGAAAATGGATTAGTCTTTTAACGGGGCACATGAATCATGGCTCGAAATGAAAATACTGAAGATCGCGGTGATGGCTTGCGCGAAAAAATGATCGCCGTCAACCGCGTCTCCAAGACCGTCAAGGGCGGTCGCGTGCTCGGGTTTGCGGCACTGACTGTGGTTGGAGATGGTGACGGTGGCGTTGGCATGGGCAAGGGCAAGGCTAAGGAAGTGCCGGTTGCCGTGCAGAAGGCGATGGAAGAGGCGCGCCGCCAGATGGTCAAGATTAGCTTGAAGAATGGCTCGTTCAACCATCAGGTAGTTGGTCGGCATGGTGCTTCCGTCGTGTTGATCCAGCCAGCCTCAGAAGGTACCGGGATTATCGCTGGTGGGGCTATGCGCGCTGTGTTCGAGGTAATGGGGGTGCAGAACGTACTGGCAAAGTGTCTTGGGTCAACCAATCCCTACAATGTCGTTCGCGCAACAATCAACGGTTTAATGCAGATGTCTACGCCCTCGGAGATTGCGGCGAAGCGCGGCAAGACTGTTGAAGAAATTCTGGGGTAAACCATGAGCGAAAAGAAACTCAAAGTCACCTTGATCAAGAGCACGATAGGTACGCTTAAGGCACACAAGGCGTGCGTGAGCGGCTTGGGGTTGCGTCGCATGCATCATACCGTCGAAGTAGCGGATACGCCCGCCAATCGTGGCATGATCAATAAAGTCAGTTATCTCGTGAAGTGCGAGGCTTGTTAATGGAACTCAATAATCTCAAACCCTCCGAAGGTGCCAAGCACGCAAAGAAGCGTGTGGGTCGTGGAATTGGTTCTGGCCTGGGCAAGACGGCTGGACGTGGGCATAAGGGTCAGCACTCCCGCTCTGGTGGTTACAAGAAAGTCGGATTCGAGGGCGGGCAGATGCCTCTGCATCGCCGTTTGCCAAAGCGTGGCTTCGTCTCATTATCTGCTGGGCAGGTTGCTGAACTGCGCCTGTCTGATTTGACTAGGATTGCCGCGGATGAAATTGATTTGCTTGTTCTTAAGCAAGTTGGCTTGGTTCCTGCGCTTGCCAAGACGGCCAAGGTTATTCTGTCTGGGAAGTTGGAGAAGGCCGTCAAGCTCAAGGGGATTGCAGTAACCAAAGGCGCGCGCGCGGCGATTGAAGCGGCTGGCGGCTCTGTCGCTGAATAAGGTCTAAGGCTTTGGCGACTTCGGCCCCCATGGCAGGTATGGCTAAATTTGGCGATCTGAAGCGACGCCTGTGGTTCCTGTTGGGTGCACTGGTTGTATTCCGGATTGGATCGTTCATACCGGTCCCCGGTATTGACCCTGAGCAACTCAGGCAGTTGTTTGACACTCAATCGGGCGGCATCCTGGACATGTTTAACATGTTTTCGGGAGGAGCGCTTTCCCGCGCTTCAGTATTTGCGCTGGGGATTATGCCGTACATCTCGGCATCGATCATTGTGCAGTTGCTGACGGTGGTGTCGCCTCAGCTTGAGGCGTTGAAGAAAGAAGGTGAGGCAGGCCGACGTAAGATTACGCAATACACTCGTTACGGTACGTTAGTATTGGCTTTGTTTCAGTCGATTGGCATCTCTATTGCTTTGGAAAGCCAAGGTGTAGTGCTTGAGCCGGGTATGGGTTTTCGCGTCATGGCGGTAACAACGTTGACTGCGGGCACCATGTTCTTGATGTGGCTCGGAGAGCAGATTACCGAGCGTGGCATTGGTAATGGTATTTCTATCCTGATTTTCGCGGGGATTGTGGCTGGCTTGCCGGGGGCGTTGTCTGGAACTGTGGAGTTGACACGCACAGGTGCCTTTTCAATTCCGCTCGTATTGCTGCTGTTTGTAGGTGCGATCCTTGTGATTGGCCTGGTTGTCTTCGTTGAACGGGGGCAGAGAAAGATTTTAGTGAATTATGCCAAGCGTCAGGTTGGGCGCATGGTGGTTGGCGGGCAAAGCTCTCATTTGCCGCTGAAATTGAATATGGCTGGTGTGATTCCGCCAATTTTTGCATCGAGCATTATTTTGTTCCCGGCGACGATCGCGGGGTGGTTTGGCTCAAACCCGGGTATGGATTGGCTTAAAGATATGGCGGCTGTTTTGTCTCCGGGTCAGCCAGTTCATATGCTGCTTTATGCGGTTGCAATTATTTTCTTCTGTTTCTTCTATACCGCCTTGGTTTTTAACCCCAAGGAAACAGCAGACAACCTGAAGAAAAGCGGGGCGTTTGTCCCTGGCATACGCCCTGGCGATCAAACCGCTCGATATATAGACAAAGTGATGACCAGGCTAACGCTGGTGGGCGCAATCTATATCACCTTGGTGTGCCTGTTGCCGGAAATGCTGATTGCCAAGTGGAACGTGCCATTCTATTTCGGCGGGACATCTTTGTTGATTATTGTCGTGGTGACAATGGATTTTATGGCCCAAGTGCAGGCTTATGTGATGTCCCATCAATATGAAAGCCTGTTGAAGAAAGCCAACTTCAAAGGCGGACTGGCTGGGCGCTGATGTCGAAGGAAGATGTGATACAGATGCAGGGCGAGGTAGTTGAAAACTTGCCCAATGCGACCTTTCGGGTCAGACTGGAAAATGGTCATATTGTTTTAGGCCATATTTCGGGAAAAATGCGTATGCATTACATTCGTATACTTCCTGGAGACAAGGTGACGGTTGAGTTGACGCCTTATGATTTGACCAAAGGCCGGATCGTATTCAGGGCAAAGTGATTTAAACCCGGGGAACCGGATTAGGAGAGTGGCATGCGAGTACAAGCATCAGTCAAGAAAATCTGTCGCAAATGCAAAATTGTGCGCAGGAAAGGTGTTGTTAGAGTGATCTGTGATGATCCGCGACACAAGCAGCGCCAAGGCTAAGTGTGTTAAGCAGGTTTCCCCAAACTGTTTGACGTGATATAATTTATAGTTTTCTGTACGGAGTTGCGCCGAATGGCCCGTATTGCAGGGGTTAACATACCCAACCATCAACATACCGAAATTGCGTTGACTGCCATTTACGGCATCGGACGCACGACCGCCCGCAAGATCTGCGAAGCGTCAGGCATAGCTTTTAGCACGAAAGTCAAAGACTTGACCGACGCTGAAATGGACAAGTTGCGCGATGGTGTATCTAAATACACGGTCGAAGGTGACTTGCGTCGGGAAGTCACCATGAATATCAAGCGACTCATGGACTTGGGTTGTTATCGTGGTTTGCGTCATCGCAAGGGCCTTCCGGTGCGTGGCCAGCGAACCCGTACCAACGCGCGTACCCGCAAAGGTCCGCGTAAAGCGATCAAGAAATAAGGATAGATAGATGGCGACCAAGTCTGCTAGTACGCGCGTACGCAAAAAAGTCAAAAAGAGCGTGGCCGAGGGTATCGTGCATGTGCATGCTTCTTTCAACAATACGATCATCACGATTACTGATCGTCAGGGCAATGCATTGTCTTGGGCGACGGCAGGAGGCGCGGGTTTCAAGGGTTCTCGCAAGTCCACTCCGTTCGCGGCGCAGGTGGCCGCAGAAAATGCTGGCAAGGCTGCGCTGGAATATGGCGTCAAGAACCTGGAGGTTCATATCAAGGGCCCCGGTCCCGGACGCGAATCCTCAGTGCGTGCGCTCAATGCGCTAGGTTTCAAAATCACCGCGATTTCCGACGTGACTCCGGTTCCGCATAACGGATGCCGGCCACCGAAGAAGCGTCGTATTTAATCAGCATACACCGATAACAGAGGTAGAACATGGCTCGTAATCTGGATGCCAAGTGCCGTCAGTGCCGCAGAGAGGGTGAAAAGCTATTCCTCAAGGGCGAAAAGTGCTACACGGAAAAATGCGCTATTGAGCGCCGCAGCTATGCCCCTGGTCAGCATGGGCAGAAGAGTGGCGCGCGCCTTTCCGACTACGGCTCCCAGCTTCGTGAAAAACAAAAGATCCGTCGTATTTATGGCGTTTTGGAACGCCAGTTCCGTCTGATTTATAAGGAAGCCGATCGCCGCAAAGGTGTGACGGGTGAGATGCTCCTGGGTCTGCTGGAAAGCCGTCTTGACTCTGTGTGCTACCGCATGGGATTTGGTGCGTCACGTACCGAAGCGCGTCAGGTTGTTCGTCATAACGGCATTCTGGTCAATGGCAAGCGCGTCAACATTCCTTCCTTCCAGGTCAAATCGGGCGATGTGATCGAGGTTGCAGATCGCGCAAAAGCTCACCTGCGTGTCAAGGGTGCGCTTGGTGCGGCAGAAGGTCGCGGTTTCCCCGAGTGGGTCGAGGTGGACGCCAAGGGCTTGAAGGGCACCTTTAAGGCCATGCCGCAACGCTCGGAGCTGCCCCCAACGATCAATGAATCGCTGGTGATTGAACTTTATTCCAAGTAATTAGCTGACTGGTTGAATTCCCCAACTATTTGGCCAGGATGTTTTAAGGACACAGCCCACATGCAAGCTGCCGCGGATTTTCTCAAGCCCCGTATTGTAGACGTTGACCGTGTGACACCGCTTCACGCCAAAGTTGTGATGGAGCCATTTGAGCGTGGTTACGGACATACACTGGGTAATGCGCTGCGCCGCATTTTGCTCTCTTCCATGACTGGATATGCGCCCACGGAAATCAAAATCACTGGCGTGGTGCATGAATACTCGACTCTCGAGGGTGTGCAGGAGGATGTAGTGGATATCCTGCTCAATCTCAAGGGGATTGCTTTCAAATTGCATGGTAAATCCGAGGTTCGCCTCAAGCTGGCAAAGAATGGCGAGGGGGTGGTGACAGCTGGTGATATTGAGCTTGGCCATGATGTTGAGGTGATGAATCCGGATATGGTCATTGCTCACCTGACCAAGGGCGGCAAGCTGGACATGGAAATCAAGGTTGAAGCCGGACGTGGCTATCAACCCGTGCCTTCGCGCAAGGTTGATCCAGATACCCGTGGTGTGGGCTCCATTCTGGTGGATGCGTCTTTCAGCCCGGTTCGTCGTGTGGCCTATGCTGTAGAAAGTGCCCGCGTCGAACAGCGCACAGACCTGGATCGCCTGGTGATCGATATTGAAACCAATGGCGTAGTCGATCCCGAGGAGGCCGTGCGCACGGCAGCGCGCATTCTGGTCGATCAGCTTTCCGTGTTTGCCGATCTGAAAGGCACCGAATCCGCAGCAGCCGAAGCGGCCCATGCGCCGCAAGTCGATCCGATCCTGCTGCGTCCGGTGGATGATCTCGAACTGACCGTTCGTTCCGCCAACTGCCTCAAGGCCGAAAACATTTATTACATCGGCGACCTGATCCAGCGCACCGAAACCGAATTGCTCAAGACCCCCAACCTGGGCCGCAAGTCGTTGAATGAAATCAAGGAAGTCCTTGCCTCCAAGGGCTTGTCGCTGGGCATGAAGCTCGAAAACTGGCCGCCGGCTGGTCTCGATAAACCCTGAACTTAACCCCAGACAATAAAGTGCGGCGCGGTGTGGCAACCGCGCTAGCCAAAGAATAAAACTATTTGAAAGGAAGCAGCCATGCGTCATCGTCAATCGAATCGCAAACTCAATCGCACGACCAGCCACCGGCTGGCCATGTTCCGCAACATGACCAACTCGCTGCTCAAGCACGAAGTCATCAAGACCACACTGCCCAAGGCCAAGGATCTGCGCCGCTTTGTTGAACCCATCATCACGCTCGGCAAGTCGCCCTCGCTGGCCAATCGCCGCCTGGCGTTTGATCGCCTGCGCGATCGTGAAATGGTGACCAAGGTTTTTGATGAACTGGGCCCGCGCTATGCCAAGCGTCCCGGCGGTTATGTGCGTATCCTCAAGTTCGGTTTTCGCGTGGGTGACAATGCGCCCATGGCGCTGATTGAACTGGTGGATCGTCCCGAAGTGGCAGAGGAAGTGACTGCCGCGGAATAAGCGACAACCAGCAATCCACAACAATGAAAGCCGGGTAGCCCCCGGCTTTTTTACTTTTGCGCTCTTGTCAATTGAGATGGATGTGCCCATATTTTCCATACCGCACAGGAGGGAAACATGATTGTTCTGTTCACGGACTTTGGTAATCACGATCCTTATGCGGGTCAGATCAAGGCGCGGCTGGCGGAACACGCGCCAGGACAACAGGTGGTTGATCTGCTCCATCAGGCGCCGGATTACAACGCGCATGCCGGCGCCCATCTGGTTGCCGCCTTCGCGCCAACATTTCCGCCCGGCACGGTGTTCATGTGCGTCGTTGATCCGGGTGTTGGCACCGAGCGTAGCGGTGCGGTTGTCCTGGCGGGGGGACGGTGGTTTGTCGGGCCGGACAATGGGCTGCTGTCGATTGTTTCAGCAAGAAATCCCGACTCCCGAATCTGGCATATCAAGTGGCAGCCTGAGGGCACCTCGTCTACTTTTCATGGCCGCGACATTTTTGCGGTAATTGCCGCGCTCATCGCCAAGGGCGAATTCCCCGCAGACAAGCTGGAAGAAAAACAGCGCCTCAATGTCGAATTCGACATGAGTGATCTGGAACGTGTGATTTACATCGACCACTTTGGCAATGCATGGACAGGAATCCGAGGCGCGGGCCTGCCGAAAAGCGCGCGCGTGATGGCTAGAGGCGGAGAGTTCAGGCATGCCGAGTCATTCGGGTTCGTGGGCAAAGGTGAAGGCTTCTGGTTTGTCAACAGCGTTGGGCTGCTGGAACTGGCCATCAATCGAGGCAGTGCGGCAGAGAAGATCGGATTGAAACTGGGCGATGTGGCGCAGGTTTTCAGGCCAAATTAAACCCGGATTATCCATTAGGACGTGAGGGCATGGCGCGGGGTGCGCAAATCCGCTTGCGTCTCGACTCGCCATCATCCCGCGACCTGGTGAAATATCCGGGCTAATGGATAATCCGGGTTAAATCCATAGCGCTAGCCTGAAATCATTCACGTTCGTGCGTGTCGGCCCGGTCATGACAAGCTTGTCCAGTGAGCGGAAAAATTCCTGTGCATTGTTTGCCCGCAGCATTTCTTCCGCGTTCAAGCCAGACTCAATTGATTGCGCAAAGGTATCGGGTGTCCAGATGGCCCCGGCATTGTCTTCCGTCCCGTCAATGCCGTCGGTATCGCAGGCGATGGCCCAGAAATTTTCGGTATCTTTCATGGTCAGGCCCAATGCCAGCAAATATTCCGAGTTGCGTCCGCCGTGTCCGGTTGGATTGCGTACGGTGACGGTTGTCTCGCCGCCGGATAGCAGGGCCAGTGGCTTGTCTGTGCGCAGCCGGTATTCCCTGAGCCTGGTTGCATGCAGGCGGGCAACCTCGCCGGCTTCTCCTTCGATTTCACCAAGATTGATTACATGAAATCCCTGCGTATCAAGAAGTGATTCGGCTGCCTTCAGCGACTGCCGCGCGCTACCGATGACACGGTTATCGACATGTCTGAATGCGGCATCTCCTGGCTTGGGAGTTCCGGGAATCTCGCCGCGCAATCCACGCAACAGATGATTCATGATCGAATCGGGCGGGGGAATTGAATAGCGTGAGAGCGTGTCGAGCGCCGCTTCATACGTGCTGTGGTCCGGCGCGCAAGGGCCAGAGGCAATATGGGTCGGGTCGTCGCCCACCACATCGGAAATGATGAGCGAGACAACAGGCGCTGCTGATAGGGCTGCCACCCGCCCGCCGGAAAACTGTGTCAAATGCTTGCGCACGGTATTGATGTCCTTGATCGAAGCGCCGCTGGCCAGCAATGCACGGGTTAGATTGCGCAATTCATTCAAGCCAATACCCGTTTCCGGCAATGCCAGCAGACTCGAGCCGCCGCCAGACAACAAGACAAGCAGCAAATCATCCCGTTCAAGCTGTTGAGTCGCTTCCAGCATCCACCGGGCTGCCTCGATGCCGCGAACATCGGGCAGGGGATGACCGGCCTCCACGACCTTGATCCGTGATACGGGCTGACCATGCCCGTATCGGGTAACCACCATGCCGGATAGCGGCGCTTCGGCCGGCCAGTTGTCTTCCACGGCTCGGGCCATCGCGGCGGCGGCCTTTCCTCCGCCAATGACCAGTGTCCGCCCTTTGGGTGGGATGGGAAGATGTCCGGGAACAAGAATTAAAGGGTTGGCTGCATCAAGAGCAGCGAGGAAAGCAGACTGAAGCTGTTCGCTTGGGGAAGTCATGTCATGAGTGTGCGATCTGGTTGGCGAACAGGCAAGGCAGATATTTTTATTAAAAGTATTGACAGACCGGCTCCCGTATTTATAATGCGAATTATTCTCATTACATTTTATGGAAAATGAAGAGCGAAGCTTCGACGCATGAAAAGTCGCGAATCGAGTCCTTTGATTTGCGTTGTCCGCTGCCGGCGGATCGGTTGCTGACAGCGCAGGGTTTTGTGCGGATCGCCTTCAAAGGGCAGATTTACACCCTGCGCCAGACGCGCAATGACAAACTCATCTTGACCAAGTGAGGTAACACCCATGTACGTTTGCATCTGCCGCCAGGTTACCGACCGTGACATTCACGAAGCCGTTGCCCAGGGCGCTTGCCGCATGCGCGACTTGCGCGAGCAACTTGGGGTTAGCGCGCAATGCGGCAAATGCGCAGGCTGTGCGCATGCGATATTGAAGGAAGCGCGCGAATGTTGCAGTGAGGAGGGATGCCCGCAACCCACCTGAGATTTTTCTGCAGAGCGTAAGCCATCGCTTTCTCCTAGCACGCTCCTCCTCCGGAGCGCTTTAGCCAGCCAGTCCAACCCTACGGGCAAGCCAGCAACTTTTTTACTGACTTGAACGGAGTTGTCATGAACCAACTTGCATCAAAGGAATTCAGCCACCACTCGGAACTGATGGCTGGCGCCATCGCTCATCTGCGCAATGCCATGGAAACCGGTTCGCGCCGCTCATGTGCCGTGGCTTGCATGCTGTTTGCCTGTCTGTCCCAGGACGAATCGCTGGGCGATGCCCTGTGCGAGGAATGCAGGGGCATGGGCGAATGCCTGGAAGGCCTGACCGAGCTTTCAGCCTGGGGCAACCAGCCTTGAGAAATTAACTTATAAACAAGCCAGACAACGGGGCATGTTCCTCCGCTCAGAACAACTAGTGTTAGGCATCGCGCTGCAAGCCGAACATGACACGGCGAGGAAAAATCCGCTGCCCCAGTGCTGGCCCTGTTTGACGGTCATGCGCTTCGCATGGTGCCGGCATTGCAGTCTCTGGCTGGCTATGGCGGAAGCATCGCGCCATGGGGAGACGGCTTTG
>CAZVBY010000028.1:0-17850 GCA_964625895.1 uncultured Thiobacillus sp.
GATCGGCTGGTGACGCTGGTGGCGGGCGCGGAATCCATCCGCGACGTGATCGCTTTCCCCAAGACCCAGCGCGCCAACGACCTGATGACCGATGCGCCCAATGTGGTGGACGAAAAACAGCTGCGCGAGTTGCATATCCGTTTGCGCAACCCCGCATCATCGGTCTGAAAATCTTTAACAAAGAGGACAGGAGGACATGAGGAAAACCCTAAATAGGTTTACTCCCGTCCTCTTGTCCTCCTTGTGAGAAATGGGTTTCAAGATTCCTGTCTCTGTGCTGGTTGTGATCCATACGCCGGACATGCAGATATTGTTGCTGGAACGCGCGGATCATCCCGGCTGGTGGCAGTCAGTCACAGGTTCGCAGGATGCGGGGGAAACGCTGCTGGAAACCGCCATCCGCGAGGTGTTTGAGGAAACCGGTCTGGAGGCCACGGCGTTCAAATTGACTGACTGGGGCTACAGCAATCGCTACGAAATTTTCGACTGCTACCGGCATCGTTATCCACCCGACACCACGCACAACACCGAGCATGTGTTCGGCCTGGAAGTGCCACATTCCCTGCCAGTAATACTGGCGCCGCGTGAGCACTTGAATTATCTCTGGTTGCCCGCGCCAGAAGCGGCGGAAAAATGCTTTTCTCCCAGCAATGCAGAGGCGATTCGCATGTTGGCAAGTGATCCCGATAACCGTTAGCATCACCACATGATTCCTTCCATCCGGGTCGCCAGTTACAACATCCACAAGGGGCTGTCGCATTTCAACCGTCGGCTGACGGTACATGATTTGCGGGACAAATTGCATGCGCTGCATGCCGATATCGTCTTTCTGCAAGAAGTGCAGGGTACCCACGAAGGCCGCGCCAGCCGGTTTCCACACTGGCCTGAGAAACCACAGCACGAGTTTTTGGCGGACACATTGTGGACCGAGTTCGCCTACGGCAAGAACTCGGTCTATGATGAAGGCCATCATGGCAATGCCATTCTTTCCCGTTTTCCAATCCAGTCCTGGGAGAATTTGGATATTTCCAGTCACTTCATGGAATCGCGCGGGATGCTGCATTGCGAGATCCAGTTGCCGGAATGGGCGGAACCGCTGCACTGCATCAACGTGCATCTGGCTTTGACCGAGGACGGCCGCCGCCGCCAGGTACGCATGATTGCCGATCGCATCCGCAAGAGCGTGCCCGAAAACGCTCCGCTTGTTCTGGCAGGGGATTTCAACGACTGGCGTCTGCGCGCCACGCACTATCTGGCGAACGAGCTCGGGCTGAAAGAGGTATTCGAAACCCATCATGGCCGCCCCGCCAGGAGTTTTCCTTCCATGCTGCCGTTGTTTCATCTTGACCGGATTTACATACGCGGTTTGGATGTTCGCATGGCGCACGTGCATTCCGGTCCCACCTGGCATCGACTGTCCGATCACGCGATGCTGACGGCGACGCTTCGGCCCGCTTGACGTTTTTTACGAGTGGCCAGACAAGCAATATTCCTGTCCGGCAACCGGATTTCCTTGCTGCAAAATGGCGAGGAGTTTTTCGCTGCCCTGGAAAAGTCGATTGGCGCCGCGAGAAATTCAATTTGGCTCGAAACCTATATTTTTGCCAACGACCAGACGGGTAGGCGAATCCGGGATGCGCTGACGGATGCGAGCCTGCGCGGCGTCGAGGTGCGCGTCGTGATTGACGGCTTCGGCTCCAATGCCTTGCCGCCCGGCTGGTGGGAGGCATTTGACCAGGCGGGTGGTGACGTTCGCGTTTATCGTCGTGAACGTGGCTGGTGGCCGCTGGAAAAATCACGCCTTCGGCGATTGCATCGCAAGCTGGCAGTGATCGATGGCTGTCTCGCCTTTGCCGGCGGGATCAACATTCAGGATGACTGGGACATCCCCGGCCAGACCGCGCCGCGTTTTGATTTCGCGGTCCAGATCGAAGGCCCGCTCGTCGAGCGCGTGGTCATGGCCATGGAAAAACTCTGGTGGCGCATGGGTTGGCGCCGTCCAGGCTCGTTGATATCCAGTCTGACAACCAACTCTTTGGACGACGTTCCGCAACAGCCGGCCGGATTCATCGAAGCTGGTTTATTGCTTCGCGATAACTTGCGACGCCGTTTTGATATCGAGGAATCCTATCTTGACGCCATGCGCGCCGCGCGGCGGGAAATCCTGATTGCCAATGCATATTTTCTCCCCGGCCGCCGCTTCCGACGTACCTTGATCGAAGCCGCGCGCGGCGGCGTGCAAGTGAAATTGCTGTTGCAGGGCATGGTGGAATACCGGCTGCAACACGCGGCAACACGCGCGTTGTACGGGACTTTGCTGGATGCCGGCGTTGAAATTCATGAATACCAGCCCAGCCACTTGCATGCCAAGGTGGCGGTGATCGATGGGCATTGGGCGACAGTGGGGTCATCCAATATCGACCCGTTCAGTTTGCTGCTCGCGCGCGAAGCGAATGTGGTGATCAAGGACGAAATGTTTGCCAACGAGCTTAAAAACCGGCTTGAACTGGCATTGAGCAATCAGTCACGCAGGATCGAGGCTGGCGCCTGGCGCGAGCAACCACGCTTTGCCAGATTTCGCTGCTGGATGGCCTATGGCCTGGTGCGGTGGGGAATGGGGGTGGCAGGTTTGCACAAGCAGTGGTAAGGGGTTCACGGCCTGCGCAACACTGGCATGATTTCATGTACCCATTGCAGCATGGCCTTGCCGCCGGGCAGTTGGGCGAGCACATCCGGGAACAGCAGCAGGCCGAACAGCAGCGCGGCGACACACAGCAGCACCAGATTCATGAATACGCTTTCGGGCCGCAACACGCCCCAGTAACGCATGGTCAGGTACAGCGCATCCTTGCGGTGCTCGGTCATGCGCATCCAGCGGCGAATCAGCGAGGCCAGCAGATACACCGCATAGCCGCCCATCAGCGAAGCAAACACGATGCGGAAGATGCCGAATATATCCAGCGCACCACCCATGAAACGGTGATACAGCCAGGACACGCCGCCCACCAGGAAAGATGCGCTGACCGCGATCAGCACGTTGATGAACAGCCTGCGCCGTTCGCGCGACAAATCTTCCTGGCGGCGGATGAAGAAATCGTCGACTTCGCGCTTGAAATACTCGACCTTGTCCTGCACCAGATCGGAAATTTCACGCTTGGCCACGGCGACGCGCTCGTCGAGAACGGTTGATAATTTGTCGGCGGCGTAGTCGACCATTTCCTTGACATCATCCTTGGTGAACTGGCGCTGTTCGTGCAGCTCCTGAGAAATCTTGTCCAGCCGTTCATCGATTTCGTGACCAGCGTGTTCAATGACCTCGCGCAGCTCCGTGCCGGCCTGGGCCACGCCATCCTTGACCACGCCGGTCAGGCGTTCTCCCGCGTGGTCGATGGCCTGTTCCGATACCTGGTTCAGGCTGTCTTTGGCGAGCTGGATTTCCTTCTCGAACCAGGGCACGTGTCAACCTTTTCTGAATCCGCTTTCCTCGCCGGAAAGCAAGCGCCGGATGTTGCCGCGATGCCGCCAGACAAGCAGCGCCGTGAGGACGCATAGCGTCAAGATGGTGACTACTCTGCTGTCGGTGAAATATGCGCCAAGGATCGGCGCGGAAATCGAAGCCGCCAGTGCGGCAAGGGAAGACAGACGAGAAACCGCAAATACCGCCAGCCATACCGCCAAAGCCGAGAGTCCAAGCCACGGGCTGAGCGCAAGCAGAATGCCTAGGGCTGTTGCCACCCCTTTGCCTCCTTTGAAATCGAAAAATATCGGATACAGATGACCCAGGAACACCGCGAGCGCCGCGACATGCATGGACAGAATCTGGATGCCGTACTGTGCGCCAACCATTCCGGCCAGCCATACCGCCAGCCATCCTTTGGCCAGATCGCCCAACAGCGTCAGCAGCGCGGCGGTTTTCTTGCCCGTGCGCAGCATGTTGGTCGCGCCCGGGTTGCCCGAGCCGAAACTGCGCGGATCGGGCAGCCCCATCAGTTTGGCCACGATAACGGCGAACGAGAGCGAACCGATGAGATAGGCGCCCAAGGCAATCAGCAGGGCAGGAACAACGTCATGCATTAAAATTCATTCCTTTTGTCTGGGTTGCACATCCCATGGATATCTTGTTTTTGCGGGACTTCCGCCTTGAGCTCATTATCGGCATATATGAATGGGAACGCAAAATTCCCCAGCCGGTAAAGCTGGACCTGGAAATCGGCCTGCCCGAGCACAAGGCGGGGGAGACCGATGATGTGATCGATACCATCGATTACGGCGCGGTTGCCAACCGCGTCAAGGACAGCCTGATCAACCGTCCACAGCCCATCGCACTGGTGGAAGCCGTAGCCGAACATGTGGCGCAGATTGTCCTGAATGAATTCGGCGCGCCGTGGGTGAAAGTCAGCGTGACCAAGTTCGCCATCGTGCGCGGCGTGAAGGAACTGGGCATCACCATCGAGCGGGGCAAGCGCGCTTGAATCCGGCGGAGCTTGCCTACGCGGCAGGCGTGCTGCTGCTGGCCTATTTCATTCGCGGCATTGCCGGTTTTGGCTCTGGCCTGATCGCCGTGCCCTTGCTGGCCTTGATGTTTCCGCTGACGCTGGTCGTGCCCTTCATTTTGCTGCTGGATTTCACCGCCTCGCTGCTGCTGGGCGGACTGAATCTGCACAAGGTACGTTGGGATGAAGCCGGGCCGCTGATTCCGTTTGGCCTGGCGGGCGTGGCACTGGGCACGATGCTGCTGGTCAATTTGCCCAAGGCGCCGATGCTGATTGGCCTGGGGATATTCGTGCTGATTTTCGCCATCAGAAATTTGCTGAATCTGCATGGCGAAAAACCCGTCTCGCGCTGGTGGGCAGTGCCCGCAAGCCTGACTGGCGGCACCGTGGGCGGACTGTTCGGCACCGGCGGGCCACCTTATGTAATCTATCTTTCCCATCGCCTGAAGGACAAGGGCGAACTTCGGGCCACCTTCTCCGGCGTGTTTTTTCTCGAAGGCCTGTTTCGCATCGCCAGTTTTTTGACAGCCGGGTTGCTGATGAAAACCGAAGTCTGGCAAGGCTATGTCATGGGCCTGCCCATCGCGCTGCTGGCCTTATACGGCGGCAGCCATGTGCATACGGGGATCACTCAAACCCAAATGACCCGGCTGATCGGCGTTTTGTTGCTGGTCAGCAGCGTGTCGCTCTTCATCAAAGCTATCAATTAGCCGCGAGGGTGATGCTGTTTGTGCAACTGCTTCAAGCGTTCTCGCGCGACGTGGGTGTAAATCTGCGTGGTGGAAATGTCGGCATGACCCAGCAGCATCTGTACAGCGCGCAGGTCGGCGCCGTGGGCGAGCAGGTGGGTGGCGAAGGCATGGCGCAGGGTGTGGGGAGACAACGGCTTGTGAATGCCGGCCAGCTTTGCGCGCCGCTTCAGCAGATGCCAGAAGGCTTGACGGGTCATGCTGGCGCCGCGCGGGGTGACGAACACTTCCGCGCAGGTTTTGCCGTTCAACAACAGCGGACGCGATTCCCTGAGATAGCGCGACAGCCAATACTGGGCTTCTTCACCGAGCGGAACGAGCCGGTCCTTGCCGCCCTTGCCGGTGACGCGCAATACGGCGGCATTCAGATCAAGATTCAACAGCTTCAACCCGACCAGTTCGGATACGCGCAATCCCGTGGCATAAAGTGTTTCCAGCATGGCGCGGTCGCGCAGACCCGAAGCGCTTTCCGTGTCCGTCGAACCGAGCAGGCCCTCCACTTCGGTCTCGGACAATACTTTGGGCAGCGAACGCGGCAGTTTGGGCGTATCAAGAAAACGGGTCGGGTCGTTCTCGACGAGATTCTCGCTCGCAAGGAAGCGAAAAAAACGTCGCAGGCTGGCAGTGTAGCGTGCGGCCGTGCGAGGCTTGGCGTGGGAGGCGAAGCGGTGCGCGAGGTAAGCGTCGATATGGGAAGCCGTTGTATTGATCATTCCGCAGGAGTGGCTTTTCTCCAGCCAGCCGGAAAATGCCAGCAGATCGCGCCGGTAGGCGGAAAGCGTATTTTGCGAGAGCCCGTCTTCCAGCCACAATCTGTCACAAAAACGATCGATTAGATCGCTGGACTCGTTAATTGCCTTGCTCATGCGCCAGCAGCCAGGACTTGATATTCAGCGGGCCGAGGTAGCGGGTCTTCATGAAACCGCCAATCCCGGAAGCAGACACCACGCGATGGCAGGGCACGATGATGGGGATCGGATTGGCGCCACAAGCGCCGCCCACCGCGCGGGGGGCTGTGTCCAGTTTTTTGGCCAGCTGGCCATAGGTTAGCGGTGTTCCAGCCGGAATGCCACGCAATGCCTGCCAAACGTTTTGCTGAAAAGCTGTGCCGTTGAGTTTCATCGGCAGGTCGAAAACATGATGCGGGTTGGTGAAATAGGCGTCGAGTTGCACACAGGTTTCCTTGAGCAGGGCGCAGCCTGGTTTTTTGAGTGTCTCCCGATCAAGCAGGAACTCGATTCCCGTGAGGCAATCATGGTTTGCCGTCAATTTGAGCTGACCGAATGGGGCGTTGATGATGGCTTGTTCCATGCTTCATTCTACCTTGGCGGGGAGAATAAAAAAGCCCTCGCAAGGAGGGCTTTTGTTGACGGGAACAACGCCTACTTGGCGGCTGTCTTCGCGCGGTTGGGCAGCTTTTCCTTGATGCGGGCGCTCTTGCCGGAACGCTCGCGCAGGTAGTACAACTTGGCGCGGCGTACGTCACCGCGACGCTTGACTTCGATGCTGGCTACCAGTGGCGAGTGGGTCTGGAAGGTACGCTCCACGCCTTCGCCGGCGGAAATCTTGCGCACGGTGAAAGCTGAGTTGAGGCCGCGGTTGCGTTTGGCAATGACCACGCCTTCATAGGCTTGCAAGCGTTCCTTGTCGCCTTCCTTGACCTTGACCTGTACGACCACGGTATCGCCAGGCGCGAATTCGGGGATGGTTTTGCCCAGGCGGGCGATTTCTTCCTGTTCCAGTTGTTCGATGATGTTCATTTCATCTTTCCTTACGTGAATCGCGAATTGGTTCCAACACAAGCAGCAACTGCTGCACTGTGTTCGTTGTTTCTAAGGAACATTGCGCGGTTAAACATGCCCTTGCGGGCGTTCCATGTACGGCAGCGCTAATCGCTGTCGAGCAATTCTTTTTCCTCGCGGCGCAAGCCACGCTTTTCCAACAGATCCGGGCGTTTTTGCGCAGTCAGCTTCAGGCGCTGTTGCAAACGCCAGCGATCGATGGTCCGGTGGTTGCCGGATAGCAGGGCTTCCGGGACCGCATCGCCTTTGTAAACATCTGGCCGGGTGTAGCAGGGCGCATCCAGCAGTCCGTTTACAAACGATTCCTGCAGGGCCGATTCTGCATTATTCAGGCTGCCGGGCAGTTGCCGGATGACGGCATCCATAACCGCCAGCGCGGGAATCTCGCCGCCGGAGAGGACAAAATCGCCCAGCGAAATCTCCTCATGCACCCGCCTTTTCAAAAAGCGTTCATCCACACCTTCATAGCGCCCCGCGATCAGCGTTAGCGCGGGACGGCCTGCCAGTTCGATCACTTTCTGGTGATCCAGCGGCCTGCCGCGCGGCGTGAAATAAATCACGTGTGGCACGCCGCCTTCCTGCTGCAATTCTGCTTCAATCGCATCCATCGCGGCATCGAGCGGCTCGGCCAGCATCACCATGCCCGGGCCGCCACCGTAGGGACGATCGTCCACCGTGCGGTAACTGTCCGTGGCAAAATCCCTCGGGTTCCATGCCTTGAAACGGAACAGCCCGCGATCAAGCGCACGGCCCGTTACACCAAAATCCAGCAGCGCATCGAAGAGGGCCGGGAACAGGGTGACAACGTCGAAACGCATATCAATCCTGATAATCCAGTCCCCAATCCACTTCGATGTTGCCCTGCGCCACATCCACCTTCAGCACATAGACACCAACGAAGGGGATTAGCATTTCCTTGTGGTTGTCGGTTGTTACCACCAGCACATCATGCGCACCGGTTTCCAGCAGCTTGCTCACCTTGCCGAGTCGGATGCCATCCTGGTTGGTGACGGTCAAGCCAATCAGGTCTTCCCAATAATACGTGTCTTCCTCGGTGTCGGGCATGTCCTCGCGGTTGACCGCGATTTCCTGACCACGCAGGGCTAAAGCCGCGTCCCTGTCGTCACATCCGGCCGGCTTGGCGATGATGGCGTCACCATGCAAGGCGGCGTCTTCGATTTCGAGGTTGCGCCACTGCTCCCCCTTGCCGATCTGCCAGGCCGGGTAATCAAGCAAGGCATCCAGGGTTTCGGTAAAGGTCTTTATCTTGACCCAGCCTTTTACGCCATAGGGGGCGCTTACTCTCCCCATGACGACCATTCGGCCGTCATCTCGCCCCATGGTATTTTCAGGCAGCGGGTTTGTTCTGCTTGACCAGGCGGGCCACGGTGTCTGACAGCTGAGCGCCGTTTTTGACCCAATGATCCACGCGAGCCTGGTCGATGCGAGTGGCTTCGACGCCTTCGGGGGCGACCGGGTTGTGGAAGCCAATGCGTTCAATGAAGCGCCCGTCGCGGCGCGAGCGCGAATCGGCCACGACAACGTTGAAGTATGGGCGGTTTTTCGCCCCGCTACGGGACAGCCGGATGACTACCATAATGACGTATTCCAGTTTGGTTGAAGCGGAAAACCGGGCATTATAAGCAAAAAACAGCGGGAGAAAAAGCCCTTGTTACAAGAACTTGGGTTGGAGCGCGGGGAATCGCTATTTCATGCCGGGCAACATGCCTTTCATGCCGCGCATCATCTTGCCCAGGCCGCCCTTTGACATCATTTTCATCATTTTTTGTGCCTGTTCGAACTGATTGAGTAGTTTGTTGACTTCCTGCACCTGTACTCCTGCCCCAGCGGCGATGCGGCGCTTGCGCGAGGCCTTGATCAGTTCGGGTTGACGGCGTTCCTGTTTGGTCATGGAATTGATGATGCCCTCGACGCGGTTGATGGCCTTGTCTTCGTTGCCGGTCAGTTGCGGGGCCGGGCCGCCCATGCCGGGCATTTTGTCCATCAGCGCGGAAATCCCGCCCATTTTGCGCATCTGGATGATTTGCGACTTGAAGTCCTCCAGGTCGAAGTTTTTGCCTTTTTTGACCTTGTCGGCCAGCTTTTTGGCCTCTTCGATATCGATGGAGGCCTGTGCTTGTTCAACGAGTGAAAGCACATCGCCCATGCCGAGAATGCGCGAGGCCATGCGTTCCGGATGAAACGGCTCCAGGCCATCGGGTTTTTCGCCCAAGCCCACGAACTTGATGGGCTTGCCGGTGATGTGGCGCACGGATAGCGCCGCGCCGCCGCGCGCGTCGCCATCCAGTTTGGTGAGGATGACACCGGTAAGTGGCAGCGCATCGCTAAAGGCCTTGGCGACGTTGACGGCATCCTGGCCTTGCATGGCATCAACCACAAACAGGGTTTCAACCGGATGAAGGCTTGCATGCAGATTCTGGATTTCAGCCATCATGACTTCGTCAATGGCCAGGCGGCCGGCCGTGTCGACAATCAGTACATCAAAAAACTGCTTGCGGGCATGATCCTGTGCGGCTTGGGCGATGGCAGTCGGCTCGTCGAGATCGCCCGCCTCAAAGAAGGCAACATCCAGTTGACTCCCGAGTTGCCGCAGTTGGTCGATGGCGGCAGGGCGGTAGACGTCACAGGAAGCGAGCAGGACTTTTTTCTTGCGGGACTTGAGCAACCGGGCAAGCTTGCCGCTGCTGGTGGTTTTGCCCGAACCCTGCAAACCCGCCATGAGGATGACGGCGGGGGGCTGGGTGGCAAGGTTCAGATCGGCGGTGGCGCCGCCCATCAAACGGGTGAGTTCATCATGAACGATGCCGATCAGCGCCTGGCCGGGCGTCAGGCTTTGCAGGACTTCGGCGCCCAGCGCCTTGACCTTGACGTCCTCGATGAATTGCTTGACGACAGGCAGGGCGACATCCGCTTCCAGCAGCGCCATGCGTACCTGACGCAAGGTGTCCTGGATATTGGCCTCGGTGATGCGGGCCTGGCCGCGCAGGTTCTTGACGACGCCGGCGAGGCGGCCGGTCAGGTTTTCAAACATATAATTCCTTGTCAGGCTTCCTTGTTGGGAGACGGCGGAAGATAATAGGCATATCAATCAGGTTTCGAATTTTGCTTTCTATTCTACCAATGCCGGTATTCGCGCTCATCTCCTTTGCGGTCGCCTTTCTCTATGCCGCTGTTGCCTGGCAGCAGTTGCGGGGAAATGACGCACGTCAGAGAAAAATCTGGATCTCCGCCACTTTGCTGGTGGCGATCGTGGCCCATGCCGGCTTGCTGGGTAACAGCGTGTTCCGACCGGATGCGATTCATCTGGGTTTTTCCAACGCGGTTTCCCTGATCGCCTGGCTGTCCATTTCGGTGTACGCCCTGACAGCGCTAAAAGTTCCCCTGCCGGGCATTCAAGGCTGGGTCGCCGCTGTGGCGGCAGTCAGCGTTCTGTTGCCGCTGCTGCTGCCTGATGCACGGGCGATTCCGCATTCCCACGCGTTCGGATTTCGCGCGCATCTGGTCTTGTCGCTTCTGGCCTACTGTCTTCTGTTTATCGCTGCCTTGCAGGCGGTGTTGATGTCGGCTTTCGAAAAGCGGCTGCACCACGGCGCGACTGCGACTGGCATGGCCGCCATGCCGCCGCTGCTGACGCTGGAGTCGGTATTGTTCAAGCTGATCGCAGCCGGATTCTTGCTATTGACGCTGGCTGTGGTAAGTGGCGCCGTATTTTCCGAGGAGGTGTTCGGGCGGGCGTTCAGTTTCAATCACAAGATAATCTTTGCCTTGTTGTCCTGGGTGATTTTTGGCGCGCTGCTGGCCGGTCGTGCCATTTGGGGCTGGCGCGGCCGACTCGCCGTGCGCTGGACCATCAGCGGATTTGTCATGTTGCTGCTGGCCTACTTCGGCAGCAAATTCGTTCTGGAAGTATTGTTGTATCGTTAAAATTCCAGAACCGGCACGCTAACCTCTTGGAAACGATTCCGACAAGCCATTTATTTACGCTGCTGGCCGTGTTGCTGCTGGTTTCGGGGTTCTTCTCGGCCAGCGAAACCGCCATGATGGCGATCAACCGCTACCGCTTGAAACATTTGGCCGGACAAGGCCAGCGGGGCGCCCGTGTGACACTGGCGCTGCTCAGTCGGACCGACAAGCTGTTGGGCGTGATCCTGCTGGGAAATAACTTGGTTAATACGGCATCCGCCACGCTGTCGACAGTGATCGCCATCCGTTTTTTTGGTCAAGGCGAACTAACGCTCTTCATCGCCACCTCGGTGCTGACGTTTCTGATTCTGGTGTTCAGCGAGGTGACGCCCAAGGTGATCGGCGCTTCTTTTCCGGAACGCATCGCATTTCCGGCCAGTTTCGTGCTTGCGCCGCTACTCAAGCTGGTCTATCCGGCTGTCTGGTTTGTCAATTTGTTTGTGCAGGGCCTGCTTAAACTGCTGAGAATCCGTCCCGGACAGGACGAAACCGGCAATATGCTGGGGTTGCAGGAGTTGCGAACGATCGTGCTCGAATCTTCCAATCTTTTACCGTCCACGCACCGGAAAATTCTGCTCAACCTGCTGGAGCTGGAAAGAATCACGGTGGATGATGTGATGACGCCGCGTAACCAGATTGAAGCGCTGAATCTGACAGATGAATCGGAAAAACTGGCGCAGCAAATCGCCACCAGTCACCACACCCGCCTTCTGGTTTATGAGGGCTCGCTGGATTCGGTGGCGGGAATCCTGCATGTCCGCCGGGTGCTTCACCCGTTGTCCAGTGGTGAGTTGAGCGCCGATGCCCTGCGAGAAGTGCTGCAAGAGCCCTATTTTGTGCCGACGGGCACTTCTCTGCTGGCACAATTGAAGCAATTTCAGGAAAACCAGAAGCGACTGGCGCTGGTGGTCGATGAATATGGCGAGTTGCAGGGTTTGGTGACGCTGGAGGATTTGCTGGAAGAAATGGTGGGGGAGTTCACGACCCAGGCGCCTTCGCAGATGGGATGGCTGCGGAAAATGGAAGATGGCAGTTGGCTGGTCGAGGGGTCTGCCCTTATCCGGCATATCAACCGCAAGCTAGGCCTCTCTCTGCCGCTGGATGGGCCAAAAACCATCAACGGGCTACTGCTTGAACAGTTGGAAGACATCCCGGAGGCAGGCGTTAGCGTCAAAATCGGCGGGATTCCCCTGGAAATCGTGCAAACGCAAGACAGGGCGGTCAAAGTGGCCAGAATACTGCTTCCGGTCAACAAGGCGTGAATACGTAAAACGCCCCCTCAATTTTTTCCCCATCAGCGCCGATAAAGACGTGTCCTGAGATGAAAAAACCCATGGCTGCCGTTACCGCACAAAATTCTTCCATGCTGACCGGGCTCGCGCGGGCGCTGGTCACGCAAGGCTTTATTGCTGAAGCCGACGCCGAGTCCATCTGGAGCAAAACGGCTTCGGGCGGCGATAGTTTCGTTTCCGAGGTATTGAAATCCCGGCGTTTGAAGGCGACACAAATTGCCGAACTGGCCTCCACTGCGTTTGGCTACCCGTTTATGGATCTGGATTGCGTCGATCCGGACTCCCTGCCAAGGGGGGTGGTGGATGCGAAATTGTCGCAAAAGCGCAGGCTGGTTGCCCTGTACCAGCGTGGCAACAAACTTTATGTGGGTACGTCCGACCCTACCAATCTGCAAGCGCTTGACGAAGTCAAGTTTCAGACCAGCTTGTCGATCGAGCCCGTGGTGGTGGAAGACGACAAGCTAGGCAAGCTCATCGACAAGGCCGCGGAGCAGGCTGAGAACACCATGGCGGTGTTGAACGCCGAGGATCTGGAACTCGATTTTACCGACGAAGAAATCTCTGCCGAGCCCCAGGATGCGGGCGGCATTGAAATCGACGATGCCCCGGTGGTGCGTTATCTGCAAAAGATCATGCTGGATGCGATCAACAGTGGTACGTCGGACATACATTTTGAGCCCTACGAAAAGTACTACCGTATCCGGTATCGCCGTGATGGCATTCTCTATGAAGTTGCCCAACCGCCGCTGGCGATCAAGGAGAAGCTCGCTTCACGCATCAAGGTCATCTCCAAGCTGGACATTTCCGAGAAACGTGTGCCGCAGGACGGTCGCGTCAAACTGGCATTGTCCAAGAACCGGGCTATCGACTTTCGCGTCAGCACCCTGCCGACCCTGTATGGCGAGAAAATCGTCATGCGGATTCTGGATCCGACCAGTGCACAGTTGGGTGTCGACGCGCTGGGTTACGAGCCATGGCAGAAAGAAATTTTATTGAATGCCGTACAGCGGCCATATGGCATGGTGCTGGTGACCGGCCCGACGGGTTCCGGCAAGACCGTGTCGCTATATACCTGCCTGAATATCCTCAACAAGCCCGGCGTGAATATTTCCACCGCTGAAGACCCAGCCGAAATCCAGTTGCCAGGCGTCAATCAGGTCAATGTCAACGACAGGGCCGGACTGACTTTTTCTGCGGCGTTGAAATCCTTTTTGCGGCAAGACCCGGATGTCATCATGGTGGGTGAGATCCGCGATCTGGAAACCGCGGACATCGCCATCAAGGCGGCGCAAACCGGCCATATGGTGCTGTCCACCCTGCATACCAACGATGCGCCGGGGACGTTGACGCGGCTGTTGAACATGGGCGTGGCACCGTTCAATGTCGCCTCTTCGGTAATCTGCATCACCGCGCAACGTTTGGCGAGGAAACTGTGTTCCTGCAAGCAGCCGGCGGATATTCCGCCGGAAGTCTTGTTACGTGCCGGCTTCCGGGAGGAAGATCTGGATGGGAGTTGGCAGCCTTACCATGCGGTCGGTTGCGAAATTTGTCAGGGTTCCGGCTACAAGGGGCGTACCGGCATTTATCAGGTGATGCCGATCACCGACGAAATGATACGCATCATCCTGAGAAACGGCTCTGCAATGGATATCGCCGATCAGGCCCGCCGCGAAGGCGTGCTTGACCTGCGTCAGGCCGGCCTGCTCAAAGTCAAATCTGGCGCGACTTCGCTCGAAGAAGTCGAAGCCGTCACCAATATGTAATCCGGCATGTAATCCGGACGCCAATCGGAAAGTAACAGCGGGAGTCACCTATCATGGCAGTCGCAGCGACAACCAAAGACGCAGCCTTTCTCTGGGAAGGCACGGACAAGCGCGGAAAGAAGATCAAGGGCCAGATGCTGGCGGCCGCCGAGTCGGTGGTGACGGCACAATTGCGCCGCCAGGGCATTACCGTCACGCGCGTCAAGAAACAAAACGCGCTGTTCGCGCGTGCCAAGCCGATCAAGGACAAGGACATCAGTCTGTTCACGCGCCAGCTTGCCACCATGATGAAAGCGGGCGTGCCCTTGCTGCAGGCTTTCGACATTGTCGGCCGCGGCAATGCCAACCCCTCGGTGCAGCGACTGTTGGCGGAAATCAAGGCGGATATCGAAAAAGGCAGCAGCATGAGTCATGCTTTCGCCCGGCACCCAAAATATTTTGACGCGCTCTACTGCAATCTGGTGCAAGCAGGCGAACAGGCGGGTATTCTCGAAGGCGTGCTTGACCGCCTGGCCACCTATAAAGAAAAAATTCTCGCCATCAAGGGCAAGATCAAGTCGGCCTTGTTTTACCCCATCGCTGTGCTGGTGGTGGCCTTCATCGTGACAGCGGCCATCATGATTTTCGTGGTGCCCGCCTTCAAGGATTTGTTCTCCGGTTTCGGCGCCGATCTGCCGGCACCAACCTTGATGGTCATCAAACTCTCCGATCTGTTCGTGCAGTATTGGTGGCTGATTTTTGGCGCCATCGGCGGTGCGATTTATGCCTTTCTCACCGCATGGAAGCGTTCCAAGCCAATGCAGCGCTTCATGGACAAACTCATGCTCAAGCTGCCCATTTTCGGGCCGGTCATTGAAAAGGCCACCATCGCGCGCTGGACACGCACCCTGTCAACCATGTTCGCTGCCGGCGTGCCGCTGGTTGAAGCGCTCGATTCGGTCGGCGGTGCTTCCGGTAATCAATTGTTTGTCGAGGCGACGGAAAAAATCCGTTCCGATGTGGCCACCGGCACCTCGCTGACGGTCGCCATGCAAAGCACCGACCGTTTCCCCAACATGGTGCTGCAGATGGCGGCAATCGGTGAAGAGTCCGGCTCACTCGATTCCATGCTGGGCAAGGTAGCAGATTTTTACGAGCAGGAAGTCGATGACGCGGTCGATGCGCTGTCGAGCTTGATGGAGCCCATTATCATGGTCGTGCTGGGGACGTTGATCGGTGGACTGGTGGTTGCCATGTATCTGCCAATCTTCAAGATGGGCGAAGTGGTGGGCGGTTGATGGAATTCCTGCAACAAGAACCAGCCTTCTTCACCGGGCTGGTTTTTTTATTCAGCCTCATGGTTGGCAGCTTTTTAAACGTGGTGATCCACCGGCTGCCGAAAATGATGGAGCGGGAGTGGCTGGCGCAGTGCAGGGAACTGCGTGGCGAGCCTGCCGGCACCGTCCCGGCCTACAATCTGATGACGCCGCGCTCGACTTGCCCGGCTTGCGGCCATTCCATCACTGCGGTGGAGAACATTCCAGTTCTTTCCTGGCTTTGGCTGCGTGGACGCTGTTCCGCTTGTGGCGCCGGAATCAGTGCGCGTTACCCGGTCGTTGAGTTGCTGACAGCCGTGCTCTCTGCCGCAGCAGCCTGGAAATTCGGTTTTGGCCTGGCTGCGCTGGGGGCGATTGTATTGATCTGGGCGTTGATCGCGCTGGCTTTCATTGATCTGGATACGACCCTGCTGCCGGACAGCATCACGCTGCCTCTGCTGTGGGCCGGCTTATTGCTGAACGCGTTTGGCGTGTTGACCAGCCTGCATTCCGCGGTAATCGGAGCAATGGCGGGGTACCTGATTTTGTGGGGGGTATACTGGCTGTTCAAGCTGGTGACTGGCAAGGAGGGAATGGGTTATGGCGATTTCAAACTCCTGGCCGCTATCGGCGCATGGCTGGGTTGGGAATTGCTGCCTGTGACAATCCTTCTTTCCTCCGTAGTCGGCGCGCTGGCCGGAATTGCCATGATCGTACTTGTTCGCCATGATCGCCGCATCCCCATTCCATTTGGTCCTTATCTGGCTGGCGGTGGTCTGGTCGCCTTGTTTTTTGGTTCCGCCATCACCCGGGCTTATCTGGGCAGTTTTTGAATGTTGATCATCGGCCTGACAGGCGGACTGGGTGCCGGGAAAACCGCGGCAAGCCAGGCTTTCTCCCGTTTGGGCGTACCGGTGATCGATGCGGATGACATTTCCCATGCGTTGACGGCCAGAGAAGGCCGGGCGCTGGGGCCGATCCGGGATGCGTTCGGCCTGGGCGTTTTCGAGCCTGATGGCAGCCTGTCCCGTTCTAAATTGCGCGCGCTGGTATTGCAAGACGTACAGGCCAAGCAGCGGCTGGAATCGATCCTGCATCCGATGATTCGCCGCGAAGTCGAGCGGCTGATTCAGGACATGGC
This sequence comes from uncultured Thiobacillus sp., assembly GCA_964625895.1. Classification (GTDB taxonomy): domain Bacteria; phylum Pseudomonadota; class Gammaproteobacteria; order Burkholderiales; family Thiobacillaceae; genus UBA6918. Next base: position 16,520 of record CAZVBY010000028.1, read on the forward strand.
GGAAAATCCCTATGTTCTGCTTGTCATTCCACTCCTCGTCGAAACCGGCGCCTATGACGATTTGCTGGATCGTGTTCTGGTGATCGATTGCAGCGAGGCAACACAGATCAGGCGTGCGTTGGCGCGAGGCAGCTGGAGCGAGGCGGAAATCCGCGGCATGTTGGCAAAGCAGGCAAGCCGGGAGAAAAGGCTGGATCGGGCTGACGATGTCATTAATAATGAGGGTGACGAGTCCGGGTTGCGGCAGCAGGTTATCGCATTCAATGAAAAATATCGCCAATTGGCGTTGCGGAAACTTTGATTTTGCGCGCCAATCGGCGAAAATCAGCCCAATTCATTGTTGGCGCGATATGTGATCCGCTACGAATATCCCCTAAACGAACGTATCCGTACCCTACTGCGGCTGGAAGACCTGTTTGACAGGCTGGCCTGGTACGCGCGTGGTGAGCATGCGTACGAGCATCACGCCGCGCTCATCACCTTGTTCGAGATTGCGGAAATCGCTTCCCGCTCCGATCTGAAAACTGACTTGTTGCAGGAACTGGAACGGCAGCGCGCCGCCTTGAGTGGGCTGCGTGACAACCCCGGGGTGCAGCAGGAGAAACTGGACGGTGTGCTCGGCGAAATCGAAACCGCGCATGTCAGTATCCACCGCATGTCCGGCAAGGCGGGGCAGCATCTCAAGGAAGATGAGTGGCTCATGGCAGTCAAACAGCGGGCGGTGATTCCTGGTGGACTGTGCGAGTTTGACTTGCCAGCTTATCATTACTGGCTGCATGCTTCCGTCGATACGCGCAGGCAGGACCTGCAACGATGGTTGCTGCCCATATTGCCGCTACGCGCCGGGTTTGGCATCGTGCTCCGCCTGTTGCGCGAGAGTTGCCGGCCTGCTGCCACGGAAGCGCCCGGCGGCCTGTATCAGAAAATGATCGAAGCGGGCACGAAACCACCGCAGATGATCCGTATTGGCTTGGCGGAATCCGTAAATTGTGTACCGGAGATTTCCGCGAACAAATACATGCTCAATGTTCGTTTCATCCACAGCTTGCCGGGCGAATCGAAAACCTGTGCCGACACGGTCACGTTCGAGCTTTCGTTTTGTTCGTTATGATGAATTCTCGGGGCGTAGAAGATGTCGCCTTTGAAACCCTGGTGGTGGCTTGCCCGAGTTGCGGCAAGAAAATCGCCTGGAGTACGTGCAACAAATATCGACCGTTTTGCAGCGAACGCTGCAAGCTGACAGATCTGGGTGCATGGGCGGCCGAACGCTACCGGCTTGCGGGCGAGGCACGGGAGGAGGATGCCTCGTCGCCCGGAACGGGCGATTAAAC
>CAZVBY010000029.1:0-17745 GCA_964625895.1 uncultured Thiobacillus sp.
TTGCCACGCAGGTCTACGTGCTGGCCTCCGACGAACGCCTGGCCGAGGCGGCCACCCCCTCGCTGGCAATTGTGGCGGTGGGCCTGATTCCGGTCATCCTGCTGTCACGTGCGATTCGGCGGGGTTGAGCGGCAAGGGAGCGCCCACTGGAGGAGGCGGAATTACCCTTAAAGAAAAGCATTTTCACCACAGAGACACAGAGAGTTGTATTCCTGCTTCGGTATCCTTCTCATCGCTTTCCTTTCCAATGTGACTGCAATTCTATGTCACCATTGGAAGACGATTTTTCGGGGGAAGGTCAGGATTATAGGTTTTGAGTGAACAAAAAAAGCCGGCAGATGCCGGCTTTTTGTTGGTGCGATGGAGGGCGGTTTATTTCCAGCCAGCGCGGTCGATGAAGCGTTGTGCCCTGGGCGTGTATTTGGCCAGAACGTCAGCGCCCAGATTGTCGGCTTTGAACTTGCCCATGGCATCAAGCTGGGGGTTGTTGATCTTGACGTTGGCCACCACGGGGAATTCATTGTTGCCGTTGGCAAAATAGGCCTGTGCTTCAGGCGAGGCCAGGTATTCCAGAAACTTGACCGCAGCGGCCTTGTTGGGCGCGTTTTTCAGCATGCCGCCACCGGAGATGTTGACGTGCGTGCCGGTGGTTTTCTGGTCGGGGAAGACGATACCCACTTTGTTCACTACATCCTGGTCTTCGGGTTTTGCAGAGGCCATCAGGCGGGCGTAGTAGTAGTTGTTGGTGATGGCGACATCACATTCGCCGGCAGCCACGGCGCGAATCTGATCGGTGTCGCCGCCCTTGGGGTCACGCGCCAGATTCTTGATGACGCCATCGACCCAGTCGCGGGTTTTATCTTCGCCAAGGTTATAGAGCATCGCGGCCACCAGGGTGCGGTTGTAGACGTGGCCGCCGGAACGCACGCACAGCTTGCCCTTGAATTCGGGCGCGGCAAGGTCGCTCATGTTGTCGATGTCGGCCGGTTTGATCTTGGCCTTGTTGTAAGCAATGACGCGCGCGCGGTAGGAGAAGCCAAACCAGTTGTTGTTGGGGTCGCGGAATTGCGCGGGGATCGCGGTTCTGAGTGCTCTGGAATTGACCGGGGCGAACAGGCCGGCATCCTCGACAATTTGCAGGCGGGCGGCGTCCACGGTCAGGAACACGTCGGCGGGGCTGGCCGGGCCTTCGCGGCGGATGCGTTCGAACAGCTCGTCTTCCTTGCCGTCGATGCGGTTGATCTTGATGCCGGTCGCCTTGGTGAAGTTGCTGTAGAGCGCCTCATCGGTTTGGTAGTGGCGTGCCGAATACAGATTGAGCACTTGCTCGGCCTGTGCGGTCAGCGACAGCGTGGCGGCCGTCAGGGCGGCAAGCAGGGTGAATGCAGGTTTGATCATGACTGGGTTCCTTGGTTGTAGTCAGTTTCGCAAAGATCAGGAGAGGCGGAGAATCGACTCCGTCACATCCATGACGGTAATTTAAACACGAACAAGAACGATTATCAATACGTAAATTAAGGACGCGTGTCTTAACGCACCCCCAGAAGGAATTGGGGACCTAATTTCGCTCGAACTGCACGTGAATACGAAGCTCGCCTTCGAACAAAGTGTCGACGGAAACTTGTCCAGGTGACTGACGCAAGGCAAAACCGCTCTGTTCCTGGGGCGAAATTTCGATCCATTGCAGCAGGTCGGCTGGATAGATCAGTTCTAACGACACGCGCATGGGGTAATAGCCGTCCAGAAATTTGCGCATATAGGGGCCATTGAAGAGCGTGTAGTAGCCACCGCCGCTGTTACGAAGCGCGCGCGCCTTGCCGGACAGGCAAAGGCGCGCACCAGGCTGAACGTCGCGCAATTGAATGCTGGGCCCTTCCACCCAGGCCTGACCGATCTGGCGGGTTTCGGTAACGCGCAGATCGTGGATATATCCTTCACGGAAAGTAATCTGGGCTCGTGGGACAGCATCGAGATGGTCATGACACTGATCCAGTTCAGTCCAGCCGCTTATCAAACTGTCGGGAGAAATGACGATGCGGTTCTGGTGATGGTGAACCGGCTTGCCAGAAGGCGCGGTAAGAAAGTTCAGGCGGCCTTCATTCACGTCGGCCGCACTCTTGCTGTTGAACCAGTCCTCCTCAACATCCAGCGGCCTTGCGATCGTTGCCCACGGGAGTAATAACGTGAGCAAAACCAGAATGGATCGACGCATATTCATGGCTCAGGCGGATTGCCGACCAGTCGCCTAGCACCGTCAAAACGCTGGTTCCAATAGGACTGGCTCATGTCTGACAGCATGACCGACCCGGTTTTGCTGCTGCTGGCGTGTACGAAGCGGTTCTCGCCAACATAAACGCCCACATGGGAGAAGGCGCGGCCAAGGGTGTTGAAAAAGACCAGGTCGCCGGGCTGTAACTGTGAAACTTCGAGCGGCGTGCCAAGGCGGCTCATTGTCTGGCTGTCGCGGGGTAGTTGGATACCGGCCATGCGCTGAAAGACATGTCCAACGAAACCACTGCAATCCAGGCCGGTCTCGGGATTGTTGCCGCCATATTTATAGGGCGTGCCGATCAGACTGAAAGCATAAAAGGGCAATTCATCGACAAGCCTGTCAGCCTGGGCATGCACTGTGCCGCACAGAAACAGTAATGCTGCTGTTGCCATCCGCAGTTGGCGGTAAAGGCGATCGAATGAGGCTGCTTGACGCATAATCTTCTGGCTGGCCTATATTGAGAGTATGAATTGGGCAACGGTCATTTTATTCGACAAGTTGATGGTCTAGGCAAGGAGTCAAATATGGATACGGAAAGCGGCATGACAGAAACGATCAAACGCGAAGCCGAAGCAGCAGCCAGCGAAGGAGAGGATTTGCGCGCTCGGGCCAGGCAGATCACGCTGGACGCCCTCAAGGACGGCAAGCTTTCATTGGGCGAAATTCGCGCGATTGGGCAAGCGATTACCGAGGGTGTTTCATTAGGGCTGGCTGGCCGCGGCGCCGAGATCCGTGGCGGGTTGAAAGAAGCCGTGGGCGGTATGGACGAAGCACTGGGCCAGGCAGCGCAACGTTTGTCCATGACCTTTCGCGAAACGCTGGAACGCGGCAAGGACTTCAACGAGACTGAACTCAAATCATCGATTGAGCGCATGCGTGACCTGGAACGTGACTTCGTCGACAGCATGAAGGATATCGCCAGCAAATCGGGCGGCAAACTCAAGGATGAACTGGGTGAAATATCCGAGCACCTCGGGCGTGCCGGGACGGATACCGGAAGCCGCGTGCGTGAATCGCTGACCGCGCTCTACGGCACGTTGAGCGGACAGGCAGGTTCGGCCGGCGCATCGATGAAGGATGCGGCACAGACCACAACCGGCCGTTTGGCCGGCGTCGTGAGCGGCGTACTGGATGGCTTGTCGGAAGTGCTCAAAAGCAAAAGTGAGAAGCGGCAGGACGGGGGTGGCTAGCCAGCCAAGGTAACGCAAAGGCTGCGCGCCAGCTTGAGCGAACGAGAAGTGTGTAAGAATTGCCCATGACGGACGTTGTCCGCTTGGGGATAATTCGGGATAAGACCAACAACAGCCGCCAGTCACAACATGCTCCTGGAAACCGTATCCGTCGTTCGTGATCTGCATCGTCTGCATGAAATTGCCTCGGTACTGATTCGTTATGGCGGCGGTGACATCGTCCGCGTGCTGGGTATGGCCAACGCGCTCGAACGCGCTGGCCGCATCCTGCACTGGCAGACCACCTCGGAAATCTCGAAACTGGATGCGCCGGTTCGCATCCGCCTCGCGCTGGAAGAACTGGGGCCGACTTTCATTAAATTTGGCCAGTTGCTGGCCACGCGCGTGGATATGTTTCCGCCTGCCTGGATTGCCGAGTTCGAGAAATTGCACAAGGCGGTGCCGCCGGCGCCGGAGGAACTGATCCGTGAACAGTTGATCAAGGTATGGGGACGGCCGCCGGAGGAGGTTTTTCAGGCGTTTGACTCCCAGCCGCTGGCAGCGGCCTCCATTGCGCAAGTTTATCGCGCGCGATTGCACGATGGCACCGAAGTCGTGGTCAAGGTGCGTCGGCCCGGCATTGAAGCCAAGATTGAAGCGGACTTGCGTATTCTTGAACACTTCGCCAGTCTGGTAGAAAACGAGGTGCCAGACTGGCGGCGTTACGAGCCAGAGCGCATGGCAGGGGAGTTCCGCCGTTCGCTCCGGCGGGAGTTGGATCTGGTCAAGGAAGCGCGCAATATTGAGCAGTTCTCGCGCAACTTTGCTGGCGATGACGATGTGAAAATTCCGCGTATTTTCTGGGAACACACGGCGCAAAGCGTCAACGTCCAGGAGGAGATCAACGGCGTCAGTGGCACAGCGCATGCGCCGCTGATTGCGGCAGGTCTTGATCCTTCAATATTGGCCGCACGCGGCTCGGACACAGTACTGAAAATGGTGCTGATACATGGTTATTTCCATGCCGACCCGCATCCGGGCAATGTCATTTTTCTTCCCGGTAACCGCATCGGCATGATCGATTTCGGCATGGTCGGCCATCTTACCGACCGCCGACGCAACGAAATCGTCAACCTGTTGCACGCGCTGGTCAGAAAGGACGAGGAAGGCATCATGACCGTGCTGCTCGATTGGGCGGGCAATGCGGAGGTGGACGAAGGCCGGCTGGCGCATGACATCACCGAACTGGTTTTCAGTTACGACGACTTGCAGCTCAAGGATGTGAAGATCGGCGCCTTGTTGCAGGACATTACCACCATCCTGCGCGAAAACGCATTGGTGATGCCGGCCGATCTCACGCTTTTGTTCAAGGCGCTGATCACGCTGGAGGGATTTGGCCATCAGCTCGATCCCAATTTCCATATGGTCGACCATATGACGCCTTTCGTGGAAAACGTGATCGCGGCGCGTTACAAGCCCCAGGCCATGATGCAGCGCGGACGTGCCAGCCTGAAAGAACTGGTTGGGGTGATGGCTGGACTGCCGCGCGATCTTGCGCATTTGCTACGTGAAACGCGGCGCGGCAAAATGAAAATCGATCTGGATTTAAAGCGGCTGGATCATTTCGGTCATCAGCTCGACCGTTCTAGCAACCGGTTAACCATGGGCATTCTCACAGCTTCGCTGGTCATCGGCTCATCCATCATCATGACGGTGAAGGGCGGGCCGGAATTGTTTGGTTTGCCGCTGTTCGGGCTGCTGGGGTTTCTTGTTGCCTTCTTTAACAGTCTGTGGATCATTTTTTCCATCTGGCGGTCAGGCAAGCATTAACAGGCTGTCATGAGGCGATTTTTTGAGTTGGCTGACCAGAAGCGTCTGGCGTGTTCAAGTCGACGTTAGGGTCGACCAATGCGGCAGGCCGGCCGATGTGCCAGCCCTGGGCATGGCTGAACCCCAGTTCGCGGACCCGGTTGAGCAGGGCGGCGTTTTCGATGCCTTCCGCCACCAGGGTATAACCGGCGTCGATCATCAGCTTGGCAAAATCCGCCACGACGATTCCCGCGCGATCCTGGTTCTCCAGCTTGCGCACCAGTGCCATGTCGAACTTGACGGCCTCGACCGGTAAATCGGCCAGATAGCGCAGCGGTGAATAGCCACTGCCAAAGTCGTCCAGTGCGATCTGGTAGCCATTGCCGCGCAGCATTTCGAGGAAATAGGACACATCCTCCAATTGCGGAATCAGCGAGGTTTCGGTGATTTCCAGCATCAGCGGATGCTGGTTGATATGGCGGGTAAGTTCGATCAGGTTCGAGATGATTTCCGGTCGCGGCAAGCTTTGCGCGAACAGATTGATGGAGACGCCTTGCCCGGACGGAATCCATCCCGACTCGATTGCGCCCAGCACCCGCTGGATGACCGCCAGATCAAATTCAGCTTCCAGGCGGCGCGTTTGCACGACCGGCATGAAACGGTCCGGGGTCAGTAGTTGCTTGCCATGGCGGATACGGCACAAGGCTTCAAGGAAGTGCGGGCCGCCATTCAGGGCAGTCATCGGCTGGTAGTGCATTTCCAGTTTCTGCGGATTGACCAGCGACTCATATAACGCACTGGTTTCCAGATTGGCGACGAGCGTGTCATCCTCTAATGTGCCTTCCTTGTGCAACACGGCGATTTTCTGGCTGCCTGGACGCTTGGCCTTATACATGGCCACGTCTGCGCGTGCTTGCAGGCGAGTCAGATCACTGGCTTCGCGCGCTTCACCGACGGCAATGCCAATGCTGATGCTGACTGGCTCATTTACGCCGTACTGACGAAAATCATGCTGACGCAAAGTATCCTGACAGCGTCCGGCGACGGTGCGTGCCTGCTGTTCGTCCGCTTCCAGCAGCAACGTGGCGAACTCATCCCCCCCCAGACGATATAGTCGGTCGCCGATACGTAATGCCTTGCTGACGCATTCGGCAAGGACCTTGAGTACCTTGTCGCCGACCTGGTGTCCGTACGTATCGTTGATGGGCTTGAAATGATCGCAGTCGAACAGCAACAGCGCGACTTGCCGGCCTGTATTGCGACGGTCGCGGAGAAGAGCTGCCCAATCTTCCTCGAACGCGCGCCGGTTATGGATCCCCGTCAGCGCGTCGCGACGGGCCTGTTCGCGAAACGCCGCGTTTTTGTTTTCCAGCGCGCTGTGCGCCTCATTCAATCGCGTGCGGTAATGCTGGATGGATTGCCGTACTGTTTCGAGTTCCAGAAAGGGACTCGGCTTTTCCAGCAATTCCCGGTGATCCAGCGCGCTGGAATTGACCTGTAAACTGGAGATGCTCCTGGCCAGTTGTCTGAGCGGGGCGGCCACCGATCGCTGAATGAACAGGTAGGCAATGGCTGCCGAAACCGCCAGGGCCAGCCCCAGCAAAATCAGGATATTCAATGCGGCGGTGCGAAACGTCTCGTGCTCTATTGTTGGCGCGGAAATCTGGAACAGCTGGTAAAACCCCAGCCCGCCCAACACCAGGAAAGCCAGAGCCAGCGCGGCAAAATAGAGCCCCAGCCATTGAGAGATGGACCTGTGAGGGGTGCGGGGTTGATCGGGCATGCGGTTAGGGCGGGTGAGTTTGGCAGGCTGGATGCAGCATCCCGTAGTCAATCAGCCGCAATGAGCACTTCACACGGCCGGGCATTAAAAATGTAAAGAGAGTGTCAAAAAGTTAACGGCCAATTTGTGTCTAACTTGAGTGCGGAAGGAAGTATGACAACCGGGGGCAAGCTTGGGCTGTGCGCTGTTACTATCCATGTATTTACAGTTTTGTTGCGTCAAATCGACCCATGGCGATCGAACTCGACGATTTCTTCTCATCCGGGGGCCGGCTTGCGGCCTGCCTGAAGGGCTACGCGCCGCGTTCCCAGCAAATCGGCATGGCAATGCGGGTGGCGGCGACGCTGGAAGCCGGCGGTGTGCTGGTGGCTGAAGCCGGTACGGGTACGGGCAAGACGTTGGCGTACCTGTTGCCGGCGTTGGCTCAGGGCGGCAAGGTCATCGTGTCCACCGCGACCAAGGCTTTGCAGGACCAGTTGTTCGAAAAGGATATTCCGTTGGCTCGGCAGGTGCTGGGCGCGCCGGTGCAGGTCGCACGGCTGAAGGGTCGGGCCAACTACATTTGCCGTTATTACCTTGAGCGCAATCTCGACGCAGGCCATTTCGAGCGGCGCGAGGATCATGCCTACCTTTCCCGCATTGCCCGTTTCGCCGCGACCTCTGTCAGTGGCGACAAATCTGAATGCCTGGATGTTCCCGAATCGCATCCGGTATGGCAAAAAGCCGTGTCCAGTCGCGAAAACTGCCTGGGCGGCGAGTGCCCGCAATTCAAGAATTGCTTTGTCATGGAGGCAAGAAAACAGGCGCTGGATGCGGAACTGGTGGTGGTCAATCATCATCTTTTCTTTGCCGATTTATGGCTGCGCGAAGAGGGCGTATCAGAACTGTTGCCAGCCTCCAATGTGGTCATTCTGGACGAGGCGCATCAACTGGAGGAAACCGCCACGGTGTTTTTCGGCGAAACCTTCTCTACCGTGCAGTGTGTGGAACTTGCCCAGGATGCCGGGCGCGCGGCCAAGGTGCTGGCCGGCGACACGCCCGGGCTGGTCAAGCTTTGCGCCAGTCTTGAAAAAGCCGCGCGCGATGTGCGGCTGGCATTTCCAGCATCGGCAGTGAAACAAACCGCGGAGGAGGCGCAGAAGGCAACCGCCTTTACCGACGCAATCTCCGTGCTGGACGCGGCGCTCACGGATTTTGACAGCGGATTCAGAGCGCTGGCTGATCGGGCGCAGGAACTGACACAGTGCCTTGAACGCGGCAACGAACTGGCTGCGCGGCTTGAACGTTGGCGCAAGGACACGGATAGCGGGCGCGTGCGCTGGCTGGAAACCACGGCGCGCGCGGTGCTGCTTCATAGTTCGCCCTTGTCGGTGTCGGAGCTTTTTGGCCAGCAGGTGAGGGACGATGCGCGTGCCTGGGTGCTGACCTCGGCAACCTTGTCGATGGCGGGGGATTTCACCCATCTGCTGTCCCGGCTGGGCCTGGAGGGCGCGGAAACCTTCAGCGCCGAAAGTCCCTTCGATTATCCCCGGCAGGGGGTGCTCTATGTGCCGGAAAATCTGCCGGAACCCAACCAGCCCGAACATACCGATGCAATGGTCGATGCCGCGCTGCCGGTGATCGAAGCCAGTGGCGGTCGGGCGTTTCTTTTGTTTACCAGCTTTCGCGCGCTGGAACGTGCCCGTGTGCGAATCGAAGCGGCTTTCAAGGATCGCGGTTGGGAATATCCGCTACTCGTTCAGGGAGACGCGCCCAAGAACAAATTGCTGGATGCGTTCCGCGCAGCGGGCAATGCCGTGCTGCTGGGCGCCTACAGTTTTTGGGAAGGAGTGGACGTACCGGGCGACGCCCTTTCGGTCGTGATCATCGACAAGCTGCCCTTTGCGCCGCCCGACGATCCGGTGGTGGCGGCGCGCATCCGGCATCTGCAAGCGCAAGGCGGCAATGGCTTCATGGAGTTCCAGTTGCCCGCCGCGGCGATTGCGCTCAAGCAGGGCGCGGGGCGCCTGATTCGCACTGAGCGGGATCGCGGCGTGCTGATGCTTTGCGATCCGCGCCTGATCAGCAAGCCATATGGCAAACGCTTGCTGGCCGCTCTCCCACCAATGACGCGCACCAGAAAACTGGAAAGGGTGCAGGGCTTTTTCGCCTACCACGAGCGCCTGGAGGAATGCGCGCCATGATCCGCATCGTCTGGGTTTGTTTTTGCGGCCTGCTTGCCAGCGGGGCGGCGGCCGGCAATGGCGAATCTTACATACTCTTGCAAGATTCTCCGCTGGCCGGGTTCCAATATCATCATGGCAAATCGCTCTGGGCGGACATGAAAGTTGGCGACCATCTGGCGTTGATCAGGGAGCCAGCGAACGCATACGATCCACGCGCCATTCGTGTCGAATGGCACGGTGTCAAACTCGGCTATGTTCCACGACGAGAAAATGCCGATATTGCCCGGCTGATGGACAATGGCGCCAAGATTGAAGCAAGAATTACCCGGTTGACGGAATCCCGCGATCCTTGGCAGCGCGTGCGCTTTGAGTTGCTCGTGCCGGTACAGCCCTCTGCCGAGCCCGAATTGCGCTAACCGAGTCGTATTCCCTGCTTTGGATTTGCCGCAGGAATAAGCAGCCGAGGACGCTTTTACGCCGCGACCAGTTCCAGGCGCTTGAAGTTCTTGGACATGGGGTGGGTGCAATAACGCAGTTGCCGGCAGGTATTGCAGACCGGTTCCGGCTTGTGCAGATGAAAGCCCTGCGCATAGTCCACGCCGATTTCGCGCAAGCGGTCGAGAATGTCCTGATCTTGCACGAACTCGGCGACGCAACGCAGGTTCAGGTCGTGCGCCAGTCTTGTCATGGTGCTGACAAATACATAGTCATGCCGGTTGCTGGCGATATTCCGGACGAAATCGCCGCTGATCTTGATGCTGTTGACGGGAAGTTCCTTCAGATAGGCAAATGAGGACATGCCGCTGCCAAAATCATCCAGGGCGAATTGACATCCCATGCCGCCCAGCATGCGAATGAATTGCCGGGCGTCATCAAGCCTGCTGATGGCTGCGGTTTCCGTAATCTCGAAGCAAATGCGTTGCGCGGCCTGGTGGCGACCGATTTGTTCGATGGCATGACTCAGGAAACCGGGATCGGAGAAGCTCGCACCGGACAAATTGATGTTGCAAAGCTCCTGCCTGTGCTGGTTGTTCGACAGATAGTCCAGCGTGGTGTCCAGTACCCATCTGTCTATGGCGGTGATGGTACCATAGCGTTCCGCCGCAGGCAGGAACTGCCCCGGATTGACGATTTGCCCATCGCGCTTGCGCAAGCGCACCAGCATTTCATGATGCGCCGGGTTGCCGCCTTGCAAGGGCTGAATGGCCTGCCGGTAGAGCATCATCCGGTTTTCGTCCAGCGCGGCGTTGATTTCCGTGATCCAGTCCATCTCGACTTCCAGAGCGCGCATGTCCGAATCGCTGTCCTGGTAAATCTGGAAACGATTGCGCCCCAGGTTCTTTGCCGTATAGCACGCCTTGTCCGCACGTACCATGACTTCCGATGGATCGATCCGCGGGTGCCCCTTGCCGAATAGCGTCAGGCCGACGCTGGCGCCCACCCGGAAAAAGCGGTCTTCGTGCCGGAACCGGTAGACGTTGATGATTTCGATCAACTCGTCACACAGCATCAACATGCGTTCCAGGCTGGCATCACGGGCTAGCAGGCCGAATTCATCGCCGCCAACGCGGAACAGTTTGCCCTTGCCGGCAGTAAAATTTCCCAGCATCTGGATCAACTCGCGCAGCATTCTGTCGCCGGCGTGATGTCCGCAGGTATCGTTGACCAGCTTGAACTGATCCAGGTCGATATAACAGAAAGCGTACGTGCAATCGGCATCCGCGCAGGCTTCCTCCAGTGCGGATTCGAGAGCGCGCCGATTGGGCAACCCGGTCAGTGCATCCTCACGGGCTTGATGCTCCAGCTTTTGCAATAACTTCGACTGCCTGTTTGCCATATCGTTGAACGCATCCACTGCCTTTTTCAGTTCTGGCGGGGCATGGCGCGGTGCGACGACCTGGGTGGTTTCGCCGTCTTCCACCATGCGCTGGGCAGCCTGCTGCAAATGTCGCAGGCCGGCCAGATTGGCGCGCAAAATCCGGCTTAACAGCCACAGCATGACCATCATCGCCAACAAGCTCCAGCCAGCCTGATTGAGCGTTTGCCGCCAGAGAAGATTTTCCTGGTACATGGCATTGGCCTCGATCGATAGTGTGCCGGTATACATTCCCTGGCGGTAAATTGGCAATGTGAGCCCAGTCGTGTGCATGCCGGCCAGGCGGGCAAACCAGTCGGGGCGTTCGCCAGTTTCCGGCGGGCGCCGGTATTCCAGGCGTCTGCCTTGCAGGTTGGTCAGACTCAGGTAGTTCAGGTCGCCGTGCGCCATTCGCGCCTGGAGCAGCGTCCGTTGAACTTCTGACCCAGTGATTTCCGGCTGGCTTGCGATGGCGTCGGCAATCAGCCCCAGCTTGACTTGACCTTGTGTCTGCAATTGTTCCAGCGCCTGACGTGAACTGAGCTTTAGCCCGAAATGAATTGATGCCAGCAAGCTTGATCCCAATACAAACGCGGCCAGGAACATGACGCGTGCCGAGAGCGATCGTGCCGAAACCCAGCCGCGGATGGAAAAGGATTTCATGATGGTCTGATAAGCGCTTGTCTCTGGGTGAATGCGTGCGGAATGCCGGGTATCTATATGGACTATCGGCCGCCCCGGCAAAACTTTCATGCCGCGGATATATAATCCTGGAAATCGCAGTTGACCGCTCTTCACTGTAACGAATCCCGCATGGATGTTGGATTTCCTGCCTTCGATCGCCGTCACCCTTTGGGTGAACGCGCTACGCACTCGATTGCACGGTTTTCTGGCCGTCCGGACCGCGTTGCTCTTCGTTGCAGGGAGTGGCCATGCGCCTCATCGCGCCTTGCCGGACAGCCAGAAAACCACACACTCGAATGCGTCCAACTGCGGTTTCTAGGATAATCCCAGCCCATGAACATCCTGGCACTGGAAACCTCCACGGAATTCTGTTCCATCGCCTTGTGGCGCGATGGCCTTCTGGCTGCGCGATCGGAGCGGGCTGGGCAGCGCCACAGCGAAATTCTGCTGCCCATGATCGACAGCCTGCTGCTGGAGGCGGGCATGTCCGTCAAGGACCTGGGCGGCCTGGCTTTTGGCGCCGGGCCTGGTTCGTTCACGGGTATTCGCATCGCCGCCAGCGTGGCGCAGGGCCTGGCATTTGGCGCCGGCATTCCGGTCGTGCCAGTCTGCACGCTGGAGGCTTTGGCGGAAGCTTCCGGGCAACAGAAAGTGGCGGCGGCACTGGATGCTCGGCTGGATGAAGTCTATTTTGCCGTGTATGAAAGAAATGATGCCGGTTGGCGTGAGATCGTTCCGCCTTGCCTGACAGCCATCGCCGACTTGCCGCCTCTCCATGGAGACGGCTGGGTCGGCGTGGGCTCCGGCTTTGCGGTGCTCGATGGCGAACTTGCAAGACATCTTCAACTGACGGATGTTCAGCCTGATTGCGTTCCGGATGCCGGGGCCATCGCCGAATTGGGCGCAAGAATGCTCGCGTCGGGGAGAGGCGGCGATGCCGCGAACGCGCAACCCATCTATCTGCGCGACAAAGTGGCCATGACAACCGCGGAACGACACGCGAAAGGGTATCGATGAGCGCCGTCCTGGAGCTCATCCATGCCATTCGCCCGATGGCGGAAAAGGATATTGCGGGCGTGCTGCGAGTGGAACGTGTCAGCTATGACTTTCCCTGGAGCGCGGGAAATTTTTACGATTCCCTTCGTGCCGGTTACAGTGCCTGGGTCTACGAGGTGAGCGGCGAAATCATCGGCCATGCCGTGCTGATGGCCGCCGCGGGCGAGGCACACCTGCTCAATATCACTATCTCGCCTGACTGGCGGCGGCAAGGACTGGGACGGGCAATGCTTGTTCATATGCTGGATACCGCGAAAACGCATCGTGCCACAGTGGTTTTTCTGGAGGTGCGCCCCAGCAACCCCGGCGCCATCGCGCTTTACGAACAGAGCGGTTTTGAGACCATCGCTTTGCGCAAGGGGTATTACCCGGCGCTCGCCGGCCGCGAGGATGCCCTGGTGATGAGGTATTTTCTGTGAGGCTGCCGCGCGAAACGGTACTGAAGGAACTGGGCACTTCGCCGCAATGGCGGCTCAAGGCGAACGGGGAATCCTTGCCTGAAAGCGAGGCGTCCGCTTCAGCAAATCAATATGAATCGGCGGCCGGACTCCGGTCGCAAATCCTGCGCATGGACTGGGCAGAACTCAAACAGGCCATATTGACCTGCACAGCCTGTGATTTGCACAAAACCCGCACCCAGGGCGTGGTCGGCGTGGGCGACGAAAAGGCCGAATGGCTCATCATCGGCGAAGCGCCCGGCGCGGACGAAGACGCGCAGGGCGAGCCCTTTGTCGGCCAGGCCGGCAAGCTGCTCGATGCCATGCTGGCGGCGATCGGTCTTGTGCGCGGCGAGAATGTTTACATCGCCAACGTGCTCAAGTCCCGCCCGCCCGGCAACCGCAATCCCGCGCCGGAAGAAGTCACCGCCTGCATGCCGTATCTGGAACGGCAGATTCAACTGATCCAGCCAAAACTCATCCTTGCCCTGGGCCGCTTCGCCGTGCAAAGCCTGCTTAACACCGAGGAAGCCATTTCACGACTGCGCGGGCGGGTGCATCAGTACCAGGGCGTCCCGCTCATCGTGACTTACCATCCGGCCTATCTGCTGCGCAATTTGCCCGACAAGGCCAAGGCCTGGGAGGATTTGTGTCTGGCGCGGGAAACAATGACAACCTTATAAAGGACTCTTCTATAAATCCGTTTGCCGTCATTCCCGCGAAGGCGGGAATCCAGTCAAGTCAAACTACTGGATTCCGGGTCAAGCCCGGAATGACGGATTTATGGAAATGCCCAAAAGTTAAATCTCGTCCCGCTTGCTTGATTTTCCTCAATCCGCCATAAAATCTGGCTTGCGAAATCAACAAGGAGGACGACGATGAAAAAGTGGCTCGCAATCGGTTTTCTTTCCCTCAGCCTCACGGGCTGCGGCTACAACACCCTGCAAACCACGGACGAGACCATCAAGTCGTCGTGGTCCGAGGTGCTCAACCAGTATCAGCGCCGCGCCGATCTGGTACCCAACCTGGTCAACGTGGTCAAAGGTTACGCGGCGCACGAAAAGGACATTCTCATCCAGGTGACCGAAGCCCGCGCGAAGGTGGGGCAGATTCAGGCGACCGCCGATCTGGTCAACGATCCCGAGGCGTTCAGCAAATTCCAGGCAGCGCAGGGGCAGCTTTCCGGCGCGCTGTCGCGCCTGCTGGTGGTGGCGGAAAATTATCCGCAACTGAAAGCCGACGGCGTATTCCGCGATTTGCAGGCGCAGCTTGAAGGCACCGAGAACCGCATCACCGTCGCACGCAACCGCTACATCGATGCGGTCAAGGACTACAACGTCACTGTGCGCCAGTTTCCCAGCAACCTGACGGCCATGGTGTTTGGCTTCAAGGTCAAGCCCAACTTCAGCGTGGAAAACGAGAAGGCCATCTCCGCGCCGCCCAAGGTGGACTTTGGGCCTGCAACCTCCGCGCCCGCACCTGCCCCGGCTGGCGCAGGGTATTAAAGACATGTTGGAACTCATACCCCTCTCCCAGCGGGAGAGGGGGCAGGGGTGAGGGAGAGTTTTTTGGGAAAGGCAGGCGTCATCACATTGCAACCATTCGCCCCTCACCCTAACCCTCTCCCCTCCGGGGCGAGGGGATTTTTTCGCATACTGGCCAATTTGGTTTGCGCGTTTTTGTTGTCTGCGTGGATTTTTTTCCCGGCTCACGCCGAAGTCGCCGTTCCTGCCTTAACCCAACGCGTCACCGATCTCACCGGCACGCTTGCGCCAGACACGGTCAGCCGGCTTGAATCGACGCTCGCGCAATTCGAGCAGGGCAAGGGCAGCCAGATTGCCGTGCTGCTGGTACCAACAACCCAGCCCGAGGACATCGCCCAATACGGCATTCGCGTGGCGGAACAGTGGAAGATTGGCCGGGAAAAGGCCGATGACGGCGTCATCCTCATCGTGGCCAGGGACGACCGCAAGGTACGCATCGAAGTCGGCTACGGCCTGGAAGGCGTGATTCCCGACGCGGTGGCCAAGCGCATCATCGAGGAAGACATCGTGCCGCGTTTCAAACAGGGCGATTTCTCCGGCGGCGTGGAGGCCGGCGTGACCCGCATGATGAGATTGATCGAAGGCGAACCGCTGCCGCCGCCGCAGGCCGCACAGCCCACGCAGGGATTCAATCTCGATAATCTCGTTCTGCCTTTCATGTTTGGCATTGCCGCGGGCGCATTTCTCGGCGCGATTTTCGGCAAGGGACTCGGCGGGTTTTTGGCCGGGCTGGGCGCGGGCGCCTGGGTCTGGTCGACCATGGGCATTGCCTTGCTGGCAGGGGGCATGTTCTTCTTCATCTGGCTGATCGTGATGAGCATGGGACGCGGGGGCGGCGGCCACTGGACCAGCGGCGGAGGCGGCTGGGGCGGGGGTGGCGGTGGTTGGGGTGGCGGCGGCGGAAGCTGGGGCGGCGGCGGTGGCGGTTTTGGCGGTGGAGGCGCGTCGGGATCATGGTAATGCGTTGGCTGCGACATCTGTTTGCGCTTCCGTTCACCTTGCGGCGGCGGTTCCCGGCTTCGCTGCTGGCGGAAATCGAAACCGCCATCCGCGATTCGGAGAAACGTCACAATGGCGAAATCCGTTTTGCCATCGAGACCGCGCTGCCATTCTCCGCGCTCATTCGGAACGTGAGCGCGCGGCAATCCGCCATCGAAGCCTTCAGCGATCTGCGCGTGTGGGACACCCGGGACAACAGCGGCGTGCTGATCTATCTGCTGCTGGCGGACCACGACCTGGAAATCGTCGCCGATCGCGGCATCGCCGAAAAAGTCGGCCAAGGCGAATGGGACGACATCGCTCATGCCATGGAAGAGCATTTCCGCGCCGGCAATTTCAGGGCAGGCGCGCTGGAAGGCATCCGCCGCGTGCATGAACTGCTGGCAGCGCATTTTCCGCCTGGCGCGCGCAATGCCAACGAGCTGTCCGACAAACCCGTCATACTCAAGAGGTAAACATGAGCGCATACATCATCTGGTGGATACTGGCCTTTGCACTGGTGGCGCTGGAATTGACCACCGGCACCTTCTATCTGCTGGTCTATGGTCTGGCTGCGGCCGCCGCAGGTGTGGCCGCGTGGATGGGGCTGAGCGTGACGACACAAATTGTCATTGCCGCCGTGATTGGCGTGGCGGGCACCATCGTGCTAAAGCAATGGCGGCAGGCCGCTGGTAACGAAACCAACCTGCAAGACCTCGACATCGGCCAGAGCGTCAGCGTGGAAAGCTGGCAGGGCAGTCGCGGGCAAGTCAAATACCGTGGCGCGTTGTGGGATGCCGAAGCGCAGGATGCCAATGTGGATAGCAGCAAACCGCTGCTCATTCGTGCCGTGCGCGGCACAGTGTTGGTGGTTGGTAATCCCTGAATTCTGGTTTTTTTCAGGCATTTCTCCCTCACCCGCGCTGCCGCGCACCCCTCTCCCTCAGGGAGAGGGGCTGGGGTGAGGGTGAAATCGTAGTCTTGTGAATTTGTTCGAATCACTTCATAGGAGAAAAAATGGAAATCGCCTTCGTACTGCTGATCGTTGTTCTCATTATCATCGCCAAGGGCGTGCGGGTGGTTCCGCAGCAGCACGCCTGGGTCATCGAGCGTCTGGGCCGCTTTCATGGTGTGCTGGCGCCGGGTCTCAACCTGGTCATTCCCTTTGTCGATCGCCTCGCCTACAAGCACATCCTGAAAGAAGTTCCGCTCGATGTGCCCAGCCAGGTTTGCATCACCAAGGACAACACCCAGCTCGCCGTCGATGGCGTGCTGTATTTCCAGGTGACCGATCCGCGCCTGGCGTCCTACGGCTCCAGCGACTACATCGCCGCCATCACCCAGCTGGCGCAGACCACGCTGCGCTCGCTGATCGGCCGCATGGAACTGGACAGGACATTCGAAGAGCGTGACCACATCAATCGCGGCGTGGTGGAGGTGCTGAACGAAGCCTCGGTCAACTGGGGCGTGAAAGTCCTGCGCTACGAAATCAAGGACCTGACGCCGCCCAAGGAAATCTTGCACGCCATGCAGGCGCAGATTACCGCCGAGCGCGAAAAGCGCGCGGTCATCGCCACTTCCGAAGGCAAGATGCAGGAACAGATCAACGTCGCCACCGGCGAGCGCGAGGCCGCCATCCGCGAATCCGAAGGCGAGAAACAGGCTGCCATCAACCGCGCCCAGGGCGAGGCCGAAGCCGTCAAACTCGTCGCCGAAGCCACCGCCAAGGCGCTGTACATGGTGGCGCAGGCCACCCAGGCGCCCGGCGGGATGCAGGCGGTGAATTTGAAGGTCGCCGAAAAGTATGTCGATGCCTTCGGCAACCTCGCCAAGACCAACAACACCTTGATTGTGCCGTCCAACATGGCCGACATTTCCAGCCTGATCGCCAGCGCGATGACGGTGGTGAGGACAGGTGAGGGCAAGTAAGAACTTTCCCCCTCTCCCGCCGGGAGAGGGGGCTCTGGACTGAACCTGAATAATGAAATCCATC
>CAZVBY010000030.1:0-17689 GCA_964625895.1 uncultured Thiobacillus sp.
ACGAAGTTGCCGTTGGCGTCCATCGCCACCTGGGGCTCGGACTGGTTGTCGTTGGTGTGGGTGTTGACGCGGAACTCGCCGCCCTGCGCCACGCCCGCGGCGTTGTAGCGCTGGGCGTAGACGCCGATGCCCGAACCGTCGATGCCCGAGCCGTCCTGCCAGACGACGACGAAGTTGCCGTTGGCGTCCATCGCCACCTGGCGGTTGTCATAGAAAGTCGTTTGCGTGCCGGTGGTCGTGGTGTTGACGCGCGTCTCGCCGCCCTGCGGCACCAGCGCCAGCATGCCGTGCCAAGTCTGTGCTGACAGCAAAGTGGTCTCGATGCTGCCCGCGCGATATTCCAGCACCCAGTCGCCGCCCAGTTCGGCCGCGCCGGTTTTGTCGTCGCTGGCGGCGACATCGGCACCGGTGAGCTTGCCCAGCGCGTTGACGAGCGACTGGCCGGCTTCGGTGCGGGCGAGGTCGCAGCCGTAGATCAGGATATCGGCATCCTCGGCAAGCGCATTGCCCCAGTTCTTGATGGCGGTGGCGTTGCTGACCAGAGAATCAAAGTTCAGTTCGCCTGCGCCCAGTTGCACCGCACCGGCGCTGCCGTGGGAAATCAGGTGGACGGCGTTAACGCCCTGCCGCTGGCTGAGAAATTCACCGATCTGGGCGATGCCGTCGCGCGCGCTGTCCAGCAGCACGATTTCGATGGAATGGCCGTCGGTATTTTGTGCGTGGATGTCGGCGAGGATCTTGTCGTAGCCCTGCACGCGCAGGTCGATGAATACGACTTCCAGGCGGGCGTGCCGGGCTTGTTGTTCGCTACCGGATGCCGTGACGAATTCGCCGTTGGCATCCAGCACGCGCTGCTCGGTTTGCGGCGCGAGCGTATCCGCGATCCCCGGCGCGAAGTCGGCCGAGAACAGGAGCCGGGGCTCGAGTTCCTCGATCAGTGCGCGGCGAGGAAATGGGGCGGGCGGCATGATTGTTGGATTTATGGCTTGCTCGACGCTGCTAAAAAGCTGTCATGTCCGCGAAGGCGGACATCCCGTTGCGATAATTTTTTTGATTCCCGCTTTCTCGGGAATGACAAGCAAGCTTTTGGAAGACAATGCATTTTTTCACTGCCGGTAACTTGCCGACTTGACCGGCGCGGGCTGGCCAGAACGGAAAGACGCGGGCTTGGCCGGGCTGGCGCTTGCTGCCACGGGCTCAAGGCCCAGGTCGGCCTTGCAACGCAAGCCAGCGGGCAGCGACTGGTCGCCATTGGGCAGGTTGAGACGCACGCGGAAGGTATTGCTGGCACCGTCGATGAGTTTATCGACCAGCGTGACTTTTGCCTCGACCGGAGGCGCATTGGGAAGCTCCGGCATGACGGTGGCGGTCATGCCGGTCTTGACCTTGCCAAAGTGCGCGGCGGGCACCATGACCTCGACATGCAGCGGGCTGATGCTGACCACGCGCGCAATGGAACGCTCTTCCACGCGTTCTCCGCTGGAGAGATAACGCTCGGCGACAATACCACTGATGGGGCTGGTGATGGTGCGTTCGGCCAGTTGGCTTTTTGCCAGGCCCATTTCACGTTCCCAGATGCGGCGCTGTTCGCGGGCTTGCGCGAGTTTCTGTTCGGCGACCTGTGATTCGGTGCGGGTCTGGTCCAGCGCCTGCTCGGAAATGAATTTCTTGCGGTACAGGTCGTCGGCTCGCGTCAGACGCTGGCGTGCGTAATCGACATTCGCCAGCGCGGCCTGCACGTCAGCATCGGCCTGGGCCTTGCTTTTGGCGACATCCAGCGCGGCGCGTTCAACATCACCGCGCAGCACGGCGATGACCTGGCCTTTTTTCACATAGTCGCCGCGCTCGACGCGGACGTCCTCGATCACGCCCGTGACGGAGGTGCCGACTTCGGCGATTTTCGACGGCTGGATCAGGCAGACCAGCGGCTGGCCGGCCATTGCCATCTGGCTGGATGTGGTGATGGCGGCAAGCATCAAGATGCGGGTCAGGGCATGGATGTTCATGGAGGACCTCTTCAGTTCGTGTTTTGATGGGAAAGACAATTGGTTTTTTGCGCCAGCAAGGCGGTAAATTCATGCATGGGCAGCGGACGGCTGAACAGGTAACCCTGAAATTGATGACAGCCATGCATTTTCAGGAAATCCATCTGCCCGGCGGTTTCGACGCCCTCTGCGGTGACTGACAGCCCCAGGCCGCGCGCCATGGAAATGACCGAGCCGACGATGGCGGCATTGCCCGGATCGTTCGGCAGGTCGCGGACAAATACCTGGTCGATCTTGAGTTCGTCCAGCGGAAAACGCTTGAGGTAGGACAGCGATGAATACCCCGTGCCGAAATCGTCCATCGACAGGCGCACGCCCAGCAGCTTGATGGCGTGCAGCATGTCGATGTTGGCTTGCGCGTTTTCCATCAACAGGCTTTCCGTCAGCTCGATGATGAGATTGCCTGCCTGAAGTCCGGTGGATTGCAGAATGGACTGGATGATGGCGGGCATGTCGCCACGGCGGAACTGCAGGCTGGAGACGTTGACCGACACGGGCAGGTTGCAGCCGCCCTGCTGCCAGGACAGGGCGTCGTGACATGCCTGGTTCAGGACGAACGCGCCCAGCGGCAAAATAAGGCCGGTTTCTTCCGCCAGCGGGATGAAGCGAGCGGGCGGAATATTTCCCAGCTCGGCGCTCTTCCAGCGCAGAAGCGCTTCTGCGCCGACGATGCGGCCCGTCGCGGTTTCCACCTTGGGCTGATAATGGAGTTCAAGCTCACGTTTTTCGATGGCCTTGCGCAGTGCGGTTTCAAGCTTGAGCCGTTCAAACGAACGAGCGTTGGTTTCCGGTGAGTAGAAGGCATAGGTGTTACGGCCATGCAGCTTGGCCTGGGCCATGGCCAGATCGACGTTGGTCAAAAGCTCGCCGCCTTGCTGGCCGTCCTGCGGAAACAGGGCGATGCCGACGCTGAGGGTGACAAACAGTTCGTGGCCGCCGAGCATGAAAGGGGATTGCATGGTTTCCAGCAGGCGGCGCGCAATGATCGAGGCGTCTTCTGCCTGCTTGATCTCGGAGATCAGCACCATGAATTCGTCCCCCGCCAGGCGTGAGAGGCTGATGGCGTCCTCGCGGTCGTCGATCAGGCTAAGGGTGTCGGATTCGCGCAGGGCGGAAGCCAGGCGTTTGGAAACGGCTTTGAGTACTTCATCGCCCATTTCATGGCCCAGGGTGTCGTTGATCTGCTTGAAGCGGTCCAGCCCAATTTGCAGCAGCGCGCATTGCTTGTCGTGCCGCTTGGCCAGCCGCAGGGTCCAGGACAGGCGTTCCAGAAACAGTTGACGATTTGGCAGGCCGGTCAGTGCGTCGTTGTAGGCAAGCTGATCTTGATAGGCCTTGAAGGCCAGGGCGTTGCGAATGCGTAAACTCAGTTCGCTTGGGTCAACCGGCTTGGCCAGGAAATCGGTGGCGCCCAGCTCCAGCGCCTGCAGCTTGGTGTCCGAGTCGCTGGCGGCGGTCAGCACGATCACCGGCATGTAGCGAAGCGAGGGCTCGCGGCGGATTTCAGCCAGCAGTTCAAAGCCATTTTTGCCCGGCATGATCAAATCCAGCAGCAGCACATCCGGCCGCTCCTTGCGCATCAAGTCCAGCGCATTGCCGGAATCATCGGTTGTGAGGAAGTTGTTGTAACCCACGTCCTCCAGAAAGGCCTGCACCACATCCATCATGATCGGCTCGTCATCGACGATCATGACCCTGGCGTCTTGCAGGGTCTGCATCGAGATCAGCCTTTCGGGCGACTGCATGTCGATGTTTGCGGTGTCGTTCACGTATAGCGCATTGACAGAATTGGCTGGCATGATCAAGACCCTATTTCAGCGCCGTAACGGATGGCTGTGCGTTGTTGTTTTCGTCTACCACGGGACGGACAAGACGCGACGCCAGGTCGCGCAATTCACCGATCACTTCGTTCATGCCATCCTCCGTGCCGGCCTTGGCCAGTGTTTCAAGATTCCTGGCGGGTGCCGTAAAGTCATCAAAGCCCACCGTGCCGCCCGCCCCTTTCAGCCAGTGCGCCAGCTCAGACAGGACCTTGTAATCGTGTGTTTTCCAGGCGCTTTCCATGGCGTCGAGCTGCTCTGGCAGGCGGTCGACAAATTTCACGACCGCCGGCCGCAGCCGGGGGTTGCCAGCCAGACGCGAGGCGATTTGCGCCCTTGGCACGCTTCCCGCCTTATAGGTAGTTATCGGCAGTTGGACGGGCTTCTTCATGCCGGAGGAAACCTGCTCGCCGCCGGTCAAGCCGCCGACGGTGGCCATCAATTTGTCCAGGTCGATTGGCTTGGTGAGGTAGGCGGTGCAGCCTGCGGCGAGGATGCTGTCCTCGAAACCCTTCATCGCATGGGCGGTGAGCGCGACGATGGGGGTCTTGAGGCCGCGGCTTCGTAACAATCGAGTCGCGGTTTCGCCATCCATCTCCGGCATTTGCAGGTCCATGAGGATGAGATCGTAGGGGCGGGACAGGGCTTTTTCGACGGCGACACGGCCGTTTTCCGCCTGTTCGGTGAGCGCGCCAGCCTCTTCCAGCACCAGTCGCACCAACTCGCGGTTTTCCTCGCCGTCGTCGACGATCAGCACATGCGTCTTGGGCAGTTTCCAGCTGGCGCCAGCCGGGGTGACAGTGAGCGATTGCTGACAGGTAATTTCTTCCGGCGCCAGCAGTTTGATCTGCGCGATCGGGCCGGCGGGCAGGGTGACGGTGAAGGTGCTGCCCTCGCCCGGCGTGCTTTTCAGGGTGATGTCGCCACCCATCGCGCGAGCGAAGCGACGGCTGATGGTGAGCCCCAGCCCGGTGCCGCCAAACCGGCGGGTGATGGAACTTTCCGCCTGGGTGAAGGGCTCGAACACGCTGTCCAGCTTGTCGGCAGCGATACCGATGCCGGAGTCGCTGACTTCAAACTGCAACTGCGCAACGGGCCGGCTAGGCACAAATCGCAGCGTGAGTTTTACGCCGCCCTTTTCGGTGAACTTGATGGCGTTGCCGATCAGGTTGGTGAGGATCTGCCGCAGCCGCGCGGGATCGGTATCGATGTTTTCCGGCGCGGAGCCCGGGCATTCGAGCGAAATACCAATGCCTTTCTCGGCCGCCTTCACCCCCTGCGCCTGTACCACTTCCTGCGCAATCCGCCAGGGCGAACTGGCGATTTTCTCGACATCCAGCCGCCCTGCCTCGACCTTGGACAGATCGAGAATGTCATTGATCAGCCCCAAGAGATGCGTGCCGCTGGCATGGACGATGTCCAGGTGCTTGCGGTACTCGGTTTCACTCTTGGCCTGACCGCGGCGCAATAGTTCGGTAAAGCCAAGGATGGCATTCATCGGCGAGCGGATTTCGTGGCTCATGTTGGCGAGGAAATCGCTCTTGGCCTGGTTGGCATATTCGGCCTCATGTTTGGCGCGACGCAGCTCGATTTCCTTTTCTTCCAGCAGCGTCACGTCGTCGAGCGAGACCATCACGCCGCCGTATTCGCCCTTGCCGACCAGAATGGGCGAGCAGTTGGTCATGAAGGTGCGGCGCTTGCCGTCCGCGCCGGTCAGCCACAACATGCTGTTGCGAATGGGTTCGCCGCGTTGCAGCGCCTGCCGCCAGGGGTAGGCGTCCGCATCCGGCTTTTCGCCTTTGTCATTTTCCCAAGGCAGGCTGTCGCCGGTTTCGCCGGTGAGACGGGCTTGCTCGCGGCCAAGCAGGTCGGCAAAGGCCTGATTGGCCAGCACGATGTGGCCCGCGGTGTCCATGACCAACAGGCCTTCGGTCAGGGTATCGAGCGCGGAACGCACACGCTCGGGCACGGCGCGCGAGGGATCGAGGTGTTTGAGCATCCGGCCCAGATAGAAATAAAACACCACGAAGCCGGCAATGGCGAGAAACAGCGAAAGCTGCAAGCGTTTGTCCTGGGCATGGCCGAGGATGCCTGCGCGCTTCATCGGTTCGAAGGCCAGCTCGACCTGACCCCAGACAGTTTCACCCGCATAGATCGGCACATGAATTTGCGACTCGGTGGAGACAGGGTTGCCGACGTTTTGCCAGTGCCTGTCGTGCTCGCCCAGCGCGGCCAGGACCTGGCCGTCCGCCGTGCGGATGCCGGCGGACAACAGATCCGGATTACGCTCGACGATGAATCCCAGGGTGGCCTGCAATTCCTCCGTCTGGTTCTGGCTGATCAGGGCGGTGCTGTATGCGGCGATGGATTCGGCCAGCGCCGCGCGGCCTTCACGGGTGGCTTTGTCTGCATCGGGGACCAAGCCAAAAAAGAAGGCCAGCAGCAGCAGGCTGACAACCAGAGAAACCAGCCCCGTGCTGAGATAAAAGCGCGCGCTGATTTTTTTCAGTAAACGTTTCATGGGGCGTGTGGATCCTTGGCCGGAGTCTTGGATTGCTTAGCGGACTTTTTCAACATTCCCTCCAGCGATTCATCTTCGCCGTCGCCCTGCTTCTGACGGTTGAGATGACCAAGAATCGGCAGCGGGTCGATCAGCCGCCAGGCGGGCAGCGAGGACAGCAGGCTGGAAATCAAAATTCCGCCACGCACCAGCCACAGCACATAGCCCACCGACAGTCCGGTGGAAACGGCAAGCGTCGAGGCCACGGTGTTCCTGTCCAGATTGAGTCGCTGGCGGATTTCTTCCTGCAACTGATTGAGCTGCTGCTGGAAGCGGTCATTGCCAAGGCTGGTTTTTAGCGATTCCAATGCGCGCGCGTCACTGGCGATGGCATCCAGCGCACGGTTGAGCGTTACGAGCAGGGGCGTCGCGATAGGCGCTTCGTTTTGCAGCAGTGCCGTGTTGAAAGCGATCTGGACCGGATTCAGCATGCCGGCTTTGCGGTCGGCATCGTTGAGATTCTCTGCCGCATTGTCATTCCGTACAAAGCCGTCGCGTTTTTCGTCGTCTTTGCCGTCTGGCGTGATTAACACGGAAACAGGTTCTGGGGAGGGCGCGGCAGCCTCGTCGGCCCCTGTCCCTGCGATGGTGGCATCGTCGACGCCGGGCTGCGCTGGGGCTGGGCCGGATAAGGGTTCTGGCATGGGGATGGCGCCCGTTGGGCTGGGTGGCGCCGGAAGCACATTCAGGACAAGCGTGCCCGTGATTGCGCTGCCTGCGGCATCGACAAGCTTGATGCCAAGGTTGTCCGGGGATGTCGTATTGGCGGTATGCGTGTAATGGATACGCCCCGCATCGACATCTGCCTGGGTGAAGGTGCCGCCGGTGCCGAGTGCCGCGCCATTCAAGGTCAGCGTGCCCTTGGCGGGGGCGGCGGTCACGACGTAGGTGAGCTCGCCCGGCGTATTGTCCGTGTCGACGGCCGAAAGCACGCTGCCATCGAGCACGATGGTTTTTCCTTGCGTGACGCTGATCGCGCTTGTTGCGAGGGAAGGGGCATCGTTGACGGCATTGACTGTAACCATGAACGTGGTTTCGGTTGAAAGCCCGCCGCTATCGGTGGCCCGTACGGTGATGGTGGACGACCCGAATGCATCCGGCGCATAGCCAAGCGTGAGGATGCCGGCGACGCTGTCGATGACAACGGCGCTGAACAGCGCTGGATTGGTGTTGGCGGTAACGGCATAGTTCAAGGCATGAACGGCCTCCTCGTCATCGGCAAAGGCGGCGAACAGGTCGATGACTGTATTGGCGGCATCTTCATTGACGCCAACATTGGCGATGCCGTTGGCGACCGGGGTGTCGTTGACGGGCGTGACGCTGACGGACACGGCATAAGTGTTGCTGCCGCCATTGCCGTCGGACACGGTGAAACTGAAGCTGTCGCCGCCGTGGTAGTTTGCGGTGGGGGTATAGGTGAAGCTGCCGTCGGCGTTGACGGTCACGCTGCCATGGCTGGCGGGCGATGCCAGGCCGTACGTGACGGCATCGCCATCTGCATCCAGGGCGGCAGGCAGGGTGCCGCTGTGGTCGGTGTCTTCCGGCGTGCTGAAATTCGTGCTGCTGGAGGTCGGCGCGTCGTTGACTGGCGCAATCGTGATCGTGACGGTTGCGGCATTCGAAAAGTTGGCCCCATCGCTGACCCGATAGACAAAGCTGTCGGTGCCGCTCCAGTCCGGGCTGGGGGTGTAAACGAAGTTGCCGTTTGCATCCAGGCTTAGTGTGCCGTTCGCGGGCCCGCTCAGGAAAATGGCTGTCAGGGGATCGCTTTGCGGGTCGCTGTCATTTCCCAGCACGTTACCGGCGAGGGGGGTGTCTTCACTGCCCGACAGGTCGTCATCGACAGCCATTGGCGCGCCGGCTGGCGTGTATTCATAGGCACCGATATCGGGCATCGCATCGCGTGGCTGGCCGCGCTGGTCAGTCAGCGTGGCGCTGGGGCCCCCGGTGTTGACTGCCGGGCTGCCGGGCAATAGTGCATGTGTGAAGGTGTATCCACCATTGTTTTGCAAGGCACCGAGCATGGGGTTGGTGCTGGCCTGGTCCCCGGTCTGATTCAATCCGAGGGTGTTGCCGCTTTCCAGATTGCTGCCCAGACTTGTGAGGGTTTTGTTGGAATTTTCATTCACATTCCACGCCACGATGCTGCCTTGAAGCGTGACGCTGCCCGGGTTTTGCAGGTAGATACCACCTGCTGTACCCGCACTGTTGTAGGCAATGGTCGAATTCAAAATGGTCGCAGTCTGGTTCGAAAAGAGTGCACCACCCAGGCCGGATGCAATATTGCCGCTGACGGTAACGTTGGCCAGGCTCATCGTGGAGCCATTGCCGAAGTTGTAGAGACCACCGCCGTCCATGCCGGCGCGGTTGTTGCTGACCGTGACGCGCTCCAGCGCCACAATGCCCTTGTCACTGAAGACGCCCCCGCCCCACTTGCTTGCCTGGTTGGCGTCAATTGTGGAATCGATGGCGGACAGGGCGCCGTATGCGTATATGCCCGCGCCATAATCCGCATGGTTGAACGCGACGGCTGACTGGTTCAGCGCAAGGCTGGCGCCCGCCTGGACGAGCACGCCCCCCCCTGCACTGCCCGCGGTATTGTTGATGACCGTTACCTGAAACAAATCCAGGTTCGCGCCAGCCCGGATGAAAATTCCCCCGCCTTCCGTGTTGGAAATGCCGTCGCGAATGGTTAGGCCTTCCATGCGGACACTGCCACCTAGAATATCGATAACCCGGAAAAGACCGTTACCGCTGATGGTGGTCGTGCCAGCGCCTGCGCCGGTCAGCGTAAGGTTACCGTTGATGTCCAGGTCGCCGCCTGTGTTGGCGTTTTCGTTCGCGCCCGGGAGGGAAAGGGTATACCAGCCGGCCGGTAGCGTGATGGAATCATGTCCGGCCGTGTTGTTGGCCGCGCTGATTGCCTCACGCAGCGAGATTTTTCCGTCTGCGCCCGGATTGGCGATCAGTGCCTCGACCGAGCTGGTATTGCCGTCCAGCACATCGTTGGTCGTGGTGACGACCAGCGGTCCGCCGACATCCGTTACCGCCACATAAAGCGATTGGGTATCCGTCAGGCTGCCGTCGGAAACCCGCACGTTGACCTCGTAGACGTTATTGAAATCATCATCTGCCGGGTTTTCAAAATCGGGCGCTGAGATGAAGCGCAGCACGCCCGTAACAGGATCGATGCTGAATTTCGATTGATCGGCGCCGCCCGCAAGCGAGAACGTGAGCATCTGGGCAGGCAGGTCGATGTCCGTCGCGGTCACGGTTGTCACGTGGAGGGTGTTTTCCGCGACGCCGGCAGAAGCACTGTTGCCACCGCCATTCGAGGTAATGACGGGGGCGTCATTTACCGGGTTGACGTTCAGCAAGACTGTCGCGGCGCCGGAACCCAGACTGCCGTCGCGGGCTTCATAGGTAAAGCTGTCTGTCCCGACCCAGCCTGCATTGGGCGTATAGGTAAACGAGCCATCCGGGTTCAGTGTCAACGACCCGTTGGATGGGCTTGCGATCAGACTGGCACTGAGCGGCGTTTTATCCGGGTCGCTGTCGTTGGCCAGCACGCCGCTGGGGGCCGGGACTGACAGTGTGCTGTCCTGCGACAGTGAATAAGCGTCGTTCTGGGCGATGGGCGCTTCGTTGACGTTGGTCACGGCCACCTGGAGCGTCTGGTTATCCGTTCCGCCTGCGCTGTCGGCAGCCTGGACGACCACTTCATAAATATTGTCCGCATTGGCATCGGCCGGGGCATCGAAGTCCGGCGCGGCAATGAAGCGAAGCACGCCGCTGGCGGCATCAATAGTGAACCGGCCGGCATCGGCGCCGCCCGAAATGGAATAGGTGACGGGCTGGGATTGCGCATCCGTTGCCGTCACCGTCGTTACGGCGCTTGTGTTTTCCGGAATGGAGACGGATGCGTTGTTGCCGCCGCCATTGCTGGTGATGACGGGCGGGGTGTTATTGCTGGTGATGGTTGCCTGGCGGAAATAGACTCCCTGGCTGTCCGCCACGCCATTCCCGCTCCAGACAAACACGGCCTTGGCGCCTTTCCAGACAAGGCTCGGGGAAGACTGGTAGCCGATGGTGTGGGGGTTGATGACCTGCTCGGCCTCGTACGCGGAATAATCTGCCCTGAAGTGGCGCGCCACGATGCCGAAGGCGTCGCCATCCTGCTCCTTGCTCTCCCAGGCGACGATGAAATCACCGGAATTGTCGATGGCGACGGATGGGTTTTGCTGGATGTCGGAAGCATAAGCCTGGGAGGTATCGTTTACCTCGACCCCCAGGTTCTGCCGATTGCCCGCGGCATCAAACATGAAGGCATCTATGTTGGGGTTGCCGCGTGCCTCATCCGTGAGTACAACAACGAATTTCCCGTCATCGTTCATGGCCACATCGGGGGAGTGCTGGTTGGTGAAATCAAACAGGCCCCAGGGATAAACGGAAAACGGGTTTTTGACGGTGTTGCCGTTTTTATCGAAAAGCCGGGCGTA
The DNA here is from genome assembly GCA_964625895.1 of uncultured Thiobacillus sp. Taxonomy (GTDB): domain Bacteria; phylum Pseudomonadota; class Gammaproteobacteria; order Burkholderiales; family Thiobacillaceae; genus UBA6918. The sequence continues at coordinate 10,925 of CAZVBY010000030.1, forward strand.
TACCCCGTCATTACGGTTGCCGAGAAGATCGGTATCCTGGTCTTCGCTGGTCCAGACAATGACAAACGCACCCGAGGCGTTCATGGCCACGGCGGGCTGGTGCTGATTATTCGTGGTCGTGCTGTTGACCCGGAATTCGGCACCCGCCCTGCTGCCGCCGGCATTGAATCGCTGGGCATAAATGCCCCAGCCGTCGCCATCCTGGTTCAGGCTTTGCCAGGCCACCACAAAATTGCCATTGGCATCCATGCCCACGCTCGGCGAGGTCTGGTCATTCGAAACCGTGGTGTTGACCCGGAATTCGGCTCCCAGTTTGACGCCCGAAGCATCGAAACGCTGGGCGAAAATCCCCCAGCTGGTTCCTCCGCCCGCTTCCTGGGATTTGCTTTGCCAGACCACGACAAAATTGCCGTTGGCATCCATGGCAATGACAGGCGCCTTCTGGTCCAGGTTTGTTGTCGTGTTGATTCGGAATTCGCTTCCCTGCTTTGCGCCGGCGGCATCAAAGCGCTGGCCGTAGACCCCGAGGCCGCTGCCGTCCTGGTTGCCGCTGGTCCAGACCACGACAAAGCTGCCGTCGCTGTGCATGGCAATCTGCCGGGAAGAAGGGGTCGTATCCTGATTGTTGGCCGTGGTGGTGTTGGCAAGCGTTTCTGTCGAAGCCGGCTGGATGTTGAGCGTGCCCTGCCAGATGGTTTGCAGGGGACCGAATAGCAGCATGGATTCCACGGCGCCGGTTTGGGTTTCCAGCACCCAGTTGCCGCCGAGCGCCGCGCTGCCGGTCTTGTCGGTGCTGGCGGCAACGTCCGCGCCGGTCAGCCGGGAAAAGGCATGGACGAAGCGCTGGCCGGCATCGCCTTCGGCAACGTCGCAGCCGTAGAGCAGAATGTCGGCCTCGGAAGAGAAGGCGTTTGCCCAGGCTTCGAACTGGCTTGCCCGCGATGCGAGCGCGGCTTCGTCGAGCCGCGTGTTGCCAAGTTGCAGCTGGCCGGCATCGCCATGCGAAATGATGTGCAGTGCGTCGAGGCTGTTGCGTTGCTGGAGAAGTTCACTGATTTGTTCGAGGCCGTCGCGGGCGGCATCCAGCACGATGATCTCGATGTGCCGGTTGTCTCCTGCCTGTTTGAAAATATCGTTCAACAGGATTTGATAATCCTCGATGCGGGTATCCACAAGGACCAGTTCATGGCGCAAGGACTGCGCACGGGTCGGTGAGAACTCGCCGGACGGATCGAGCGTGCGCTGCTCGGCATCCGGCTGAAAAACGTTGGGCGAGACCGGCGCAAGGTCGGCCGAAAACAGCAGGCGCGGTTCCAGTTCCTCGATCAGCGGACGGCGGCGAAATCCGGGTTTGAGTATGCTCATTCCTTGAACACCGCCTGCCGGTCAAGTTGCCGGTCTTGGTAGAGTAATTGCGCACGTTGCGCCTGCTGGCGCGACTCTTCCATGCGTTGCGTCAGGGTGGCGAGCAGCCTGCCAAGCCAGCCGGGCAATTGGCCGTTTTCCTTGCAGGCGTGTTTGTGTGCCAGCGTTTTCAGCCAGCCGGGTAGCGTGCGCTGCATGAGCGCGGCTTCCAGACACAAGAGCGTTTCCACGCTGCCAGGGTCGCCCTGGCGCGCGCAGCGGCCTTTCAATTGCCGGTCGATGCGGCGCGCGCTGTTCATCTGGCAGGAAATCACGTGCAGGCCGCCGTGATTTTCCACGCCAGGTCCCAGGGGAATGTCGGTGCCGCGTCCCGCCATGTTGGTGGCGACGGTGACGCGGCCGCGATGGCCGGCGAGCGCGACGGTATCGGCTTCGCGGCTGTCATCACGGGCGTTGAGCACGGTATGGGCGATGCCTTGCCGGGTGAGGAAAATGGACAGGCTGTCCGAGTCGGCGACCGAATCGGTGCCAATCAACACGGGTCGGCCTTCAGCGGTGAGTTTGCGCACGCGATCAACAACGGCTTGCCATTGCCGATCGCGATGCAGGAAGACGCGTTGGCCCAGATCGATGCGGCGGCTGGGTCTGCGCAGCGGCACGCGCACGACATTGAGGCCATAGACGCGGGCCAGCTCACCACGTGATTCGGCGATTGTGCCGCTCATGCCGCACAGTCGCAGATAACGCGGAAAGAAGCGTTGATACGTGATTTGCGCGCGGGTGACGGCTTCGCCGCTGACCTTGCAGTGCTCTTTCATTTCAATGAACTGGTGCAGGCCGCGCGACCAGGTGCGGCCGGGGGACAGGCGGCCGGTGGTTTCATCGATGATATGCACACCGTCGTCGCGCACCAGATAGTGCCGGTCACGCTGGAACAGATGCAGCGCGGCAAGCGCAAGACAGAGGTTCTCGTCGCGGTGGCGGCGGTTGCGCCAGGCCGGGTGAAGCCTGGCCGATTGCGCTTGCACGTTGGCCTCGCCTGCCGGGGTGAGCGAGGCCGACATGGCGTGGCGGGAAAGCGTAAAGTGGGCGCCCGCATTCAGGCCGCCTGCCAGGCGCAAAATATCTGCGGCGGCTTCTTGCCTGGCCTCGTTATCGTGCAGTTCGGAAATGATCAAGGGCACACGCGCTTCGTCAATCAAAATGCTGTCGGCCTCGTCGACGACGGCCATGCAAAGTCCACGCAGCAATGGGATTTGCCCGTTCTGTGATTCGCAGAGCCGGGCGGCATGCCAGGCGAGGTCGGTACGGTGCTGGCTGCGCACCGGCATGTCGCGCAGGTAATCGAACACCAGTTCCTTGGCGGTGCAGTAGGTGATGTCGCGGGCGTATTCCGCGCGGCGCGAGTTGCTGTCCATGTTTTGCTGGATGGCGCCAACGCCCAGGCCCAGTGCCGCATAAACAGGCCGCAGTCTGGCGGCATCGCGCGTGACCAGGTACTCGTTGGCGGTGATGACCTGCACGGGCATGCCAGCCAGCGCGCCGGTGGCGGCGGTCAGCGCGGCGACCAGGGTCTTGCCTTCGCCGGTTGCCATTTCCGCCAGCTGGTTGTCGAGCATGATGGCGGCGGCGATGCGCTGGGTGGCGAAGGGCGACATGCCCAGATGGCGGCGACAGACTTCGCCGGTCAGGGCAAAGGCAATGGCGGTGGTTTCCTCGTTGAGTCCCTCGCGCAGGATGCGCCGCTTTAGCGTGCGGACAGTTTCGGCAAACGTGCCGCTACCCAGTGCGTGCAGGCCGGATTCGATTTCCATCGAGCGGCTGGCGATTTGCGCGTAATGCTTAAGACCCGGGCGGGCAAGACGCAGGGCGAGCGTGCCGAGGCGGCGTGCCCAGTCAGCGTCTTCGGCGTGCGTGCGTTTTTCCGGATAAAGACCCCAGATCAGACCGGGCTGCGGCAGCGAAAGCGCTTTCATGGTTGTGCTTACTCCGCCGGGCTGAAATGCTTGAGAAATAGCTGCCTGATGTGGCGTGTCCACTGAGCGATCAAGGGAGATGCGCCGTGATCGAAGTGCACCCAGGCGCGGCCGCCGACCCGGTGGGTGGCGTTGGCGGGCAGGGTCAGGTCAACCAGAAATACTGGCGCCAGGGTTTTGATGCCGTCCTTGTCGGCGGGATCGGTAATGCGGCTGCCGCCCGCGCGGTCACCCAGGGCCGGGCTTGGCAAGGTGTGCGTGGCGGCGGGCGTTTCACGCTTCAGGCCGGCATCCAGACGTTGCCAGGCGCGTTCAGCAAGCAGCACGTTGACGGTTTCGGTGCGCTCGCGCACCAGGGCGATGTCATGCTCGTCCACCACGGCGCGAACGCGAACCTGGTCCGGGTTGAAGACGTAACCAAGCATGGCGCCCTGTTTGAGGTAGGTGCCGGGCAAATCTTCCTGTCTTGACATGACCAGACGGCCAGCCACCTGGGCGCGCACTTCCAGCTTCGCCAGGCGTTCTTCCACGCGGCTCAGTTCGGCGCTGACGCGTTGCATGGCCTCATCGGCGTTCCTGGCCTTGTAGGGGTCGCTGATAAAGCTTTGGTAATGCTCGGCGCGCAGGCCGTCCAGCTTGCCTTGCAGTTCGCGACGGCTGGCTTCCAGCGTGGGATCATCGAGCACGGCGATCAGTTGGCCGGGCCGCACATATTCGCCGTGACGAGCCGTGACGCTGGCCACGAAGCCGGCGGTTTCCGCGCGCAATTGCGCGCGTTCAGGCAGCCAAACCACGCCTTCCGCGACCGTGGTGACGGGCATGGGCATGATACCGATGGCAAGCAGGATTGCCGCCATCGCACTCAGGGTGATGGCGCGGGCGCGCAGGCGCTGCTCGCCCAGTACCGGCGAGAAAAGTGTGAAGCGCAACACCTTGTTCAACGGTTGCGCCAAAGTCGTGGCCAGAATGAAAAGGCCGGCAGCCAGCCCAAGATAGAACGACTTAGAGGCAATCCAGAAGGTAATCGTCATGCCGATGAACAGTTTGAACAGCCAGGAAAGTGGGGCGTAGATCAGCAACCATGCGCGCTCGCCGCTTCCGGGTTCAGGGGATTGCGCGCCCGGCAGGTTGAGCAGGTATTTTTGCCCCAGATAGGCCCAGTAGCGTGTGCTGCGTGGCGCGAGGTTGGGCAGGTTGAGTGCATCGGAAAGCACGTAATAGCCATCGAAACGCAGCAGCGGATTGCCGTTGAACAATACCGTCGACACACTGCCGATGAAGGCGAAAATGAAGGCGATATCACGCATCAGCCCCGGTTCGACATTGAGCCAGACGAACAGCGCCAGCGCTGCAATCAGCAATTCGGTCATGATGCCGGCGGCGCTGACCATGACGCGCTGGTAGGCGGGCCGGAAGGCCGAGGCGGCGGAGGCATCGACAAACGGGGCGGGCACCAGCACCAGGAGCGTGATGCCAAACTGTGTGACGTCGCCGCCCCAGCGGCGCACTGCCAGGCCATGTGCCAGTTCGTGCAAAGTCTTGATCACGGGAAAGCACAGCCACATCAGGATGAGATAGCGCGGCGTCAGCAGATAGGTGGCGGCATGGGCGCGCAGTTCGTCCCAGTGCGCGAAGCCGCTGATCAAGGCCAGGCCGACGATCATCGCCCACGCGCCCAGCACCCATGTGCGGAAAAGCTGCTGCCCCAACTCGTCGAATCTGCGCAGCAGGCGGTCTGGATTAAAAAGGTTGAGGCGGAAGGACAGCGGATTGAGCGCGCTGCGCCGCTGCTTGCTGGTGCGCTCGTCGTGCCGCTCGAACAGGGTTTCCACGTCGGACAGTTTTTCGACCTGGAGGATGCCGCTTTCAGTGAGCTGGCCGATCAGGCGGAGGATTTCTTCCTGCGAAGGGGCATGGTCGCCGAGATTTTCCAGCAGGGCTTCCCAGATTTCGCCGGTGGAATGACGGCCGTTGCAGCGGCCGGCAAACTGATAGGCGACGTCGTTCAGCCGATGTTGGCGTCCGGTTGCGGTATCGGTGAACACATACCATTGCGCATCGCGGCTGGCCTGGCGGCGTACCTGAACATGCCCGCCCAGTTGTGGATGGAGCTGGGCGACGCGAAACCAGTTGGGGCTGAACAGCGATTCAGTGCTCACTCAGGCTCCCCAGGACCACAGCTTGAGACGCGTCCAGTTCAGCAAGCGATGGGCCCAGTTGACGAGGAGTGGGCGCCGGTCCACATCGATTTTGGCAAAACCCTGCATGCCGGGCCGCAAGGCAGGCTGTTTGCCTTGCAGCGTGGCATAAACCGCAAAGAAATGTCGGCCGCCTTCGCTGCTGGCCAGCGGCGTGATGCGTTCGACGCGCAGCGGCAAGGCTTGCGCTGGCAGGGCTGCCAGCACCAGACGGCCAGTCTGGCCTGGCTGGATGTCGGCCACTTCGGTTTCTTCCGCCTCGATCATTACCCGGTAGCCGTTGCTGGGCGCCAAGGTGATGAGCTCGGCGCCGCGTTCGACCGGCGCGCCGATGGATTGGCTCAGGTCGCCCTTGATGACCACGCCGTCAAACGGCGCGCGCAAGTGGCTGCGCTCGATTTGCTGCTGGAGCAGCTCCAGCCGTGCCCGGGTGGCTTCGGCGCGTCCCTGGCTGGCGCTGTATTCTGACCGGTCGCTGCGAGCCTGGGCGGAGATGAGGGCATTCTGGTGCTGGGCCAGTTCGGCTTCGAGTCCGCGCAACTCGACCTGCATATCCTGATCGGCCAGTTCAGCCAGTAGCTGTCCGGCGGTGACGCGGTCGCCAGGCCGGACGTACACTTGTTGCAGATAGCCATCTGTGGGTGCAGTAAGCACTCGCTGAACAGTTCCTTCCAGTTGCGCGGGCGCGCTGACGTGATAACTGAACGGGAAAAGCAAAACAACCCCCAGCAGCACGAAAACCGCGGCAACACCGATGATGAAGGGCTTGCGGGCGGGGGTATCTGTTTTCAGGAGATGGGCGATCCCGGCTTTGGCGTTGAGGACAAGTCGGCGCCACGGAGAAAGACCATTTTCGTACTTGAGCGCCAGTGAAGGCGCCAGCATCGAGGCGATCCTTTCGATATGGGCGGCTTCGGCAGGGGTGAATTCACGTTCGCGTCGCTCCATGGTCAGGGCGCCGGCAATCTTGCTGTCATGGGCCAACGGTGCGGTGCAGATCGCGTATCCCTGGCGGCGAGCAAGCTCGTCGTGGGCCAGAAGGATGTGCGGCTTGCCCTTGTCGGGTTCGGGATGGACAAGTCGCACGCCCTGTTCCGCCGCCTCTTCCATGGCGGCGGCCACCAGCCGGGCGGTTTCCTGGCGGGTATGGACCTCGGCGACATAGGAGGCTGCCACGACATGCATGCCATCCTTTTCGCGCCAGCCCAGGCTGACGCGATCGCATT
>CAZVBY010000031.1:0-17355 GCA_964625895.1 uncultured Thiobacillus sp.
AGGGAGCTACAACAACTACGACGGCTTTCCCGGCAACCTGTACATTGTAGCTTTCCGGGGTGAGAGAGGGAGCTACAACGTGCTAAAGGGGCACATGGCCCCTTTAGCACGTTGAGCACACCTCACGGTGTGCCTGTCTACAAAGGGTACGTTGGAGCCTGTCAGGATTTTTGTGTGCCCGAGGTCATGTCATGACGGCGTGTTGTCCACTTGCTGCTCAAATTGTCTCCAATAACAAAAAAAAGCGGAGTACTTGGCTCCGCTTTTTTTGTTGCGCCCCTTGCGGGGCGATGTCTACAGGTAATGATCAGCGGCGGCTTTCTTCCACCATGACTTCTATCAGCGGGGTCAGGATGAGTTCCATGGCGTAGCTCATCTTGCCGCCGGGGATGACCATGGTGTTGGCGCGGGACATGAAGCTGTGCGGAATCATGCTGAGCAGGTGCTGGAAATCCACGCCGCGCGGATCGCGGAAACGGATGATGATGAAGCTTTCGTCCGGGGTGGGAATGTCGCGCGTGATGAAGGGGTTGGAGGTGTCCACAGTGGGCACGCGCTGGAAGTTGATGTGGGTGCGCGAGAACTGCGGGGTGATGTAGTTGATGTAATCCGGCATGCGGCGCAGGATGGTGTCAACCGTCGCCTCGGCGGAATAGCCGCGCTCGGCGTGGTCGCGGTGGATTTTCTGGATCCATTCCAGGTTGACGACGGGCACCACACCCACGCCCAGGTCGACATATTTGGCTGCATCGCAGTTGTCGCTTTTGACCAGGCCGTGCAGGCCTTCGTAAAACAGGATGTCGGTGCCCGCCTGGATGTCTTCCCAGGGCGTGAACTCGCCGGGATTCAGGCTGGTTTTGAGGCGCGCATTGTGTTCGGCGGCTTCGGCATCGCTGTGAATGTAGTAGCGCTTTTTGCCGCCGCCGGTTTCGCCATAGGCGCGGAAGGTTTCTTCGATCTTGTCAAAGTGGTTGGCTTCGGGGCCAAAATGGGAGAAGTGGCGGTTGCCCTTGGTTTCTTCGGCTTTCATGCGCTCGCGGAATTCGACGCGGCCCAGCGAATGCAGGCTGTCGCCTTCGATGATGGCGGCGGTAATGTCATAGCGGCGGAAGATGTTTTCAAACGCGCGCTTGACGAACGTGGTGCCGGCGCCGGAGGAGCCGGTAACGGCAATGACGGGATGCTTCTTGGACATGGGGAACTCCCTGACTATTAATTAAATGGTTTGAATGCTTAACCGGGCGATTTTAACCGCTGGCCGGGCGGCTTGTCACCCGCCCCGGATGCCGCCCGATATAATGGCGGCTGATTCCGGGCGCTTACCCGGCCGTAAACGCATTCATCCGTCATGCAAGAAAAATACAACCCGCAGGAAATCGAGCAGGCCGCCCGGCGGCACTGGGAAGAAACAAAGGCCTTCAAGGCCAGCGAACAGGATTCACGCCCCAAGTACTACTGCCTGTCGATGTTCCCCTACCCGTCCGGCAAGCTGCACATGGGCCATGTGCGCAACTACACCATTGGCGACGTGCTGGCGCGCTTCCACAAGATGCAGGGCTACAACGTCATGCAGCCCATGGGCTGGGATGCCTTCGGCCTGCCTGCGGAAAACGCCGCCATGGCCAACAACGTGCCGCCTGCCAAATGGACCTACGCCAACGTCGATCACATGCGCGGCCAGTTGAAGGCGCTGGGTCTGGCCATCGACTGGGACCGTGAAATCGCCACCTGCAAGCCGGAGTACTACAAGTGGGAGCAGTGGCTGTTCACCCGCCTGTTCGAGAAAGGCCTGGTGTACCGCAAGAACGCCACGGTGAACTGGGATCCGGTCGACGAAACCGTGCTCGCCAACGAGCAGGTCATCGACGGCCGCGGCTGGCGCTCGGGCGCGCTGGTGGAAAAGCGCGAGATTCCCATGTACTTCTTCCGCATCACCCAGTACGCCGAAGAACTGCTGAATGAGCTCGACAACCTGCCCGGCTGGCCCGAGCAGGTCAAGACCATGCAACGCAACTGGATCGGCAAGAGCGCCGGCGTGCGCTTCGCCTTCCCCCTTGACAAAGGGGGTGGCGAGCAAAGCGAGCCGGGGGATTCTTCCCCCTTGACAAAGGGGGTGGCGCAAAGCGCCGGGGGATTAATCCCCCCCAACCCCCCTTTATCAAGAGGGGAGCGGGATTTGCTGTGGGTCTACACCACCCGCGCTGACACCATCATGGGCGTGACCTTCGTCGCCGTGGCGGCCGAGCACCCGCTCGCCACCCGCGCCGCACAGAACAATCCCCAGCTCGCCGCATTTATTGATGAATGCAAACAGGGCGGCGTGGCCGAAGCCGACCTCGCCACCATGGAAAAGAAAGGCATGGATACCGGTCTCAAGGTCGTCCATCCGCTGACTGGCGAGGAAGTGCCGGTGTGGGTCGGCAACTATGTGCTGATGGGCTACGGCGAAGGCGCGGTAATGGCGGTGCCGGCGCATGATGAGCGCGATTTCCATTTTGCGCAGCAATATGGGCTACCAATCAAACAAGTGATCGCGGCTGAAAGCGAAGTCTTTTCGCTCGACGGCTGGCAGGAATGGTACGGCGACAAGACCAAAGGCAAATGCGTCAACTCCGGCAAATACGACGGCCTTGGCTATGATGCTGCTGTCGACGCCATCGCCGCCGATTTGAAATCCATGAACCTCGGCGACAAACAGGTGCAGTTCCGCCTGCGCGACTGGGGCATTTCGCGCCAGCGCTACTGGGGCTGCCCGATTCCCATCATCCATTGCGACACCTGCGGCGACGTGCCGGTGCCGGAAAAGGACCTGCCCGTCGTGCTGCCGGAAGACGTGACCATCACCGGCCGCGGCTCACCGCTGGCGAAAATGCCGGCATTCTACGAATGTGCCTGTCCAAAGTGCGGCACCAAGGCAAAACGTGAAACCGACACCATGGATACCTTCGTCGAGTCGTCCTGGTACTACGGGCGCTACGCCTGCCCCGATGCGAACACCATGCTGGACCAACGCGCCAACCACTGGCTGCCGGTCGACCAGTATGTCGGCGGCATCGAGCACGCCATCCTGCACCTGCTGTATTCGCGGTTCTTCCACAAGCTGATGCGCGATGAAGGGCTGGTGAAATCCAGCGAACCCTTCACCAACCTGTTAACTCAAGGCATGGTAGTTGCGCCCACTTTCTATCGCGAGGGCGCGGACGGCAAGAAGCAGTGGATCAATCCCGCGGATGTCGATGTGCAAACCGACGACCGCGCCCGGCCCGTTGGCGCAACACTCAAGGCCGACGGCCAGCCGGTCATCATCGGCGGCACGGAAAAGATGTCCAAGTCCAAGAACAATGGCGTCGATCCGCAGATTTTGATCGACACCTATGGCGCCGACACGGCAAGGCTGTTCATGATGTTCGCCGCGCCGCCCGACCAGCAACTGGAATGGTCGGATGCGGGCGTGGAGGGCGCGCACCGTTTCATCAAGCGCCTGTGGAAGGCGGTGTTCGATCACGTGCAAATCCCCGCCACCCCACCAATCCCCCCCAGCCCGCCTTTATCAAGGGGGGAGCAGGATACCCCCTTGACAAAGGGGGTGGCGAGCGAAGCGAGCCGGGGGATTTCCGTCCCGCTCAAGGATTTCCGCCGCCAGCTTCACCAGACCATCGCCAAGGTGACGGACGATTACGGCCGGCGCAAGCAGTTCAATACGGCCGTGGCCGCGGTCATGGAATTGATGAATGCGCTGGGCAAACTGCCCGATGGAGAAAATACGCCCGCACTGCGGCAGGAAGCGCTGGAAACCGCGACCATCCTGCTGTCGCCCATTGTTCCCCATGTGTGCGAAGCGCTGTGGCAGACACTGAAACCCGGCACGCGCCTTCTCGACCAGCCCTGGCCCACGCCGGATGCATCGGCGCTGACCGTGGACGAAATCGAACTGGTCGTGCAGGTCAACGGCAAGCTGCGCGGCAACATCCGCGTATCCAAGGATGCCGACAGGACTGTTATCGAAACCGCCGCGCTGAACAACGCAGACGTGCAGAAATACGTAACGGGGCAGACGCCGAAAAAAATCATTGTCGTGCCCGGCCGTTTGGTTAATATCGTCGTATGAAACGCCGCCATTTCCTGCTCGCCCTGACCCTGCCGCTGGCCGGCTGCGGCTTCCAGCTGCGTGGTGCGCAGCGCATTCCCTATCGCAGCCTGTATATCCAGGTGCATGAGCGCGAAAGCACATTGGTCCGCCGGCTGGAGCAGGCGTTGAAGAACAGCAATGTGACACTGGCTGCCACCGCCAAGGAGGCCGAAGCCGTGCTGGTACTTGCGCAGGAAAGGAAAAACCGCACGATCCTGGCGCTTTCCGGGGGCGGCCGCGTGCGCGAATATCGCTTGAACTACAACGTCAGTTACAGTCTGAACGACGCCGAGGGCAAGGTCATTTACCCCGATTCACTGATTCAACTGACCCGCGATTTCACCTACGACGATAATCTCTATCTGGCAAAAACCGCCGAGGAAACTTTTCTTTACCGCAACCTGGAAGAAGACGCCGTCCAGCAGATTCTGCGGCGTCTGCGCAGCGCCCATTGATGGAGCGAAGGCCCGAAGATATCGGCAATCACCTCGCCCGGGGATTTGCGCCGCTGTATGTGATCTGGGGCGCCGAACCGCTGGCCATGCTGGAAACCGGGGACGCCATCCGCGCGGCGGCCATGCGCGCAGGATATGAGCGCAGTGTTTTCACGGTACAGGGCCGCTTCGACTGGAGCGTGATATTCGGCAGCGCGGACAATTTGTCGCTGTTCGCCCAACAAAAACTCGTTGAAATCCGCATTCCCAGCGGCAAGCCCGGCATCGATGGCAGTCAGGCCCTGACGCGTTATGCGGAAAATCTGCCGGCGGACACCGTCACGGTCATTTCCCTGCCAGGCCTGGAATGGAAACAAACGCAAAGCAAATGGTTCGGCACGCTGTCGCAAGCCGGGCACGTCATCCAGTGCCGCGACGTGCCGCGCGAGCAACTCCCCAACTGGATCAACCAGCGGCTGGCTGCCAACAGACAGCAGGCCGACCGGGAAGCGCTTGAGTTCCTCGCCAACCGGCTGGAAGGTAACCTGCTTGCCGCCCGCCAGGAAATCGACAAGCTAGCCCTGTTCCTGCCTCCCGGAAAATTGAGCCTGCAAGCCATTGAACAGGCGGTCACCGATGTGTCCCGCTTTGAAGTGACGGACATCCAGGATGCGCTGCTGGCAGGCGACAGCGCGCGATGCGCTCGCATTCTTGAAAGCCTGAAACAGGAAGGTGAGGCCGTACCCAAGGTCATGTGGCAGATTGCGGCCACGCTGCGCCTGCTGGCCAAGTTAAAATCCGCCATGCGGCAAGGCCAGAACATGCAGGCGGCTCTCAAGGCCAACCGCATCTGGGACAAGCGTCAGCCGCTGGTACAGGCTGCCTTGCGCCGGGTCAGTGATGCCATAATGGAATCAACGCTGCTGGATGCCGCGCGCATCGACCGGCAGGCCAAGGGCCTTGAAGGCGGCGATCCGTGGAATGACATGCTGCGACTGAGTTTGAAATTGAGCACGAAATGATGGACGTAAAAACCTACATGCAAACACTGGGCCGCACGGCCCGCGAAGCCAGCCGGGAAATTGCCCGCGCCGAAACACGTGCAAAAAATGCCGCGCTGCTGGCCATGGCTGCCGCCATTCGCCGTGATGCCGCCAAACTGCTGGCCGCCAATGCCGAAGACGTGGCCGCCGCAAAAGCCGCCGGGCTGGATGCGGCCCTGCTCGACCGTCTCGCGCTGAACGAAAAGACCGTGGCCGGCATGGCCGAAGGCCTGGAACAGATCGCCGCGCTGCCCGATCCGGTGGGCGGCATCACCGGCATGAATTACCGCCCCTCCGGCATCCAGGTCGGGAAAATGCGCGTGCCGCTGGGTGTCGTCGGCATCATTTACGAAGCCCGCCCCAACGTGACAGCGGACGCGGCAGGGCTGTGCCTGAAATCGGGCAACGCGGCGATTCTGCGCGGCGGCAGCGAGGCCATTCGCAGCAACCAGGCCATCGCTGCCTGCGTCAAGGAAGGCTTGAAAGCCGCGGGCCTGCCCGAAGCCTGCGTGCAGGTGATCGAAACCACCGACCGCGCGGCGGTCGGCGAACTGATCACCATGCGCGAGTTCGTCGATGTCATCGTGCCGCGCGGCGGCAAGGGCCTGATCGAACGCCTGATGAACGATGCGCGCATTCCCGTCATCAAGCATCTGCACGGCGTGTGTCACGTGTATGTGGATGACCGGGCAGACCTCGACAAGGCGCTGCGCATCGCCGACAACGCCAAGACCAGCCGCTATGGCACCTGCAACACCATGGAAACGCTGCTGGCGCATCGCGCCGTGGCGGAAAAATTCCTGCCGCTGATCGCCGCCATCTATGCCGCGAAAAATGTGGAAATGCGCGGCTGCGCTGAATCGCGCCGTATCGTGCCTGCCATGAAGGAAGCCACGGAAGCCGACTGGCACGAGGAGTATCTCGCGCCCATCATCAGCATCCGCGTGGTGGATGACATGGACGCCGCCATGGCGCACATCGCCAGGTACAGTTCGCAGCACACCGACGCCATCGTTACCGAGGACTACACGCGCGCGCGTCGTTTCCTGCGTGAAGTGGATTCCGCTTCGGTCATGGTCAACGCTTCCACGCGCTTCGCCGACGGCTTCGAATACGGTCTGGGCGCGGAAATCGGCATTTCCACCGACAAGATCCACGCCCGCGGCCCGGTGGGCCTGGAAGGTCTGACCTCTGAGAAATGGGTCGTGCTCGGCGATGGGCATGTGCGTGGATAAGGCGGCCAATTGAGTTCTGCCGTCGGGGTCATTGGCGGCACTTTCGACCCGATCCACTATGGTCACCTGCGCATGGCCGAGGAACTGGCCAGCGCGCTTGCGCTCGATCAAGTCCGTTTCGTTCCTGCTGGCCAGCCGCCACACCGCGCATCTCCGCGTACTGAAGCGAAACACCGGCTTGAAATGACCCGTCTGGCCATCGCCGGTAATCCCCGCTTCATCCTGGACGACCGTGAAGTGCGCACATCCAGCCCCAGCTACACGGTCAACACGCTCGCTTCGCTTCGAAAGGAAATCGGCAATGCTTCCCCCATCTGGTTGATGATGGGCGCGGACGCCTTTCTTGGCTTGCCCGCCTGGAAGGAATGGCAACGCCTGTTCGAGCTGGCCAATATCGCTGTTGCGCACCGGCCGGGCTACCGGCTTGCACAGTCTGATCTGCTTTCCGACCAGCTGGCGCATGAATTGCAAAAACGCCGCCGTGACACCCCGTGTTCCACTTCGGCGGGGAGCATCTACCTCAAACCGGTTACCGCGCTCGATATCTCGGCCACCGCCATCCGCAATAGTTTATCCTCCGGCGCCAGCGTGCGTTATCTGTTGCCGGACAACGTACTCGACTATATTCAACAAAACAGGCTATACACCGCTGCATGAACATTGAAGAAAAAATTGCCGCCATCATCTCGGCCCTGGAAGACATCAAGGCCCAGGACATTACCGTGCTCGACACCACGAAGCTGACCTCGCTGTTCGATCGCATGGTCATAGCCAGCGCGGAATCCTCGCGTCAAACCAAGGCGCTGGCCAATAGCGTGCACGACAAGATGAAAGAGATCGGCGAACCCATCATCGGCATGGAGGGAGAACAAACCGGCGAATGGGTATTGGTCGATACTGGCGATGTCGTCGTGCACATCATGCATCCCGCCGTGCGCGCGCATTACAACCTGGAAGAGCTGTGGGATGCCGGGATTCAGTCCCGCGCGAAACTCGCAGGAAATTAAAGACCCATCATTGAAGATTCGAATCCTCGCCGTCGGGCATAAAATGCCTGCCTGGATTGAAGCCGGCTATCAGGAATATGCCAGGCGCATGCCGCCAGACGCCAGCCTTGAATTGATCGAGATCAAACCCGAAAAACGCGCGGCTGGCAGTTCAACGGAACGCATCCAGACAATTGAGGCGGAACGCATCACTTCGGCCCTGCCGAATCAAGCGCTGTTAATCGCGCTGGATGAACGCGGCAAGCAACTCTCAACGGTCGAACTGACCGGCCATTTCTCCCGCTGGATGCAGGATGGCGCCCAACCCTGTTTTGTCATCGGTGGCGCGGACGGGCTGGATGCTTCGCTGAAACAGCGTGCGGATTTATTATTGGGACTGTCGCGCCTGACGCTGCCGCATGGACTGGCGCGCGTCATGCTGGCCGAGCAGCTATACCGTGCAGTGTCGCTGCTCAAGGGCCACCCATACCACAGAGAATGATCCCGCCACGGCATGAGCCCTATCGACAACCGCATCTACCTCGCCTCACAGTCGCCCCGCCGGCGTGAACTTCTCAAGCAACTGGGCGTCAGTTTCGAAGTGCTGGTGATGCGCGCTTCCCCCGGCCGCGAGGATGTTCTTGAAATCCCCCGGGCAGACGAGGGTCCCGCCCAATTCGCCGTGCGCATGGCGCGCGAGAAATCCCAGTGCGGCGCGAAAATCGTCCGCATGCGCCGCCTGGTGATCATGCCGGTGCTCGGCGCCGACACTGTGCTGGATATCGATGGTGAAATCGTCGGCAAACCGCGTGACCTTGCCCACGCGGGCGAAATTCTCGCCCGGCTGTCCGGACGCGCACATTGGGTGCATACTGGCGTTGCCGTCACCTGGACGCATGGCACGGAATCGCGCCTTTCCTCAAGCAAGGTGGAATTCGCGCCGCTATCCACTGAAACGATTGCGCGCTATCTGGAAACCGGTGAAGCGCTGGACAAAGCAGGCGCCTATGGCATACAGGGACGGGCGGGCGCCTTTGCCAGCCGGATAGAAGGCAGCCATACCGGCATCATGGGGCTGCCCCTGCATGAGACTGCTGCCTTGCTGAGCTGGGCTGAAATAAAAATTTAGTCTTCAAACCAAAGGCTGGTGCCTTTGGTTTGAAAATTCGGGGTTCGCCATGAGCGAGGAAATTCTCATCAACGTCACGCCGCAGGAAACGCGCGTGGCGGTACTGTTTGTCGGCGCTGTGCAGGAATTGCATGTCGAGCGGGCCGGCAGCCGCGGACTCGTCGGCAACATCTACCTTGGCCGGGTCGCGCGCGTGTTGCCAGGCATGCAATCCGCCTTCATCGACATCGGACTGGAACGCGCGGCCTTCCTGCATGTTGCGGACATCTGGGAAGAGCGTCGCGGCGACGAGGTCGAACGCCGCATCGAGCAAATCCTGCATGAAGGCCAGACGCTTGTCGTGCAAGTCATCAAGGACCCCATTGGCACCAAGGGCGCACGTCTCTCCACACAAGTCAGCTTTGCCGGACGTTATCTGGTCTACCTGCCGCAGGAGTCGCACATTGGCATTTCACAGCGCATCGAGGGCGAGGAAGAACGCGAGCACCTGAGGCAAATGCTGCATGAAGTCTTGCCACACGACATCCAGGGAGGATTCATCGTCCGCACCATGGCAGAATCGGCGAACGCCGCAGACCTCGAAGCCGACATTCGATACCTGTGCAGGCTGTGGCATGACATCCGCGAGAAATCGAAAGTCTGCATCGCGCCCTGTGTTCTGTACCAGGACCTGACGCTGGCGCTGCGCGTGCTGCGCGATTTCGTCAGCGCTGAAACCGCACGCATTCTTGTCGACTCGCGCGAAACTTATCAACGCATGACCGAATTCGCCCACAACTACACGGGCAGTGTTACCAACAAACTCCAGCATTACAGCGCCGACCGCGCGCTGTTTGACCTGCACGCGATCGAGGAAGAAATCGAGAAAGCGCTGGCCCGGCGAGTCGATCTCAAGTCGGGCGGTTATCTCATCATCGACCAAACGGAAGCGCTGACCACCATCGACGTCAACACCGGCGGTTTCGTCGGTGCGCGCAATTTCGATGACACGATTTTCAAAACCAATCTGGAGGCAGCCCAGGCAATCGCCCGGCAACTGCGTCTGCGCAATCTGGGTGGGATCATCATCATCGACTTCATCGACATGGATACACCGGAACACCGCGAAACTGTCTTGTCGGAACTGAAGAAATCCCTGGCCCGCGACCCGACCCGCATTTCCGTCAGCGGTTTTTCCGCGCTGGGGCTGGTGGAAATGACGCGCAAGCGCACGCGTGAATCGCTGGCGCACGTGCTGTGCGAGCCCTGCCCGACGTGCAAGGGGCGAGGCGAAATCAAGACTGCGCGCACTGTATGTTACGAGGTGCTGCGCGAAATCATGCGCGAGGCGCGTCAGTTCGGCGCTCGCGAATACCGCATCCTCGCTTCGCAGCCAGTGGTGGACCTGTTTCTGGACGAGGAATCACAAAGTCTGGCGCAGCTTTCCGACTTCATCGGCAAGCCAATTTCACTACAGGTCGAAACAAGTTATTCGCAGGAGCAGTACGACATCATTCTGCTGTAGGCAGGCATTGATTGATTCAACACTGATTCTTGCAAATCGTGCAACGATTTACCGCTCAATGACACTGGTCATTGAAAGCGCGAATTTTCACGAACTGGCGCCGCAAAAAGTTTCTGATGCGTTTTCGCACCAGCGAAGAGACAGCATCTCTCAGAAATGACTCAAACCGCCATCATCGCGGCAATTTCATCAAGTTCCGCCTTGCGCTTGCGCAATTGTTCGATGCCGGTCTTGACGGACTCCATCTCGCCACGGATGTCGTCCACGTTGGCCAGCACCTTGCGCATGTTCTCCAGGCGCGCATCCAGCAGTTGCCGATGGCTACGGATTTGCACGATGACCGGATCCAGCGCGATGCGCAGCCAGCGCTCCGCATCCTTGCTCGCCAGTTCGTAGGCTCTTTTGGCCTCCTCGGCCACACCGTTGTAAAAACGCCGGATCATGAAGCGTTTCTCCACCAGCAGATTGGTTGGGTCGCCGCAAAATGATTCCGTTTCTTCCAGCAGGCTTTCGATACGCAGGCGGTAGGAGCGCAAGTCCAGCGATGGAACCGTCAATTGCGCCAGGCCGTGCTGCTTGTGAAAACGCTCGCAGGCGGCATTGAGATATTCCTGGATGTTCTTCGAAAGCCGCATGGCCTGGATGAACCGATCGGTCATGCGTTTGGACACCGCACGCATGGCGCCGATCAGGCCGGCGGTCGTCCAGCTGTCACCCATGGCAATACGCGCTTCTTCCAGAATGTTGAACAACGTTTCCTGCGAGAGTTGTTCCAGCAACTGTTTGCCGTATTGCTGCACGGCGTGGCGGGTGTTCTTGAATTGATCGGATGTGGCGTCGTAGCGGGCCTTGTCTTTCAGCAACTGCTCGCGCATGCGGATGACCAGTTCGCGATTCTTCCCGGACAGTCCGGAAAGCTGTTGCAGCGTCTGCACCTCCTGCTTGATCTGATTGACGAGTTCATCACGATACAAGCCAATTTGGCCGGCCACCTGATTGACCGCACCGCGACACATGATGTCGCGCCGCGCTGGAATAACCTCGCGACCCAGCAGATGCTCCAGCGCCGTAATGCCGGAACGTTCGAGCAAATCCTGGTCTTGCCTGACCTTGGCAACCAGCGCCTTTTGCGCCGACACTGCAAACACCCGGTCGGGCGGTAATTTCAGTATGCGCGCCGTGTCTTCGAGCTGTTTCTGCACGCTGGCGCGCACGCCGACTTCGCCTTTCAGGTCATCCCACAGCATGTCGATCTTGTTCAGCACCGCGATGTGGTAGTTGACGTGCCGGTGCACGTGCCGCTGCCAGATTTCCATGTCTGTGCGCGTAACACCCGCATCGGTCGCCAGCAAGAACAATACGGCATGCGCTCCGGGAATGCTGGAAAGCGTCAATTCCGGTTCAGCGCCCAGCGCATTCAGGCCGGGTGTATCCAGAATCGCCAGCCCCGCCTTGAGCATGGGATGTGGCAGGTTAACCAGCGCATAGCGCCAGGCTGGAACCTCAACCAGGCCAGAAGCATCCACCTGATGCCGCATGGCGTCATCCTGCAAGTCGAACAGGCCCAAAGCCGCCGCCTCGCCTTGCGGCACGCGGCGGGTTTCGGTGAGTTTCCTCAAGGCTGACTGCATTTGCTGCGGGTCGTCAGGGTCTAGTTCCATCCTCACCCATTCGATGGGATCGCGCTTGAGTCGCCCCAGGGATTCCGCACGCAGGCGCGTCTCGATCGGCAACAGTTTGAGCGAAGGGGTCTCGGCCGGATCGTAATACAGTTCTGTCGGGCACATGGTGGTGCGGCCGGCGTCTGAAGGCAGCAGGCGCACACCGAGATCGGCAAAGAACAGTGCGTTGATCAGCTCGGTCTTGCCGCGCGAGAACTCGGCCACAAAGGCTATTGTCAGTCGATCCTGTTGCAGGGTGTCGGCAAGGTCAATCAGGCGCAGATTGCGCTCAAGGTCTATGCCATTGCAACGATCCTGCCAGTCGGCAAACTTCCGGATACTGTCGGCCAGCCGCCCGCGCGCGCGCGTGTAATCGGCAACTTCCTGTTCGAGCAAAGCGCTCATGATTTTCCCGTTTTTTGTTGTTGTTCCAGAAAATGTAAAAACGCCACGCCCGTTCCGTTCACGGCGAGGGTTTTCCTGCGTGCGCGCCCGCCGTGCAGAATTTCGACCTTGCGCGGACTGACACCTGCAAGACTGGCCACATAGTCGATCAGGGCGTGATTGGCCTTGTTATCGACTGGTGGCGCGGCAATCTTTAACTTCAGCCGCCCATCGTGTTCACCCGCAATCCCGCTGATCCTGGCACCCGGCTGGATTTGGACATGCAATGTCCATCGATCTTGTAGCGGGTCGAACAGAGCCCAGGAAGGCGGCTGGTTCGGCATGTTTGACGTGTCAGGCTCTAAGTCAGAAAGTGCCCAGAATCGAACGTTCGGCTGCCGCCAACGGCACCGACAGAAAGAACTGACAGACGACCAATAGCACCAGCGGAGAGAAATCGATCTGTCCAGTCGGCAAAATGCGTCGAAACGGTTTCAACAGCGGCTCGGTCAACGGGTAAATGACAGGTGAAATCGGTGAGTAAGGATTTACCCACGAAATCACCGCCCGCACCAGCACCAGGCCCATGACGAGATACAGCGCCAGCTTGAACAGTTCGATCGCGCCCAAGCCAAGCATGGCCGGCCACACCCCCAGGCCGGCGAGACTGAAGGGAAAGTCCTTCAACCAATACAGCGCCACCACAATCAAGACCTCGGCCAGCCAGGCCAGCAGGAGACTGGCCCAGTCATAGCCGCCAATGCCGGGGATGATCCGTCGCACGGGCTTGACTGCAAAATCCGTTACCCTGACGATGAACTGCGCGAATGAATTGCCGAACGGCACGCGTAACGCCTGCATGGAGAATCGAAGCAAGACCGCCACCGCAAACAGGCCGCCCAGGGTCTGGATCAAAAAACGCAGGGTATCTGCCATCATGGCGCCAGCCTCCCCAGTTCATCTCCCAATTCTTTGGAGCGCGCGGCGGCGGCACTGACCGCCTTGCCGATCACGCTGGCAAAGCCGTTTTCCGCCAGACTGGCAATTGCCCGCTCGGTGGTACCGCCTTTGGAAGTCACGCGCGCGCGCAGCACGGCAGGTTCTTCGCCGCTTTCCAGGGCCAGCTTGGCCGCGCCAAAGACCGTATGCAGCGCAAGATGCCGGGCATTGTCGGTGGAAAGTCCGGCCGCTCGCGCGGCCTCTTCCAGCGCCTCGATGAAGTAAAACACGTAGGCCGGGCCACTGCCGGAAACCGCCGTCACCCAATCCAGCTCGCTTTCGTCCTGCAACCAGGCCACGGAACCCACCGCGCGCAGGATGCTTTCGGCGATGGAGCGGTCATCGGCCCCCACCGCTAAAGGCGCGAAAAGCCCCGTCATGCCGGCGCCAACCATGGCCGGCGTGTTCGGCATGGCACGGACAATGCGCCCATGCCCGCCCAGCCAGCGCGACAAATCCGCCACGCGCACGCCCGCCGCAATGGAAACGACGAGCCGCTCCCCCAGGCGAGCCGACAGTTCCCGCGCCACCGCCGGCAGTTGCTGTGGCTTGACCGCCAGCACCACCACCTCATTCAGCGTTGCCGTGTCGAGCGATGGGCTGACGCGAACGCCAAGTCGCTCAGACAGTCGCGCCGCAGCTTCCTGCGAAGGGTCGACTGTTTCAATCGCTGTATTCTGGGTGCCATTGGCCAGCAGCCCTGCGATGATCGCAGTGGCCATGTTGCCACCGCCAATGAAAGTCAGTTTATGCATAGGATCTTTTTCCAAATATGGCGCTTCCGACTCTTATCATGGTCGCGCCGTTGGCAATCGCCGTTTCGAAATCCTCCGACATGCCCATCGACAAGGTATCCAGGGCAAGCCCCCGGGCGTTCAATTCATCCTTGAGTTCAAGCATGCGCCGGAAAGCCGGGGCTGGATCACTGCTCGCGGCCGGAATCGTCATCAAGCCACGCAATTTTATCCCTGGCAGACCAGCCACGGCTGACGCCAGGTCGAACACGGTTTCTGGCGCGACGCCGCTCTTGCCGGGCTCGCCGCTGATATTGACTTGCAGGCAAATATTCAAGGGCGCCAGATGTGCAGGGCGCTGACTGGACAGCCGCTGTGCGATTTTCTCCCGATCCACGCCATGGACCCAGTCAAAATGTCCCGCCATCTCGCGCGTCTTGTTGCTCTGGATGGGGCCGATAAAGTGCCACACCAGGCGATTTGCCGCCCCGGGCAATTCCGTGTCGTCTGCGGCAAGCAGGCTTTGCACCTCGGCCATTTTGGGTAACGCCTCCTGCACGTAGCTTTCGCCGAAATGCCGCTGGCCGCACAATGCCGCCGCCGCCATGTCGCGGGCAGGAAACGTCTTGCTGACGGCAATCAGCGTGACCGTGCCAGCCGGCCGCCCCGCCTGCGCAAGCGCATGGGTGACTTGCGCCCTGACACGGGCCAGCGCAGCAGCGACGGCATGATTTTCGGGCTGTTTGCGGCTCAAGTTCATCAATCAAAAGTCGTTATCTGTCAGGAGTATTATCGTTTCCCCGCCTCAAACAACCAACAACACAGGACGTTCAACTTGGATATTTCCGAACTGTTGGCCTTTGCCGTCAAGAACAAGGCTTCCGATCTTCACCTTTCCGCCGGCCTGCCGCCCATGATCCGCGTCCATGGCGATATCCGCCGGATCAACCTACCGCCCATGGAACACAAGGATGTGCACCGCATGGTGTACGACATCATGAACGACAGCCAGCGCAAAGTGTATGAAGAGGTGCTGGAAATCGACTTTTCATTCGAAGTGCCCACCCTGGCACGTTTCCGCGTCAACGCCTTCAACCAGCAAAATGGCGCCGGCGCGGTATTCCGGACCATTCCTTCCAAGGTGCTGACGCTGGAAGAACTGGGCGCGCCCGCCATCTTCAAGGAAATCTCCGACCAGCCGCGCGGTGTCGTGCTGGTGACCGGACCAACGGGCTCGGGTAAATCGACCACGCTGGCGGGCATGATCGATTACATCAACGAGAACGTGTATTCGCACATTCTCACCATCGAAGACCCGATCGAATTCGTGCATCAGAGCAAGAAATGCCTGATCAACCAGCGCGAGGTCGGCCCGCACACGCATTCTTTCGCCAACGCCCTGCGCTCCGCCCTGCGAGAAGACCCGGACGTGATCCTGGTCGGTGAAATGCGCGATCTGGAAACGATCCGTCTTGCCCTGACGGCAGCGGAAACCGGCCACTT
Organism: uncultured Thiobacillus sp.; assembly: GCA_964625895.1. Lineage (GTDB taxonomy): Bacteria > Pseudomonadota > Gammaproteobacteria > Burkholderiales > Thiobacillaceae > UBA6918. The sequence continues at coordinate 15,742 of CAZVBY010000031.1, forward strand.
GGTGTTCGGCACATTGCATACTTCTTCCGCCGCCAAGACGATCGACCGGGTGGTGGACGTGTTCCCGGCCGCGGAAAAGGAAATGGTGCGCTCGATGCTGTCCGAATCGCTGCGCGCGGTCATCTCGCAAACCCTGCTCAAAACCAAGGACGGCACCGGCCGCGTGGCCGCGCACGAGATCATGATCGGCACACCGGCCATCCGCAACCTTATCCGCGAGAACAAAGTGGCGCAGATGTATTCCGCCATCCAGACTGGCGGCAACACCGGCATGCAGACCCTGGACCAATGCTTGCTGGATCTGGTGCGCCGCAATATCGTCTCCGTGGGCGAAGCACGCCCGCGCGCAATGAACAAGGATTCTTTCCTGGTGTAACCAGTTGGACAATTAACCATGAATGCAGAAAAAACCGTTCACGATCTATTGAAGCTGATGGTCGCCAAAAAGGCTTCCGACCTGTTCATTACCGCCGGTTTCGCGCCGGCATTGAAGGTGGACGGCAAGATCACGCAGGTTTCCAATCAGACACTGACCCCGGCCCACACCCGCGAGCTGGCGCGGGCGATCATGAATGACAAGCAATGGGAGTCGTTCGAGAATACCAATGAATCCAACTTTGCCATCGCACCGCCCGAGATCGGCCGCTTCCGGGTCAATGTCTTCGTGCAACAGGGACGCACGGGAATCGTCATGCGGACCATCAACACCGTCATCCCGAAATTCGAAGAACTCAACCTGCCGCCCGTCCTGAAAGACATTGCCATGGTCAAGCGCGGCCTGGTCATCTTCGTCGGCGGCACCGGCTCGGGTAAATCCACCTCGCTTGCCGCCATGGTGGGTTATCGCAACGAAACCTGTGCCGACCACATCATCACGGTGGAAGATCCGATTGAATACGTGCACGAGCACCGAAAATCCATCATCACCCAGCGTGAAGTCGGCGTCGATACCGACAACTGGTTTTCCGCGCTGAAGAACATGCTTCGCCAGGCGCCCGATGTGATTCTGATTGGCGAAATCCGTGACCGCGAAACCATGGAATACGCCATCGCCTTCGCCGAAACCGGCCATCTGTGCCTGTCCACCCTGCACGCCAACAGCGCCAACCAGGCGCTGGACCGCATCATCAACTTCTTCCCCGAGGAAAAGCGCGACCAGTTGCTGATGGACCTGTCGCTCAATCTCAAGGGCTTCATCTCCCAGCGACTGATTCCACGCAAGGGCATCAACGGCCGGATTGCCGCCGTCGAAATTTTGCTGAATTCACCGCTGATCTCCGACCTGATCTTCAAGGGCCAGGTGCACGAAATCAAGGAAGTCATGAGCAAATCGCGCGAACTGGGCATGCAGACCTTCGACCAGTCCCTGTTCGATCTTTACGAAGCCGGTTTCATTTCCTACGAAGACGCGCTGAGAAACGCCGATTCGCTCAACGACCTGCGCCTGAAGATCAAGCTGCACGGCCAGGAAGCCAAGGGCCGCGACCTGATGACGGGGCTGGATCACCTGGACATCGTCTAGAAGTCCCATCAACCCAGTATGAGAGGCGAATCACCGATTCGACCCTTCCACCAGCTTGTATTCATACAGCCGGCATTCCAGCGCGCCATTGA
>CAZVBY010000032.1:0-7594 GCA_964625895.1 uncultured Thiobacillus sp.
AAGCGGACAATTCAAAAACTACAAAACCGGACAGTTCTAAAAATCCGCGACAACACAACGGCAAACGGAACCCCTTGTGAAACTGCATTTGAGCGGGCCTGACGGACGCTATTACTTCACCGGCTACGGCGAGGATCATGTCTTCGTCAATGGCGAACGCCTGTCTTTCGGCTTGATCCTGACCCCGGCCCAACTGGACAGGGAAGCCCTGCTATCCGTGAGTTTTGAAATACTGCGGGAAAGTCATTTCACCCACCTGGCCGGGCTGGGCGCGGAAATCGTGCTGCTGGGAACAGGGACAAAACTGCGCTTCCCGCATCCAGGCTTGACTCGCCCCCTGATCGAAGCCCGCATCGGGCTGGAAGTCATGGATACCGGCGCGGCCTGCCGTACCTACAACATTCTTGCCGGGGAAGGCAGGAAAGTGGCGGTGGCGATTCTGGCCTGAATCATCGTTGAAGCCCATCCATCACATCCCTGAAGGTGTGAATGGCCGGAAACTCTTCCGGGTCTTTTTCGGGCATTTTGGTATCTGGAAAGCGCACGGCCAGCAGGTGGGCAATGCCATAGGCTTGGGCGCTGCGCAGCACGGGCAGGCTGTCGTCAACGAGTAATGTCTCTTCAGGATTGAAGGGTTCGCGGTTCTGCAGGCCGATCCAGAACGCCGGGTTTTCCTTGGGCAGGCCGATATCGTGCGAGGTGTGCAGCGCATCGAAATAGCGTTCCAGTCCGGTTTTGCGCATTTTCAGGTCGAGACTTTTGCGGTGGGCGTTGGTGACCAGCACGACCCGGCGGCCTGAGTCGCGCGCGGCTTGCAGGAATTCCGGCACATCCGGATGGATGGCGATAAGGTGGGCGACTTCATGCTTCAGGTCCGCGATGTCGAGTTCCAGTTCGCGGCTCCAGAAATCGACGCAATACCAGTCGAGCGATCCGGCGCGGTGATGGTAGCGGCCGGTCAGTTCCTGGCGCGCCTCGTCGAAACTCAGGTTATGTTTTTCGGCAAAGCGCAACGGCACATGCTCGCGCCAGAAATGGTTGTCATAGTGCAGGTCGAGAAGCGTTCCATCCATATCCAGAAAAACAGTCTGGATACGCATCCAGTCGATCATCAGAACAACTCGTCCTTGGATACGCCCTTGCGGCGCAGCAAGTTGCGCAAAACACGCAGGGCTTCCATCTGGATTTGTCTGACGCGCTCGCGGGTAACTTTCAAATCCATCGCCAGGTCTTCCAAAGTGGAGATGTCATAGTTGTTGATGCCGAAACGGCGCTCGATGACCCAGCGCTGCTTGTCGTTGAGTTGCGCCAGCCACTCGTGCACATGGCGCTGGACTTCGGCGTTTTGCAGCATGTCCTCCGGCATCTGGCTGTTTTCGTCAGCAATGGCCTCGCCCAGCGAAAGATTGGGATCGATGTCAAGCGGCGCATCCAGCGAGGCCACGCGCTCGTTGAGCGACATCACGCGGCGGACTTCCTCGACCCCGTGGCCAGTCAGGCTGGCGATGTCTTCGAGACTGGGATCAGTGACGCCGTGTGTTTCCAGGTGCCGCTGCGCACGCAGAAAAATGTTGAGTTCCTTGATGACGTGCACGGGCAGGCGAATGGTGCGCGACTGGTTCATGATGGCGCGTTCGATGTTTTGCCGTATCCACCAGGTGGCGTAAGTCGAAAAGCGGAAGCCGCGTTCGGGGTCGAATTTTTCCAGCGCGTGGATCAGCCCCAGGTTGCCCTCTTCCACCAGATCAAGCAGCACCAGACCACGATTGGCGTAGTGTTTGGCGATGTTAACCACCAGCCGCAGGTTGTGCTCGATCATTTTCTGGCGGGCCTCAAAATCGCCATCGCGCGTACGCCTCGCCAGGGCGACTTCCTGTTCGGCTGTCAACAGGGCTGCCTGGCCGATTTCATTGAGGTACATCTGCGTGACATCTGCCTGGCTCTCGAATTCCTCGGCGTGCGCGCGCGCCTCCGCCGCCTCTTCGGCCTCTAGATGCTCAACCGGCTCTTCTTGTTCTTCAATGGGTTCGTCTTCGTGGCTCATTTGCGCTCGGGCAGAAATTTCAATGGGTCCAGCGGCTTGCCATACTGGCGGATTTCAAAATGCAGCTTGACACGATCGCTGTCCGTTTCTCCCATTTCGGCAATTTTTTGACCCTGCCTGACCCAGTCACCCTCCTTGACGAGAATGGCATGGTTGTGCGCGTAGGCAGTGAGGAATTCACCCGGATGCTTGACGATCACCATCTTCCCATAACCGCGCAGTCCTGCGCCACTATATACCACCTTGCCCGATGCTGCCGAGAGGACGGGAGATTGCCGCTCGCCTGCAATATTGACGCCTTTGCCGCCGCCTTCGCCAAAACGTCCGATGATGGCCCCCATGGACGGCCAAGCCCAGGGTTCATCATCCTCTACCTGATTGTCCCGCGGCGGTTGTGCGGTAGCGGCTTGCACACTTGCGATGGATGAGGGTTGGGCAGGTGCGGCGGCCTGTTTTATCGATTCCGGCTTTGGCGCTTCCTGCGTCGTACCTGATAACAAGGCCCAGTTTGACTCGGTATATGGCAACCATTGCGCTTTGGGTTCGAGCAACAACGGAGGCTCGGCGATTTTGCGGACTTGCGGCGAATTGATTTCGCGTATTGGCAGCGTCTCTACCGCCCCCGATTTGTTGCGCAAGCTCTCCGGTGGCAAAAGACGCAATGTCTGTCCAACCTTGATCAAGTCGGGTGAAGCCAGATTGTTCCAAAACGCGAGATCCCGATAATCAAGCCCATGCTGGAATGCGATGGCAAACAGTGTGTCACCTTTTTGCACCGTGATTTCTTTGTCTTGCGTTACCGATGCTTGTGCCGCAGAAGAACTCGCAACTTTTTCTCTGGCATCGGCTGGTTTTGCAGTGGGTGTTGGACGTTGAAGAATCAGGTCGCCGATCGGCGCAAAACCCGGCGCCTCGCAGGCGACCAGCAGCGACAGAAGGAAAATACCCGGCAGGCTTCTCACGCAACGCCTGGCAACAGCGGTACGAACCGCACCGCTTCCAGCATTTCCTCGATGAAGAATTCGCCTTGACGTGTCACAGCCAGGAGGGTTTGTTGGTCGTCGCCTAAAGGCATGATCAACTTGCCGCCCTCGGCAAGTTGTGCCTTGAGTGCTTCCGGCACGGCAGCAAAGGCAGCCGCCACCACAATCGCATCATAAGGTGAACCCTCGGCATATCCCTGCATGCCATCACCATGCTTGAGCTTGACATTGTTGATGCGCAATTCGCGATACCGCTTGCGCGTCTGACCAACCAGTGCCGCAATGCGTTCGATGCTGACAACTTCTCTGGCAAGCTGTGCAAGTACAGCTGCCTGATAGCCGCATCCCGTACCCACCTCCAGCACACGCGGCAATGCCTGGTTGTTGCGCGCCAGTTCCGCCATGCGCGCGACAATGTAAGGACTGGAAATTGTCTGACCAAAACCGATCGGCAACGCCGTATCATCATATGCCCGGCTCTCTAACGCCTGATCCACAAACAGATGGCGCGGCACAGTACCCATTGCTGCAAGCACCAATGCATCCGAAATGCCTTGCTCACGCAGCCGCTCGATCATGCGACCGCGTGTGCGGGCCGAGGTCATGCCAATGCCGGCTCGCAGACTGCCGTTCACGACAGCCATCCTTTCACCGTGTCGAGCTGAGCATAATGCGTGAGATCGATTTGCAGTGGCGTAATCGAAACACGGTTGTTTGCCACGGCAAAAAAATCCGTGCCCTCGCCGGCATCCTGAGCAGAGCCCGCGGCGCCCACCCAGTACATGGTCTGGCCGCGCGGATTGACTGATTTGAGAACCGGCTCGGCCTTGTGCCGCTTGCCCAACCGGGTCACTTCCCACTTCTCGATATCTTCCCGCGGCACGTCGGGCACGTTGACATTGAGCAATGCGCCCTGCGCCCAGGGGATGCGTTGATAACGCCTCACCAGTTCCGCCGCCACCTGCGCAGCGCTGTCGAAGTGGCCGTCATGCATATTGGCAAGCGAAACCGCGATGGCCGGAATACCGAGCAGAAAACCTTCCGTGGCCGCCGCCACCGTGCCGGAGTATATGGTGTCGTCCCCCATATTGGCGCCATGATTGATACCGGAAATAATCATGTCCGGCAGCTGATCCAGCATACCCGTCACTGCAAGGTGGACACAATCCGTTGGCGTGCCATTTACGTAGTAAAAACCGGATGGCGCCTGTCTCAGCATCAAGGGCCGGTCCAGGGTTAGCGAGTTACTCGCGCCGCTGCGGTCACGCTCGGGCGCGACCACTGTAATAGCCGCCAATGGCTCTAGCGCCTTGACCAATGCGGCCAGGCCAGGAGAAAAATAGCCGTCGTCGTTACTCAGCAGAATCCGCATATTGAAACAGGATTGAGAACGCGGTTGCCAGATGAAATAAGAAAGCCGCAAAACATGCGGAGAATTTTACAACGATGCCGCATCATTTCGCGCGGATACCCGCATGGAACACGTTGAAAATATTGCGGCTGGTATAGGGAATTGGTCGGGGCGAGAAGATTCGAACTTCCGACCCCCTGCACCCCATGCAGGTGCGCTACCAGGCTGCGCTACGCCCCGACGAAGCGCAAGATTATATCAGCATTTGCCAGACAGGTTGAACTAGTTTGCCAGTAAATCGCGAATCGCAGCGAGTTCTTCGCGTAGCTCTGTCAGGGTAGGGGGCGAATTTGTATTTCCCCTGGCAACCTGAATCTTGGTCCCATCCGCCATCTCGAGCTTGTTGCGAGCGCCGCTGATGGTGAAACCTTCCTCGTAAAGCAACTGCCGGATACGGCGGATGAGCAGGACTTCATGATGCTGGTAGTAGCGACGGTTGCCGCGACGCTTGACTGGCTTTAGCTGGGAAAACTCCTGCTCCCAGTAACGCAGCACATGCGGCTTGACCGCGCACAGGTCGGCGACTTCGCCGATGGTGAAATATCGCTTGGCCGGAATCGGCGGCAGTTCACTCTGACTGGAGGCTTCCATCTTGTTCGGCGTCTTCCACCATGGCCTTGAGTTTCTGGCTGGCATGGAAGGTCACCACGCGCCGCGCCGAGATGGGCATTTCCTCGCCAGTTTTGGGATTGCGGCCTGGACGCTGGGGTTTTTCACGGCACTGGAAATTACCAAAACCGGAAAGTTTGACGGTATCCCCCGCTTCCAGTGAATTCCGGATCTCCTCAAAAAACGTTTCCACCATTTCCTTGGCTTCCCGTTTATTGAGGCCGACCTTTTCGAACAACAAGTCGGCCAATTCAGCTTTGGTCAGGGTCGTCATGATGTTGTAGGTTTTTAGGACCGAAGTTTCGCCCCATGCCGGTCAATCACGGCTTCGGCAATCTGCGTCACAGCCGTCTCTACTTCCGGCTCTGTGAGGGTACGTTCAGTATCTTGCATAACTATACGAAAAGCAAGGCTTTTTTGTCCAGGTGGCACGCCTTGTCCTTGGTACAAGTCGAACAAGGCCAGTTCCCGCACATAACTTTCCTTTGTGAGCTGCATGGTCATTAGAATCGCCTCAGTACTGACATTTTGATCGACCAGGAAGGCCAGATCACGTCGTACCGACGGGTAACGCGAAATTCCCGCATGACGTGGTAACGGTTTGCTCCCCAAGGCATCGAGTTCGAGTTCAAACAATATGGGCGGCGCCGGCAGGTCGAAAAACTGCACAAGCTTATGATGCAGCGCGCCCAGCCAACCCACGGCTTGGCCATTGAGGTAAAGACGTGCACACTGGCCTGGGTGCAAAGCTGCATGGTGCTCGGCGCGAAATTCCAGGGGGATGCCAGGCAAGTTTTCCAGATCGCCCTTGACGTCAAAAAAATCAATGGTACGGTTGCTTACGCCCCATTGCTCGGCAAAAGCCGGCCCATGGCATAGTCCCGCGAGGTAATGCGGCTGACGCAGCCTGCCCTCCTCCCGCAAATAAACCCTGCCAGATTCAAACAAGCAAACACGGCTCTGCTGTCGGTTCAGGTTATAGGCCAGGGCATTGATCAATCCGCCCCACAAGGTGGATCGCATGACAGACATTTGACTGGCAATAGGATTCTGCAATGCAATTGGTGTGCCCCCCGTTGAAAACGCTTTTTCCCAGGCAGGGTCAACAAAGCTATAGGTGATGACTTCCTGGTAATCGCGTCCGGCGAGATAATTTCTCAGCTGGGAAACATCATGAGTCGTTTCCGCGATCGGGAGCATCATGGTTTCTGCCCGGGGCGCCCGGGGTTTGATCTCATCATAGCCATACAGCCTGGCGATTTCTTCAGTCAGGTCTTCTTCGATTTCCAGGTCAAAGCGATAGCTTGGCGGCGTCACCTGCCAAACCTCACCGGCTTCCTTCACAGCCAGCCCCAGACGTTGAAGATAACCACGCACAACTTCGTGCGTGAGATTAATCCCCAGCACTTTCGCGACCCGCGAGGGGCGCAAGGCGATAGAGGCTACTTTTGGCAACTGCCCTGTTTCTTCCACCACCGGGCCAGGCTGGCCGCCGCAAATTTCCAGGATCAGCTTGGTCGCGCGTTCCATGGCCATATTGATATTGGCGTAATCCACGCCGCGCTCGAATCGATGCGAGGAGTCCGTGGCCAAGCTCAGCCGGCGTGCCCGGCCAGTGATTGCTTCCGGTGCAAAATAGGCGGCTTCCAGGAAAATATTGGCGGTACCGGAACCCACCGCAGTGTCCGCGCCACCCATGATTCCGGCCAATGCAATCGGACCATTCGAATCGGCAATGACCAGCATGTCGTTGGTCAATTCCGCTGTTTGTTCATTCAACAAGGCAATCTTTTCGCCTGCATTTGCCCAGCGCACCTGAATGCTGCCAGAGAGCTTGTCGAGGTCAAATGCATGCATGGGCTGGCCAAGCTCCAGCAGCACATAGTTGGTGATGTCGACTGGTGCGGAAATCGGGCGGATACCGCTGCGTTCCAGCCGCATTGCCATCCAGTCCGGCGTTTGCGCATCCGGGTTAATGCCCTTGATCACGCGTCCGACATAGCGTGGGCAGGCTTCCGGCGCATGCACCGACACATCGAATGTGTCGTATATCTCTTTCATGACCGGCGGCTGGGTTGGCAGATAGGCCCGTGTTCCCGTTATCGCGGAAACCTCGCGTGCCAGCCCGATCAGGCTCAGGCAATCCGCGCGGTTCGGTGTCAGTTTCAGTGTGATGACGCTGTCATCCAGCGCCAGGTAACTACGGATATCCGCGCCCAGCGGCGCATCGGCCGGCAGCACCAGCAGGCCATCAATCTTGTCCTGCAGGCCGATTTCGCTTGCGCCGCACAACATGCCGAATGATTCGATGCCGCGAACCCTGGCTTCGCCAATCTCCATGGCGGGCAATTTCGCTCCAACCCTGGCGCAAGGCACTTTCTGCCCCGATGCCACGTTGGGTGCGCCGCAGACAATTTGCAGCGGGTCACCCTCTCCCACATTCACCTTGCAGATACGCAAACGGTCTGCGTCGGGATGGGGTTCGACGGACAACACCTCACCGACGACGACACCCGTGAAAGGCGGCGCGGCAGGCTGGATGGCCTC
>CAZVBY010000032.1:7694-16729 GCA_964625895.1 uncultured Thiobacillus sp.
TTCTCGAAAAACAGCCGCAGGTCATCCACGCCATAACGCAGCATGGCGAGGCGTTCCACGCCGAGTCCAAAGGCGAAACCCAAATACCGCTCGGGATCGATGTTCACATGTTTGAACACGTTTGGATGCACCATGCCGCAGCCCAGCACTTCCAGCCAGCCGGTGTGCGAGCAGACACGACAGCCGCTGCCACCGCAGATGACGCAGCCAATATCCATTTCAGCAGAAGGTTCGGTGAATGGAAAGAACGAAGGCCGAAAACGCACGGCCAGTTCGTCCACCTCGAAAAACCGGCGGATGAAATCCGACAGCACGCCCTTGAGATCGGCAAACGACACTGATTCGTCGACCCACAGACCTTCCACCTGATGGAACATGGGCGTGTGGGTCACATCGGAATCGCAGCGATATACCCGGCCCGGCGCAATGATGCGGAAGGGCGGCTGGTGCGACTGCATGTAATGCACCTGCACCGGCGACGTATGCGTGCGCAACACGTCGCCAGACTCAAGATAAAAGGTATCGTGCATGGCGCGCGCCGGATGATCCTCGGGGATATTCAGCGCGGTGAAATTATAGAAATCGGTTTCGATTTCCGGCCCATCGGCCACTTCGAAGCCCATGGAACGGAACAAGGCCTGGATGCGATCCAGCGTGCGGCTGACCGGATGCAGCCCGCCGTGGCCACGCCCACGTCCGGGCAGCGTCACGTCGATGGTTTCCTCGCGCAGCTTGCGTTCGAGTTCGGCTTCCTGAATCGCCTCGCGGCGCATTTTCAGCGCGGCTTCGACGGCCTGCTTGGCTTCGTTGACCCGCGCGCCCGCCTGCTTGCGATCATCCGGCGACATGCCGCCCAACGATTTCAGCAACTCGGTCAACGCGCCCTGCTTGCCCATGAAACGGGCCTTGACCTGCTCCAGCCCGGGCATGTCCTGGCAGCCACGGATGGCGGTCAGGGCTTCGGCAACGATTTCGTTTGGATTACGCATCGCTATTAAATTTGTCACCAATAAAAAAGAGGCCGTGAGGCCTCTTTTTCACAATGTTGTCACTCAGGCAGCAAGGCCAGCTTTTACCTGGGCAGCCAGTTTGGCAAACGCATCCTTGTCGAACACGGCAATGTCGGCCAGCACCTTGCGGTCGACCTCGATGGCCGCCTTCTTCAGGCCGTTCATGAATACACTGTAGGACAGGCCGCACTCGCGGGCTGCCGCGTTGATCCGGGCAATCCACAGGGCGCGGAACTGGCGCTTTTTCTGGCGACGGTCGCGGTAGGCGTACTGGCCCGCCTTCATCACCGCTTCGTTGGCAATACGGAATACGTTGCCGCGGCGACCGCGGTAACCCTTGGCGGCTTCAAGCACCTTCTTGTGGCTGGCGCGGGCCGTTACACCTCTTTTTACGCGTGGCATGTTCTATCCTCCTTATGCGTAGGGCAGCATCTTGCGCATGGACTTCTGGTCGGCAGCATGGGCAACGGCCATACCGCGCAACTGACGCTTGCGCTTGGTGGTTTTCTTGGTGAGGATGTGACGCAGGAAAGCGTGGGTACGCTTGAACTTGCCACTACCCAGGGCGCGGAAACGCTTGGCAGCGCCGCTCTTGGATTTCATCTTCGGCATTTTTCGTGCTCCATTTTGTCATGACCGCAGGCGGCATCACCCTAGATGCGCTTGAACTACCTACGGGTCACTTGTTCCCGGATGATTTTCATCACCGCGGACTTCATCCCGATTAAGCGACGCGTAGCGTTCGCTTCAATCGGGGCACTTATTCCGGCATTTCCTGTCCGGAATAAGCTTATTTCTTTTTCTTTGGCGCCAGCACCATGATCATCTGACGGCCTTCCATCTTGGGGAACTGCTCGGTGACGGAAATCTCCGCCACATCCGCTTCCACCCGCTTCAACTGCGCAAGACCCAATTCCTGGTGGGTCATCTCGCGCCCGCGAAAGCGCAAGGTCACTTTCACCTTATCGCCTTCCTCCAGGAAGCGGTTGATGTTGCGCAGCTTGATCTGATAGTCGCCCTCATCAGTACCAGGCCGAAATTTGATTTCCTTGACCTGCACCTGCTTTTGCTTGAGTTTGGCTTCGTGCTGCTTCTTGCTTTCCTGGTATTTAAACTTGCCGAAGTCCATCACCTTGCAGACCGGCGGCTTGGCGGACGGGGAAATCTCCACCAAATCCAGTTCCGCTTCTTCCGCCACCTGCATCGCCTGACGCAAACTCACAACCCCCAACTGCTCTCCATCAGAACCAATCAAACGAACCTCGGGTGCATTGATTTCACCGTTGATTCGCGTCTGTTTTTCAGTAGCGATAAGCCATTCTCCAAATCAACCCTGTTGCGGACAAAACCGTCAAACATCGAATAAACCGGCAGAAAAACATAAGGAGCGGCAAGCCCCCCGCTCCTTGTCTGTCCAGCCCTTAACTATTTGCGCGCCTGATTTTCTTCGTTCAGGCGCGCTGTAAATTCGTTTACAGACATCACACCCAGATCCTGATTACCCCGGGCACGAACAGCAACGCTTTCGGTCGCCATTTCCTTTTCGCCCACCACCAGGATATAAGGCAGCTTTTGCAAGCTATGTTCCCGAATTTTATAGCTTATTTTGTTATTACTCAAGTCCGACACCGCGCGGATGCCTGCTTTCCTGAGGGTATCTGTGACTTTTTGCACATATTCGGCCTGCCCGTCGGTGATATTCAGCACCACCGCCTGAACTGGCGCCAGCCAGGCCGGGAAGTTGCCCGCATGGTGCTCGATCAAAATGCCAATGAAACGCTCCATCGAACCCAGAATTGCACGATGCAGCATGACCGGAGGTTTGCGGCTGTTGTCCTCATCGACAAACTCCGCCCCCAGCCGAACCGGCAGGTTGAAATCCAGCTGGATGGTGCCGCATTGCCACATGCGACCCAGCGAGTCCTTTAACGTGAACTCGATCTTGGGGCCATAAAACGCCCCCTCGCCCGGCTGCAAGTCGTAGGCCAGCTTGTTTTGCGTCAAGGCCGCCGCTAGCGCGGCTTCGGCCTTGTCCCAGGTTTCATCCGAACCAACACGCTTCTCCGGGCGGGTGGAGAGTTTCACCAGCACATCATTGAAACCAAAATCCGCATACACCTTTTGCAGCATGACAATAAAGTCCGCTACTTCGGCTTCGATCTGGTTTTCGGTGCAGAATATATGCGCGTCGTCCTGCGTAAAGCCACGGACACGCATAATGCCGTGCAAAGCACCCGAAGGCTCATTGCGGTGACACGAGCCGAACTCGGCCAGCCTCAAAGGCAGATCACGGTAGGAATGCAGGCCGGAATTGAAAATCTGCACATGGCCAGGGCAGTTCATCGGCTTCACTGCGTAGTCGCGGTTTTCCGATGCGGTGGTAAACATGTTGTCGCGGTAGTTGTCCCAGTGGCCGGATTTTTCCCACAGCGTACGATCCATCACCGAAGGCGTGCGCACCTCTTGGTAACCGTATTCGACAAACTTCTGGCGCATGTACTGCTCCACCTGCTGCCAAATCACCCAGCCGTTGGGATGCCAGAACACCATGCCGGGCGCTTCATCCTGCATGTGAAACAACCCAAGTTGCTTGCCCAGCTTGCGATGATCGCGCTTTTCAGCCTCCTCCAGACGATGCAGATAAGCGTCCAGGTCTTCCTTTTTTGCCCACGCCGTGCCGTAGATGCGCTGTAACATGGCATTCTTCGAATCGCCGCGCCAGTAGGCGCCGGCCAGTTTCATCAGCTTGAAGGCTTTGGGCAGCTTGCCAGTGGAAGGCAGGTGCGGCCCCCGGCAGACATCGAACCAGTCGCCCTGGCGATAAATGCTCAACTCCTCGCCCGCGGGAATGACCTCATCGATAATCTGTACCTTGTAACTTTCACCCAGCCCAGAAAAAATGTGCTTTGCTTCCTCCCTGTCCCAAACCTCGCGCACGATCGGCAAATCACGTTTGACAATTTCTTCCATGCGCTTCTCGATCTTTTCCAGATCCTCAGGCGTAAAAGGCGTGTCGCGCGCGAAATCATAGTAAAACCCATCTTCGATGGCCGGGCCAATCGTCACCTGCGTACCTGGATAAAGCTCCTGCACGGCCTGCGCCATGACGTGCGCTGCATCGTGGCGAATCAACTCCAGCGCTTCCGCATCTCTGGCCGTAACAATGGCCAAATTGGCATCATGGCGGATGACATGGCTGGTATCGACCAGTTTTCCGTTCAACTTGCCTGCCAATGCCGCCTTGGCCAAACCGGCACCAATGCTGAGCGCGACTTCCGCTACCGATACGGGTTTTTCAAAGCTTCTGACCGATCCATCCGGGAGGGTGACATTCACCATGATTTATCCATTATCCGAAATAAAAAAGCGCGGTAATCCGCGCTTTTTTATTTACATCAATTTCAAGGGAAGCAAACAAAACAATGCGACGGCTTTTTCATCCATGCAAGAAAAAACAAGTTCGCGGTGACATTTCGCAACCCCCAGAGGTCGTCCCGACCCACAAAAAATTGGTAGGCGCGATTGGACTCGAACCAACGACCCCCACCATGTCAAGGTGGTGCTCTAACCAGCTGAGCTACGCGCCTGCAAGGTGCGCATTGTAGCGACTATTTCGCGTTTGCCGCAAGAAAAAAACAGTTGCGGGAAATCAAACCCCTTTTCTTCGCCAGAGATAACGGTAAACGAAACCTGGAAACGCCAACACCAGAAACAGCGAAATCGTGATGGCGAAAAACTCCCAGTTTTGACCGTGCATCTCGCCGGACTTCTGTTCCAGCAAAAACGCCAGCCCCCCGACCGCAAAATAAAGCAAGACCAGCTCCAGCAAGCGCCAGCCAAGGGGTTTGTCAATTGGAAAGGACTTGAAGAAAAGAAAATTTTCCGTAACAAAGGGCAGATTTGCTGCGATCAGAGCGATCGCCAGTAACAACCAGGATTCCATGAGGTTTCCAGCCAGGGGGTCTTGAGAGGCCCGTAATGTGGGTATGAAGCAATGTTATAACGATGCGGAAATGGCGATGGAACACAAACTCATCAGCGGCCCAGGCAGGATGCCAAGCACGAGAATGGCCAGACCATTCACTGACAGCGCCATGCGCATGTCGGCACTGGCCTCGATGGCGGCGCTCTGAATCGGCTCGTCAAAATACATGAGTTTGACGATGCGCAGGTAATAGTAAGCGCCGATCAGGGAGAACAGCACGGCCACCACGGCCAGCCAGATCAGATCGGCTTCGACGACGGCCTGCAGCACAGACAGCTTGGCGTAAAAACCGACAGTGGGCGGGATTCCCGCCATGGAGAACATCAGCAACAGCATCAGAAAAGCCGCCCACGGGCTGCGCTGGTTGAGACCCTTGAGATCATCGAGATTCTCCGATTCAAACCCCTGGCGCGATAGCAGCAGGATCATGCCGAAGCCGCCAATGCTCATCATGGCATACACCACGCTGTAGAACATGGAGGCGCTGTAGCCATTCTGGCTGCCGGCCAGGATGCCCAGCAGCAGGAAACCCATGTGCGAAATGGTCGAATACGCCAGCATCCGCTTGAGATTGGTTTGTGCAATGGCGGTGATGTTGCCGATGGCCATGGACAGCACAGCTAGCAGAATCAACATGTCGCGCCAGTCAGTGTGCAGCACTTCCAGCCCCTGCACCAGCAGGCGGATGGTGAAGGCGAAAGCGGCCAGCTTGGGTGCGCTGCTGATGAACAGCGTCACCGGCGTGGGCGCACCCTGATACACATCTGGCACCCACATATGAAACGGAACTGCGCCCAGCTTGAAGGCCAGGCCGGCGACGATGAACACCACCCCGAATACCAACGGGATTTTCTGTCCAATGCCTTCCTGCAAGGCGACGGAGACATCGGACAACAGCAGCGAGCCGGTGCTGCCGT
Source organism: uncultured Thiobacillus sp. (assembly GCA_964625895.1). Classification (GTDB taxonomy): domain Bacteria; phylum Pseudomonadota; class Gammaproteobacteria; order Burkholderiales; family Thiobacillaceae; genus UBA6918. The sequence continues at coordinate 13,607 of CAZVBY010000032.1, forward strand.
AGACCATCGACATGCCGTAAAGCAACATGCCGGAGGCGATGGCGCCCAGCACAAAATATTTCATGGCCGCTTCGGTTGCCACCGGAGAATCCCGGTTAAGCGCGACCATGGCATACAGCGACAGCGACAGCAGCTCCAGGCCCAGATAAAGGGTGAGGAAATGGCTGGCGGAAATCATCACCATCATGCCCAGGGTGGCGAACAGCGTCAGCACATAGAATTCGCCCTTGTAGAGGCCGCGCACCTGGAGATAGCCGCGCGAATACACCAGCATGATGGCGACGGAGAGATAAAGCGCCAACTTCAATACATCCGCCATGGCATCGTCGACGAACATGGACGACATGACATACACCGGTTCCGTGTTCAGGCCCTTGATGGTCAGCCAGGCGCAGCCCGCCAGCGTCAACAGCGACAGCACATAGGTGATGAAACGCTGCCCATCCTTGAGCAGAACATCCACGATGAGGATGATAGAGACCATGGACAGCAGGAAAATTTCCGGCAGCAGCGGAATGAGGTCAGATACATTAAAACTCATGATCCTGGACACCTTAAAAAATTGTCACGAGCAGGCCAGAATGCGCGACGCAAAGCGCGCAGGAACCGGAGTGTATTTGGGTATACACGAGGATTCCGGGCACTTTGCAACAAAGCAGTCTGGCCGCGCAGTAAATTTATTAGGGTGTCCATCATGGCAACTTGCTCTGGCTGACATGCGTCAGCAAGTCATTGACGGACACATGCATGACATCGGTGAAAGGCTTGGGATACAAACCCATGACCAGCACGCAAACCGCCAGCACGCCAAGAATCAGAAATTCGCGCTTGTTGATATCCCGCATTTCCTCGACATGCGGGTTGGTCACGCTTCCGAACACGACGCGCTTGTACATCCACAGGGTATAGGCCGCGCCGAAGATCAGCGTAGTGGCGGCAACAAAGGCATACCAGAAATTGACCTTGGTCGCGCTCATGATGACCATGAATTCGCCGACGAAACCGCTGGTCGCGGGTAATCCAGCATTGGCCATGGCGAACAGCATGAAGAACGCGGCGAACACCGGCATTTTGTTGACCAGGCCGCCGTAATCCTTGATCTGGCGCGAATGCAGACGGTCGTACATCACGCCAATGCACAGGAACAGCGCGGCGGAAATGAAACCGTGCGAAATCATCTGCACCAGCCCGCCCTCGATACCCAGAGGGTTGAACATGAAAAAGCCCAGAGTGACAAAGCCCATGTGCGCAATCGACGAATACGCGATCAGCTTTTTCATGTCGGCCTGCACCAATGCCACCAGGCCGATATAGGCAACGGCAATCAGCGACAGCGTAATCATGATCCAGGCAAGTTCGTGGCTGGCGTCGGGCACGATGGGCATGGAGAAGCGCAAGAAACCGTAGGCGCCGACTTTCAGCGTGATCGCAGCCAGCACCACCGAACCGCCAGTGGGCGCCTCGACGTGCGCATCGGGCAGCCAGGTATGCACCGGCCACATCGGCACCTTCACCGCGAATGCGAAGAAGAAGGCAAAGAACAGCAGCTCCTGCGCCGTCATGCCAATGGCCACCTTGTGGAAATCGAGAATTTCGAAACTGCCACCAGACTGGAAATACAGATAGATGATCGCCACCAGCATCAGCAGCGAACCGACCAGGGTATACAGGAAGAACTTGAACGCGGCATACACGCGGTTCGGCCCGCCCCACACGCCGATGATCAGGTACATCGGAATCAGCAGGGATTCAAAGAACACATAGAACAGCACCGCATCCAGCGCTGCGAACACGCCGTTGATGAGGCCGGACATGATGAGAAAAGCCGCCATGTATTGCGCGACTTTCTTCTGGATCACTTCCCAACCCGCGATCACCACCAGCAGGGTGATAAAGCTGTTGAGCAGGATGAAGGGCATGGAAATGCCATCCACACCCAGGTGATAGTTGACGTTGAAAGCTTCGATCCAGGGCAGCAGCTCCTCGAACTGCATGGCGCTGGTGGTGGAATCGAAACCGGTATACAGCGGGATCGAAACAATGAAACCCGCTGCCGCGACGATCAGCGCAAGCATTCGGGCAAGCGGCGCATTTTTGTCGTTGCCGGTGGCGAGCACAGCCAGGCCGCCAATGATCGGCACCCAGATAACCAGACTAAGAGGCGGCATTCCAAACATTGTTTTCTTTCTTTAAGCCAGTCTCAAATTAACCCGTGGCTCTGACAAACCACGTCACCAGCACGAACACACCGATGATCATGGCAAAGGCATAGTGATAGATGTAGCCCGACTGGAAATGCCGGATGACGCGCGAACCCCAACCCACCAGCCTGGCCGAACCATTCACCAGCCAGCCGTCGATCACGATCTGGTCGCCGCGCCGCCACAGACAGCCACCCAGCTTGCGTGCGCCGCCTGCAAAGAACCAGTCATTGAAATCGTCGAAGCCGTATTTACGGTCAAGTATGGCGTAAATCAGGCTGAACTTCTTCTGGATCATGGCCGGGATATCCTGGCGCTTGAGATAAAAGAACCACGCGGTAGCCACGCCTGCCGCCGCCAGCCAGAATGGCAGCGTCATAACCGAGTGCAGGCCCATGGCAAAGGCGCCATGGAAATGATGCGCCAGTTCCTGCATGACAGGGTGGCGGTCCGAGACATAAATCGCATTGCCGAAGTAATCGCCGAACAGCATGGGACCGATGGTCATGTAACCGATAACGAGTGAAGGCACCGCCAGCGCCAGCAGCGGGATTGTCACCACCCAGGGTGACTCGTGCGGCGTGTGGCCGGCGTGATGGTTCTCGTCATGCTCCTGCACGTCGTGATGATGATGGTGCGCGTTCTGGAAACGCTCCTTGCCATGGAACACCAGGAAATACATGCGGAAGGAGTAGAACGCCGTGACGAACACGCCAAGCAGCACGGCCCAGTAGGCAATGCCCGCCACCGGCAGATGCGAAAGCTTCACCGCCTCGATGATCGTTTCCTTGGAATAAAAACCGGAAAGAAACGGCGTGCCGATCAGGGCCAATGAGCCAATCAGTGAAGTCACCCAGGTCAGCGGCATGTATTTTTTCAGCCCGCCCATGTAGCGGATGTCCTGGTTGTGGTGCATACCGAT
>CAZVBY010000032.1:16761-17020 GCA_964625895.1 uncultured Thiobacillus sp.
CGCCTTGAAGAAGGCATGGGTCATCAGGTGGAACACCGCGACCGAATACGCCGAGGCGCCGAGCGCGACGGTCATGTAACCCAGTTGTGACAAGGTCGAATACGCGACCACGCGCTTGATGTCGTTCTGGATGATGCCGAGAAAACCCATGAACAGCGCGGTGATGGCGCCGATGACCATGACGAAGGACAGGGCCGTATCGGACAATTCAAACAGCGGCGACATGCGCGTGACCATGAAAATGCCGGCCGTCACCATG
>CAZVBY010000033.1:0-16955 GCA_964625895.1 uncultured Thiobacillus sp.
AGCTGCCGCTCTGTTTTTCTGGAATCAGCTACGAAAATGCCCTTAATTCACATTTGAGGGTACGGATATTGAGAAAACCGTCATCAACAAGCCGACCAATCTCGCACTGGTACGGGAGTTCATGCAGAAGTGCCGCAAGGATACCCAAGGCAAGCCGCACAAAAGCATTATCTTTGCCATCAGCCATGCCCACGCGAAACGCTTGTATGAGGCTTTTAACGACCTGTATCCGCAGGAGCAAAAACGTGGCTTGGCAGAAATCATCGACAGCCACATGGAAAAAGCCGAGCAGACGTTAGAGGATTTCAAGGAAAAGGATTACCCACGGATTGCCATTTCAGTCGATATGCTGGATACGGGGATTGACGTTCCCGCCATCCAGAACCTAATGTTTGCTAAGCCCGTCTTCAGCCGGGTGAAATTCTGGCAGATGATCGGGCGCGGCACGCGCAAGCACACTGACCCCTTGAGTGGGGAACAGAAAAAGGATTTCCTGATTCTGGATTGTTGGGAAAACTTCAAACGCTTCCAGCTTGACCCGCAAGGGGAAATTCCGAACCCGACCGAACCGCTACCCGTCAAACTGTTCCGCCTGCAATTGCAAAAACTAGCGTTGCTCAAGGCGCAGGGGCAGGACACGCAAGCTGTTACCCGTCACTTGCAACGCGCCCTTGTGCGTTTACCGCACGACAATATCAATATTCGCCCACATTGGGATGAGTTGCGCGGCCTGCAACAAGAATGGTCAGAAGCGGTGGATCAGGAACACCTGAGCAAAACCATTGCCCCGCTGATGTTGCATGACTGGTCGATGCCGTTGCTGGAATTGCAGTTCCGTACCCAAGTGGAACGGTATGCGGTGGCGTGGCTTTCCGGTGATACCAAAGCGATGGAAGCGGAACAGGCGAAAATCTGCGATAGCATTAGCCGCTTGGCGGAGAATATCCGCGAAGTGCAGGCCGTAGCCGAAAAACGCGCTTGGGTTCTGAGTAGTGGTTTTTGGGAACACATCACACTGGAACGCTTGCAAGAACTTCAGGATATTTTTGCCCCGTTGATGAAATACCGCCAAAGTGTCGGTGGTGGTCAATTGATTGAGCTGAACCTGCCCGACAAGATTGATAGCCGTAGCTGGATTATTTACGGGCCGACGGGTGAAGGCGCATTTGTCGATAGTTACCGCGAACAGGTGGAGGCGCATGTGCGCCAGCTTGCTTCTGAATGCTTGCCGCTGATGAAATTGCGGCGTGGTGAAGCATTGACCGAAACAGATGTTGCCGAACTGGCGGAAGCCCTTAACCAAGCGGATTACTTTATCACCGAAGAAGTTTTGCAGAAGACTTATCGCCAGCCCGCAGCCCGTTTGCCGGATTTCATGAAACACATTCTGGAGTTGGGCAAGCTGGAAAGCCGCGAGGATGTGATCAACAGGGCGTTTGATGCCTTTATCCACGAACATGGCACATTGACTGCCAGCCAGATCAATTTTTTGCGGGGAGTGCGCTCGGCGGTGCTACGTCATGCTACCATCACCCGCCAACAACTGGTTCGCCCGCCTTTGTCGCGTGTCGGTCACGTTGAGATGCTGTTTACCCCAGAACAGATTGATGAGTTGCTGACCTTTGCCAACCAGTTCAGCGAAGCAGCGGCATAGCCATTTTTAGCGGGTGGCGGATACGCTATACTGTTTTCACCTTAACGGAGTAGCCACCATGAAACTAGACCGTATCCAGATAAATCCAGAACGTATGAACGGGCAGCCTTGCATCCGTGATTTACGTTTGACCGTGCGCCGCGTTGTTGAACTGGTTGCGCTGTATCCAGACCGCAAGGAGCTACAGCATGAATATCCAGAATTGGAAGATGATGATATTCGGCAGGCATTGCTCTATGCCGCCTCCAGCATTGATGACCGTGTAATCGAGTTGCCGCCTTATGCGATTGCTGCTTGACCAAGGCTTACCTCGTAGCGCAGCGGGGTTGCTTCGGGATAGCGGCATTGATGTTATCCATGTAGGTGAAATTGGCATGGCTGCTGCCAAGGATGCTGACATATTGCAATACGCCAACCAAGAGGGACGGGCAGTTATCACACTGGATGCCGATTTTCATGCGCTGCTCGCGCTTGCATCTGCGCTTAGTCCCTCTGTTATTCGGATCAGAATCGAAGGTTTGAAGGCGGCAGAATGTGCCGCGCTGATACAAACAATCCTCACCCAATGCCAACCGGATATTGAATCGGGAAGTGTCCTGACGGTTCAAGACGGTCGCATCCGCATCAGGCGTTTACCGATTGGTTAGTACGCCATGTATTGAGTTCAAGAATTTTTTATTAAAATAATCAAGGTTTTGTTTGTATGTTAGCCCCGCATCTGAAAAGTAAAGTTGATGAGCTTTGGAATAAATTCTGGTCAGCCGGGATCACCAACCCACTGGTGGCGATTGAGCAGATTACCTACCTGTTGTTTCTGAAACGGTTGGAAGGGTTGGATGCCGAGCGGGTCAAACAGGGCAAGCCATCCATCTACAGTTCAAGGTTTTACCCAGATGGTGAACAATGCCGTTGGAGTTTCATCATCCAAGAGCCGGAAGACATCAATCATTTGAACGATGTGGTGTTCCCGTGGTTACGCGAATTGGAAAGTATCATTGCCAAGATCGAACAAGCAGAAAAAGAAAAAAACGAGGGGAAAAATGGCAAAACTGAAGCTGAGGAGGTTGCGACTGTTGGCAATCGGATGAGCGATGCCTATTTCCAGCTTGACCCGAACAAAGGGGCAATTCTGAGTGGTGCTATCACCCTGATTGACGGCTTGTTTAACCATGTGGATGCGTCCAGCGTTGACGATGATTTGATGGGGGATATTTTCGAGTATCTGTTATCGGAAATTTCCAGTTCAGGGAAGAATGGGCAGTTCCGTACTCCACGCCATATTATCCGCGTGTTGGTGGAGTTGCTTGATCCTAAAGTCGGGGAGAGGGTGATTGACCCAGCAGCAGGGACAGGTGGTTTTCTATTTTCTGCCATGTCGCATGTGATGAAACGTAATACTTCACCGGAAACCCTCAAGCTGGAATGGGATGGTACGCCACATCGGGCTTATGGTGATCAACTCACCACGGAACAGGATGAGTTAGTTCATCAGGGCAATTATTACGTGGGGTTAGATAATGACCGGACGATGGTGCGTATTGGTTGGATGAACATGATCCTGCATGGCATCCAAACCCCACAGATTCACCAGCGCGATAGCCTCGGCAAGCTCAAGGATGATGATGGCTTGCGGGATGTGCTGGCTTCGGAAAGTTTTCAGTATGTGCTGGCGAATCCGCCATTTACCGGGACAGTGGACAGGGGAACGCTGGATTTAAGCATGTTCCCGAAAGCAGCGGAAAAAGGTAAGAAAGCAAGTGTTGCCCTGACCGACAAAAGCGAGTTGTTGTTTATTTGGCGAATGCTGGATTTCCTTGCGGTTGGGGGGCGGTGTGCGGTCATTATTCCTGAAGGCGTGTTGTTTGGCAGTACCGAAGCACACGTTAGATTGCGGCGGCAACTTCTGACGGAGCATACGGTTGAAGCGATTATTTCTTTGCCGGGCGGGGCATTCCAGCCTTATACGGGTGTGAAAACTTCCATCATCGTTTTCCAGAAGGATACCCCAAAGTCTGACAGTGGTTCATGGAGCACCACAGACGAACCGCGTACCCAGCGAGTTTGGTTTTATGAGGTCAGAGATGAAGCTCTTTCGCCAGATGCCAAACGTATTGAGCGCAAAGGGCAGAATAACGACCTGTGGGATATGCTGGAAAAATTCAAAATTCGCCATCAAGCTGAAAGCGAATTGATGGATTATTACCAACCAAATTACTATAAAGAACGCTGGCGGTTAGTGGATGAAAAGGTTGTTAAAATATTCTCGGATAATAAGGCAGTAATCAGCCAGAAAGGTAAGGTTGCTGCTCTTTATGAGTTATTTAATGATTTGCCTACTGATCCTGAACAGGCATCACAGCAGATTGATTTAAAGCTACGCCCCGTAATACGAGAACTGATTCAAGGTAGCACGGCGTATGAAATTGCTAGGAATAATGCATTCTTACCTCAGGTTAGCTTGTCTGAACGCAATGATATTGTCGTTAAGCCACAAGCAGTCTTCAAAAATGAAATGAATCGACTGTTACGTGGGTCGGATTCTCTAGAGTTATTTGAAAAAGATGGTATTGCTCGATCTTTATTCAAGAAAGCCTGCGAAGATGAGTTGAAAAATCCATTAGATAAAGAGATAAAAATAGATGACTCTCAATATGTTTCTTCTGAAGATATTAAATCGAAATTAGAGGATATTGCCCGCGAATATGCCAAACTCGATGGCTATGATGTCACGCTCCGCACCACCGAAGTTTTCAAACAGGAAAACGCCTTAACCGAAAGTAAAAGCTGGTCGGAGAATGTCCGCACTTATGCCAAAAACGACGAATGGGAAAGCGAAGACGGTACACTCAAAGGCTCACACAACGAAAACGGGAATATACGCCCCGCTTACTTAAAATCCATCAAACTCTATGATGAAAACGGCAAACTCAACGCCGAATACCTCGACCCCGATTGCATCGAAGCCAAAGACTGGAATCTTTCCGCAGGGCAATACAAACCCTTTACCTTCACTACCATTGAAAGTGAACAAAGCGTCGCCGACATGATCCGCGACCTCCAAGCCCAAGAAAAAAAAATCCTTGATGGTTTGGCAAACTTGCTAGTAAAAGTGGAGATGTCAGCATGAGGCAGCCAAACTGGGAATGTTTACCAGAAAACTGGCGAGTTGTTAATCTCATTGAAATCGCTGATATAGTTATGGGGCAATCTCCAATAAGTGAATCTTATAATTCACAAGGAAAAGGACTTCCTTTTTTCCAAGGAAAATCAGAGTTTGGTGAAAAATATCCAACAGTAGTTAAATGGTGTGATCAACCATCAAAAATTGCGGAAGTAAATGATGTATTGTTTTCTGTACGTGCGCCTGTTGGTGCAGTGAATATAGCGAATACTATTTGTTGTATTGGAAGAGGATTGGCGGCAATTCGTTGTAAAAGTGAATATGTATTAATTGAGTATCTTTATTCTTTTCTGAAGTTTGCGGAAAGTTATCTTTCATTAGTGGGACAGGGAAGTACGTTTGCTGCAATTAGTGGAAAAGAATTGCAAAAAATCCTTATCACCCTTCCTCCACTCGAAGAACAGCAATACATCGTCGAAATTCTGCAACAAGCGGATGAGCTTCGCCGTTTGCGGCAGGATTCGCTGGCAAAAGCGGAAAAGCTGGCTTCTGCACTGTTTTTGGAGATGTTTGGTGATCCTGAAAAAAATCCATACCAATGGCCTGTGCAGCCATTCGGGAGTTTTATTACTGCCAGCAAATATGGTCCAAGATTTCCCAATGCAAATTATTCTGAAGTTGGTGTTCATATTTTGCGTACAACAGATATGAATCGTGATGGTTCAATCCGTTGGTGGGAGTCGCCAAAAATTGATTTAAATGAAGTAGAAATTGATAAGAATGCACTAAAGCCAAAAACATTGGTTTTTAGTCGTAGTGGTACAATTGGTCCAGTTGCTCTTTACATGGGAAGTGATACTCCATGCGTTTCTGGGGCATATTTGATCGAGATAGAATTGAATGACGATATTCATCCTGAATTTGCTGTTCAATATTTCTTGTCTGATTATGGTCAATATCACTTGATTAATGGCGCAAAAGGGGCAACTCAAAAGAACTTGAATGTTCCAACATTGCGCAGCATTCCAGTATTTTTTCCAGAAAAAGATAAGCAACTAGAGTTCGTTAAGAAACTACAAGATATAAAATCAAGTATTACAGAGGTGATTGGTTCAAAGGTAAGTATTGAGAAGTTACTTGTTACCATCACAAGTCAGGTATTTACAGGGAAATTGACTGAAGTATGGCGTGAGCAGCATTCGGGGATGAAGTCCGTCAATGTTGGCATGAAGACAGCAATTCCTATTTTAGGTGCTGCTGCGATAACAGTGAAATCAGAAGCAACGTTTTCAGTATTGTTTGAGTCGCGTAAGTGGTTATGGGGGCAACTAAGCCAGTTCCAGAAAGCTGTATTGCAGCAAGTTTACCGCAGCCAAGGTTATCTGACCGGAGAAGGTTTGGGCGATTTGATTGATGCGTTACCTGAAGATATAAACCACGACCAAGAACAGAAAATCAGGAAAACGCTGGAGCAATTGGTCGCGTTAGGTTTGATCGTGAAGGTGAGCTTGAAAGATAAAGAAAACGGATTTGTTACGGCTTACCGTGCTTTGCGTGAAGGTGATGATGGCAAAGCACGTGATATTGGCATGTTGGAGGTTTGGTAATGCGTTTACGTTATTTCCATATCCGCGAATATCCGCCGCTGCAAAATGTTGAGATCGTGTTTAGTGCTGATTCACCGCTGAAAACGCAAAACGCTATTCATTTTGTGGTCGGGGTTAACGGCAGTGGTAAAACTCACTTGTTGCAGGCACTCACGGAAACCTTCATCTGTTTGGAGCAAAAACGCCGCCCGCCGTTCCCAGTAACACTGGTCTATGAGTTGGGAGGCAACGACGGAAACAGCAACAAAAAGCAGACGTTTATCTTCGATAACCCAGCAGGTAAAACCCCTATTGGTTGGTGGCATTCAGCACCTGCTTTTTTCATGCCACCGGAAGTGGATGCAAGCCATTTCCAGAATATAGTACGCCACGTTCGGCAAAGCCCCAATTCCGGTTGGAAGGCGATTATCAACGAAACAGGCGGATGGTCTGGTGAGGGCAGTACATTCGGTTTGCCTAAAGCAGTGCTTGCGTACACCACTGGTATTACTTCCCCGTGGGAAAACCTGTTTAGCCAGCGTGTGCAGGCAGGCGACATAGCCACAGAGACGGATGACGATAACCCACCGGAAGAACGCCCTGTTCACTGGACACAGCAACAAGAGCAAGTCTATCAGCACGAGTTGGAGGGAACAACCCCCCCGAAAACGCCTATTATCGAAGTGGCTGAAACCGATACCTTATTGCAGGATATTTGCCAATTCATCACGCCGTTCATGCTCAAACTGGCTGTGTTGGCAGTGACACTCCCCCAAGCTTTGGATGATTTCAAACAACATGATACGGACGCAAAAAAACAGGCTTTCATCCAACAAATCCGCGACAAACAACAACTGAAAGGTTTGTCTGCATTGCTTGCTCAAGTCGGTTGGGTATGGCCTGTCAGTCTGGTTTTTGAATTTGATTTCAAGCCTGTAAACTTCAGTCATACGAATAAACAAGGTAACTTTTGGGCAACTGCCTTATTGAATCTAGCCGTCGCAGTCATCCGTGACCCAGAACCCAGCACCAAACGGCGGGCAATCATCGACGTGGGCAAAGTAGAGGCGCAAGACCTGAAAGAACTGATTGATGTCAGCGAATCGCCTTTTTCGGTCTTTCAGCGGTTGATCGTTTTGCACCGCATGGGCTTGCTCGACAACCTGCATATCGGAGTACGCAAAACCGACCCTGACGACATTTTGCTGTTCGATGAATTGTCCGATGGCGAACAAATGTATTTGGGGCGCATGGCATTATTTCACCTGCTGCAAGGGCAAGACGATGCGCTGCTGTTGCTGGATGAACCAGAAACGCATTTCAATGACCGTTGGAAACGTGACATGGTGGACATCATTGATCAGGTGTTGGGTGAACAGGCTAACCACGTCCTTATTTCTACCCATTCCGGTATTACGCTGACTGATGTGTTCACTGATGAAATCACGGTTATTGAAAAAGATGAATTTGGTCATGCAAAGCAGAAACACTTAGAGGGTATCCATACCTTTGGTGCGACACCCGATCACCCTTTACGTGACGTATTCGGCGCACCGGATACCGTAGGTAAACGTGCCGCCGCCTTGCTGGATGTTCTGCTTTTATGTGAGCCAAATAAAGAAATAGTCGAAAAGTTATTTTATCTACAAGTAGACCCAGAAGAGTATTCCCGTTTATCAAGGGTGTTTGTTGAAGCAGTTCAAACAGAATTCAAAGATAAACATGATGCTAAACGTATCAGGTCAATCATTGAAACACTCTGTAAAATCGCCAATGATAAGCGGTATGTAAAACAGCCAACGGTTGCAGCACTGATGAAATACTTTGCTGATTCAGTCGGCCCCGGTTACTACCAGTTTGACTTGTACCGTTCGGTTTACCGCCTGACTAAGGGGGATATAGATGCTGCATAGGATCAATCCTCCAGATTGTTTGGATGATATGAAAGTTGTCCTCAAGTACCAACGTAAATTCTTGCGCCTGTGCCTGTCTACCTCAAACACACTAGATAAAGCCGCTTGCACTCACTGGTTTGGTGATAAAGTTGGCAAATGGACATGGCAGCGTATTTGGCGTGGAGGCAAGCCAACGACCTTTGGCGGATATGTTAATGCATTAGTCAATTATGCGATTCAAAATCCACAAACAGCCAAGACTATTTATCGACTGATTTGTCAGGATCAACACTTTCCTATCAAACGCCAATCTGCAAATTTTGCATTTGCTTATCCATCATTTACTGATGAATGGAAAACGGTACTTAGACCATTTTTGGAGCATTTTTATAATTTGCTGCATTCACCAGGTTATGCTGCTGACGTTTTTGGATTAGCGGCTAAGTTGGATTGGCGTGCCTTCATGGATGCGCAGTATGAAAAAAATTCATACGTTTGCCCCTATTGTGATGACAAACCCGGCGACAGGATAGCCCAAATTGATGCCAATGATGCCGAACACTGGCTGCCAAAATCAGAATACCCACACCTTTCTATTCATTGGGCAAACCTATTCCGTGCCTGCATGGTTTGTAATGAGCGATTCAAAGGAGATGACAATCCGCTCAAACACTGTGGGGCGGGGGAACTTGAAAAGACATACCACCCTTATGATAAGCCAGCGTTGCCGGGGGCTGAGGTTGTTGTTTCCATCAAACCAAGCAATCCTAATACCTATGACCTGCGGTTACAGGATGCAGGTAATGTGGAATGTGCGGATGCTATAGAGAGCTTGCTAAGTTTATCTGAACGTTGGGCATCCCGAATGAATCCACGACTACAAACTGATAAATCCATTTTGGTAGCCAAAGACATCAGAATGGAGGTGCAAAGACGTGGTGGTATTTCAAGGGGTTGGCTGCAAGAAACACTGTCCATGAAGGCAACTTTCACAGTTGATGACATTTCCAAAGCACCGAATGCATTGCTGAAAGCTGCCATTTTGTCCTTCCAGGCACGTACTCAAGTAAATGAGCTATATGCAGGGGTAGCAAATGCACATCGCTAACTTTTTCCGCATGAAATTTGCTCGTTTTGATAAAGGCGTACCAAACTGCGCCATACTCAACTCAATACAAGATTCATCAACCAGAGCAATGCGATGACTCCCCAAGAACTCCAAACCCTGATCCAACAAGGCGAAAACGCTGCCGTCGAATTCAAGGCATTGCCGCTGCGCCCTGAAGCCTTAGCCCGTGAAATGGTGGCATTCGCCAACAGCGCGGGCGGTACAATCCTGCTCGGTGTGGCGGATGACGGCACAGTGCTTGGCATTGACGGTTCAGAGCAACTCGAAGAATGGGTGATGAATATCGCCCGCACTGCGGTGATTCCCGCCTTGACCGTGACTTACGAAACCGTCGCGATCAATGCAATGCGGGTTGCGGTAGTCGCTGTTCCCAAAGGCAGCGACAAGCCGTACCAAACGGGTGATAAATACTTGATGCGGGTCGGCTCAACCAATCGCGTGGCGACACAAGCCGAATTGATGCGCTTGTTTCAAATGTCCGGCGTGTTCCATTACGACACCCTGCCAGTCGCCAACGCCGGTATCAACGACCTCAATATGGCAGCACTCGATAGCTATTTCGCCAACTACGGGTTTGAGTTTTCCAAGGAAGCGGATATTGCCCGCCGTCAGTTATTGATCAACACCGATATTCTTGCGCCCTCCGGTGAACCCACCATTGGCGGTTTGCTAATGTTCGGTATCAATCCGTCACGTTATTTGCCGCAAGCTGCCATTATGTTTGCCCACTTTAACGGTTTGGAAATCGCGGCTGAGTTGATCGACCGCCAAGAAATCATTGGCACATTGCCCCAGCAAGTGGATGCTGCCGTTGCCGTGATGAAAAATAACTTGTTGCGTCCTTCCACCATCGAAGGCATGAAGCGCAAAGATACCCGCCAACTGCCGCCTGATAAGGTGTTGCGCGAAATGGTGGTGAATGCTTGTGTCCATCGCAATTACGCGATTGCTGGCTCGCGCATCCGCATTTTCATGTTTGATGACCGTATCGAATGCATCAGCCCTGGGCGTTTGCCAAATACTGTGACGGTGGAAAAACTGCGTTCGGGCGTGTCCTACGCCTCCAATCCGGTGCTGCTAAAATTCATGGATAATCTGCGCTACATCGACCGTTTAGGGCGCGGTTTTCCGATGATTTACCGCGAAATGCAGCAGATTGGCAAAGAAGTCAACGTTTACGAACTCGGCGAAGAGCTGCGAGTCGTGTTGCCTTTATAAAGCTGTTGTTACCAATAATCGAGAGTTATCCCATGCACCCCACCCTCAAACTCATCGCCTTTGACCTGTTCGGCGTGGTGATTTCCGACGGACACCTCGTCACCCACGGCTTGCTGCCGTTGTTATCGCCCACCGTGACCAAAGCCGTCGTCAAGCCGTATTACGATGCTTATACCGGCGGGCAGATTAGCGAAGCGGCGTTTTGGGAAGGCATTGGTTTGACGTTGGAGTCGCCGATTCGTCAACAATTTCTCAACTTTTTTGAGTTGGATGCTGATTTAGCAGAAGTGACCTATGCCCTGTCGCAGCGTTACCGCCTCGGTATCCTCTCCAATTTGGGTGCGGAATGGGGGGAAATGTTGGAAGCGCGGTTTGCCTTCAGTGAACGTTTCGAGCCGCGCATTATCAGCGGGGCGGTCAAGTGCCAAAAGCCCGAACCCGCTATTTACGACGCTTTGATTCAAGCTAGCGGGGTAGGGGGCGAACACATCGCATTCATCGATGACCGCTTGGAAAATCTGGCGGTCGCCAAGCAGTTTGGCATGACGACCATCCACTATCGGCGCGAACCCGACTCACACCCCTACATACCTGATTATACGATTGAATCTTTGGGTGACGTGTTGGGTATTTTGTAAAACTTGCCGAATAAGCGACGCGGCAATTCACGCACGTCTTCTTTCACCAGATACAACGCAGGCACCATATACAGCGCAAGGAAAGTCGCAAACAAAATCCCGAAACCCAGTGACACCGCCATCGGAATCAGGAATTGCGCCTGGGTGGTCTTGTCCAGCAACAGCGGGGTCATTCCGGCAAACGTGGTGAGTGAGGTCAGCAAAATCGGGCGGAAACGGGTAGCACCTGCCTCCCTCACCGCTGCTGCCACTGCCATGCCGGTCTTGAGGGTGTGGTTAATGCGATCCACCATAACGAGGGAATCGTTTACCGCTACCCCGAACAGTGCCAGCAAGCCGAACATGCTGCTGATGCTCAAATCCATGCCCATCAAGGTGTGCCCGCCGAATGCGCCGATAATCGAGAAAGGAATCACGCTCATGACCACCAACGGTTGGGCATACGATTGCAACGGAATCGCCAGCAGGATGTAAATCGCCAGCAAGGCAAAGCCCAGCCCCATGAACAAGCTGCCCATCGACTCGCGCTGTTCTTTTTGCTCCCCTTCCATGTCGTAGCCCACGCCGGGATGTTGCTGCAATTCTGCATCCAGCCACACACGCAAATCGGCGACCACCTTGGGGATATTGATACGCCCCTTGTCGACATCAGCGGTGACATCAATGACCCGCTGGCGGTCGACTCGCGAAATTTTCGGTGCACCTTGCCCCAAGGTAATGTCCGCGACTTCTATCAAGGGGATTTCTGCGCCGTCGGTGGTGCGGATCAGCAGGTTTTGCAAATCCGCCAGTGAATAGCGTTCTTCTTTGGGGTAACGCACCATCACTTTGACTTCCGATTTGTCACGCTGGATGCGCTGGGCTTCTGCGCCAAAAATCGCATGACGTACTTGCGTACCGATAGCTCCCAGTGTCAAGCCCAGTTGTTCGGCTTCAGGGCGGATGCGTAATTGCACCTCCTGTTTGCCGCCTTCAAAGCTATTTTTAATGTCGAAAACACCCTCGTATTCCGCCATTTTTGCCTTGATTTTATCGGCAACCTTTGCCATTTCCACGAAGTCATTGCCGCGCAATTGCACTGCCAAAGGGCTGCCGCCTTGGGCAACTTCGGCACGGAAACTGACCTCCTGTGCGCCGGGGATAGCACCGATCAGTTTGCGCCATTCGTTGGTCAAGGCAGTGCTGCTGATTTCCAAGCTACGTTCTTCCGGGGCGGTGATCTCGAAAGTGACGCTGCCCAGATGCGATTTGCCGGTACTTTCGCCGCGCCTGCCGGAAGAGCCGGTTGCGCCAACCGTGACGAGAATATGCTGGATAATGCTCTCGCCCGTGGTCGGTTCGATGTATTTTGCCTGTAATTTACTGGCAGCTTCTGCCATGCGCTCAATGTGGCGCGTGGTCATGTCAATCGGTGTACCTTCCTGCATTTGCAAGGTGGCGGTGGCATATTCGCCTTGCACGCGCGGAAAGAAGGTGAATTTCATGCGCCCACTCATGGGTAAGGTCAGGGTGAGGATAAACAAGGCGATGAAAAGACTGAGCACCAGATAACGCCAGTTGAGCGCAGTTTCCAGTGAGGGGCGGTAAACGCGCTCGACAAAGGTTTCCAGCCCGTGCGAGAACTTGCGCTGGAAACGGGTGAACGCGCCGATTTCGTCGTCACGGCGTGGGTGCAAGTGACGCAAATGCACCGGCAACACGAACTTTGACTGGATCAGCGAGAAAATCAGTACCGGAATCACAATCATGGGGATTTGTGCGAAAATCGGTCCGCGATCCCCTCCCATAAACAGCAACGGTGAGAACGCCGCTACCGTGGTCATCACCCCAAAAGTGACAGGCACACTAATTTCCTGTGTTCCCTCCACGGCTGCGCGTAACGGGTCGTCATGGCGTTTGACGTGCGAATAGATATTTTCCCCCGTCACAATCGCATCATCGACCACAATCCCCAGCACCAGAATAAACGCAAACATACTCACCAGATTTAGAGTAACGCCGAGTTCCGGCATCAGCCACAAAGCCCCTAGGAAGCTCACCGGAATCCCCAGCATAATCCAGAATGCCAGATCAATGCGCAGGAACAAGGTCAGCACAATAAACACCAGTATCGCACTTTGAATCGCGCTGGAGGTCAGGGTGGCGAGACGTGCCTTGATGGTTTTGGAGTTGTCGCGCCAATAATCCAGCGTGGTTCCGGCAGGCAGGCGGTCATTGCGTTCGCTGATGTAATCTTTGATGGTGTTGGCAAGGGTAATCGCGTTCTGGTCGCCGATGCGGTACACGTTGATGAAGGCGGCTTTTTGCCCGTCATATTCGGAATAGAGTTCGTCTTCGTTGAAGCCATCGTTGATGCTGGCAATATCACCGAGGCGGATGGTTGAGCCATCTTTGCCGCTGATCACGGTAATGTTGGCAAATTCCGCTTGCTGGTAGGCTTGCCCCAGACTGCGCACCAAAATATCGCCGCCACTGGTTTTGACCGTACCGCCGGGAATGTCTCGCGAGGCATTACGGATGGCTTGCGCAATGGTGTCAAGAGTGATTCCGTATTGACGTAGGGTGGTTTGCGGCACACTGATGCTGATCTCAAATGGGCGTACCCCGCCCAAATCGGCTTGAGTAATACCGGGTAAGCGCAACATTTCATCACGTACTTCTTCGGCTTGCAGGCGTAATTCTGCTTCTGATAGTTGGTTGCTAGCCAAGATCACACTGATGACTTCGCGGCGGCGGGTGAGCTGCTCAACTACTGGGCGTTCCGCATCGGCGGGCAGACGATTGACAATGCCATCCACGCGGGTTTTGATTTGGTTAACCAGTTCGGTTACGTCGTGCTGTTTGTCAATTTCGACACGCATTTGTGCCGAACCTTCGGAGGCATCGCTGAGAATTTCGGTAATGCCTTGCAAGTCGGCAATGGCTTCTTCAATGCGGGTAATAATGCCGTCCTCGACTTCGCGCGGGGTCGCACCGGGGTAGGCGACGGTAATATTGACAATATCCAGCTCAAATTCGGGGAAGACTTCCAATGGAATGCGTTTGAGGGTGGAATACGCGCCCAACACCATGACGAGAACCATCAGAATGTTAGCAGCAACCGGGTTGCGGACGAACCAAGCGATCATGGTTTGGACTCCGGTTTATTTTCCCCCGCCACTTGCACGACCTGCCCCTCGGTTGCCAGTGGCAACGGGGTAATGATCACGCGCTGCCCATTCAGATCGGCATCGGCTTGAATCACTGTGTCTTTTTCGGCATTCCACACGAGGTTAATCGGTTGCACGCTGACTTTGCCGTCACGCAATAGCAAGATTTCTTTGCCTTGGCGTACTGCTGACGCGGGGACGACATACACGTTGTTGAAAGTTTTTCCATCAATTTTCGCGGTGACGTATTGCCCGATACGCAAGGGAGCAGACATGCCATCGCGTGCCATGAATGGCTGGTCGATTTGCGCAATCACGCTGATTTGGCGGCTTTTTTCGTCAAGTGCGGCACTGCTGCGCACCACTTGCCCTTGCCAAGTATCGCTGCGGTTGCCGTTGCTGGGGTTGAATGCCACTTTGGGCATCGCAGCAGTGTCGGCGGCTTTATCGCGGAAGGCTTCGGGCATTCCCAATAGCTCGTATTGTGCCAGTGACAGCGGTAAATGCACTTCCACCGCGTCGGTGGCGTAGATCACGCCCAATACTGTACCGGGGGTGACGTATTGCCCGACTTCGACACGCTTTTCCTGAACGCGCCCGCTGTAGGGGGCGGTAATGCGGGTACGGGCAAGATTGAGTTTTTCTTGCTGGAGTTTGGCTTCGGCGGCAGCAATCGCGGCTTGGGCTGCGGCAATGTGCGGGCGGCGGGCTGCAAGGTCGCTTTGTGGGCGGGAGGCATTGCCATCCAGCAAATTCCAGTCACGTTGCGCCAGTTTTGCTTGGGCTTGTTGCTCTTGCAAGGCAAGCTGTTTTTGCGCGAGATCGCCTTCGGCAATGGTGATGGCATTGCTGTAGTTGGCAGCATCCAGTTTCAGCAAGGTTTCACCCTTGTCAAAATAGTTACCTGCCTGAAAGTTCGGGGAAATCTCCAACACCTTGCCGGAAACTTCCGCCACCAGACTGGTTTGGGTTTGCGCCTTGACAATACCGGAGGCTCTGACCTTGACCTGATAGGATTGCAAGTTCAACGGCTGGGCTTCAACCACGGTTGGGCGGGTTTCCTGCGGTTGTTTTTCGGCTTCAGGGCCGGTAGCAATGAGGAATTTGCCCAAACCGAAGCCGACTGCAATGACCAGCAGGGGCAGAATGATTTTTTTCATGAGTACCAACCCGTCCTTTTCCTTTTGAGGGATTATTCTACTGCCCCATTGTGCAAACAGTATGGAAGTTAGCCGTAACGCCCATCAATGCGCGGCTTAATCAGCATCGGTGCATAGTGCCACACAAACAGCGCAAAAGCGGTAATCCATAGCAGTTGTGAGCTTAGAATCCACATGGGATAGAATTCTGGAACGAGCGCGGCATTCGCCACGCGCACAAATGCACCCGCAAACAACAGCAAGAATATAATCGGCAGAACCGCAGGCGGATTAGACACATCCCGCCCGGTATGCCCTAACGCCACCCGCGCCATCATGCCGACAGTCATTAGCGCGATCCCGCCGTAAGCGAATGCATGAATCCACACGGGCGCAATACCCAGCGCGAGGTGGAGGAATTTCAGCAAGAAGCCGAGAATTAGCCAGAGATACGCCAGATACAGCGACCACAATAGTGGTTTTTCCCAGATATTCGGGTGATACCAGCCGTGCAAGCGGAAGCCATGCAATACCGCCAGCACCAGTGCCAAGATGCCACTGAGCAATACTGCCAGTGCGTTACCGCTTGCCAGTGCAACCACATCCGCCACCGCAAACAGCAGGAACAGCATCAGACTAAAACGGTCTACCCACACATCGTTACGCGCGGTGAATGGGCAACCTACCCCGCGCTCGATGAAAAATGGGATAACACGTCGTCCCATCGTGAAAATCAGCCCTAAAATAATATAGAAACCGGTATACAAGCCCACTTGCACACCCTCCGCCCAATAACCTAATAGACCTAAGTAAAACAATATATTGGCGGGAACGAGTAAGGCAATTTTGCCGACCAGTGCCAGTTGTTTCCATTGCTTGCTGCGGATAATCGGGCGGGCAATGGCGATGGTGAGCCAGAGTAAGAACAGCGTATCGACGATAGCGACCGCCATTAGCGGTACGCCCACAAACGGCAGTAAGCGAGCCAATGCCCACACGCCCGCTAATACCAGCAGCGGCGTTTCATGCAAGGTTTGCTGATTCGTCCAGTTTTTCACTGCTGTTAACAGGAAACCAGCGGCGACTGCCACCGCGAACCCGAAGACCATTTCATGCGCGTGCCAAGTCGGGGCGGGGTAAGCAGCATTCAAGCCCGACCAGCCAAAGCCGTAAATACCTGCCCACAGGATCATGCCAATCACGGCAAATAACCCCGCGCCGAGGAAAAAAGGGCGGAAACCAAGGTGATGCAGGGCGTATTTGCCAGTATAGGGCTTTTCGAGGTTTAGCAGCATGAGCGACATCCTTGTTGATTAAGCGGGTTTGGGGTTCTGCGGGTAATTTTACGCTGCATTGCACTAAAAGCGATACACAGCAATTCTCATTTTGCCACCCACAACTCAATCTCGTCGGCTTGATGTCGTCG
>CAZVBY010000034.1:0-11248 GCA_964625895.1 uncultured Thiobacillus sp.
ACAGCACGATGTCCAGGCTGACATTGTCGCCGTCAATCTTGATGTTTTTGACGGATTTGGTACTGACGAAATCCTTCTTGGTGTTCGGATCAATCAACGTTTGCAGTGCGGACTGTACGGATTGTTCGGTGAGGGCCATGACTAAACTCCAGGAAATACCCGATTAAATTGCTCAAGTATACCAACATACAGTGCGATGAGCAATCCATCGGAAGTAAAAAGCGGCCAGCGGCCGCTTGTAAGGATCACCCCGGCGTTCAATCAACAAGGTTTCAACGCACCATTCTCGAAACACATGCGTTTCTCGCTCGCCACCTTGGACACCCCGGCCTTTATCGAGGAATTGAGACTGGCCGGCTTTTTGTCGCGGCCCCTGCACGGGTCGTAAGCGGGGCGCCGGTTTTTCATGAGGCTAGCTTTGGGCCGCTTGATCTTGGATCGCACCGGACGAAAGCCCTCGGCGCAAGGATCAATGACGCGCACGCGCGATGGGGCGACCTGCTTGCGGGTCATGCTGCTACCCGGCATGTGCTGCGGCAGGGGTATCGCCGCATCCTGGCCGGCTGAAGCTGTGGTCGTGGCCACACGCGCTGGCACAGGTAAAGCCGCAGCGGCAACAACGGGCGGCAGCGGGATTACCGGCGTTACGGGCCTTACCGGCTCCACGACCTCAGCCGCGTCCGTAACGACGACGACCGGCGCAGCCTGCCTATCCGGCGGCCCGGAAACAACTGCCTGGTCCGGTGGAGGTACTTTAACTGGCGCGGGCGCGGCTACGGCAACAGACTGCGGTGTGTGTGGCGCTGAAACCGCTGCCGCCTCGGTTGCGCCGGTTTCAGCCGGTGCCGGGGGCAAGACCGCAATCGTGGCGGTCTGGTTTTGCGCAGATGCTTCTTGAGCCGTGACGACTGACATCCCTTGTTCCCTGATCGGCGCGGTCGCCGCTTGTATCGGCGGCGGCGCCATTTCCGGCATGGCTTTGGCTTGCGCCCCGTTCGGCCACGCCTGCGGCATCCACCAGAACACTGGAAACGGGATCACGGGCGCGGCAGCCATCTGTGGGCTTGGCGCGACAGCACCCAAGCCGAATTGCGGAGGCGCCCATTGCGTCACCGGCACGGCAGGGGGCGGCGCCACCCCGGGTACCGGCAACATGAAAGGCATGGCCAACGGCCTGCCCACGGGCACCATCGGGGCGTGGGGGAAGAATGCAGGCGGGACAAAACCAGGCACGGCATTCCCCTGCGGCGCAAACGACCTTGGAACAGTCATGACCGGAGGCATCCAGGGTTGAACCGGCAGAGCAGGCGTAACGGGTCTGGGTACGGGTGCAACCGGCATCATCCAGGGCATCGGAGGAAAAACCGGTACCGCAGGGAACGGCGCCATCTGCGGCGCCATCTGCGGTGGCACGGCAGCCACCGGCGCTACAGGCATCGAAACAGGCGGCAACCATGGTGGCAACGTGGGTTGCCCGGACGGAAACACGCCCGGGGCAGAAGGCCACGCAGGCTGCATGGGAGCCAGCGCCGGAACCGGAACAGCGGGAAAAGCCGGCCGGGGGAACCATTGCGCGGGCGCGGGCATGACTGTCACAGGCACCCGCGCGGCGTGCGGCACGGCAATCGTGCTTGGCGCCGCCGGGACGGGAAGCATCATCGGCATGGTGGGCGCCGGCATTGGAGCCGGCATCGGGACGCCCGCGAAAGGCATGACCGGGAAAGGCCAGGCAGCCGTACCCGCGGCCAGCGCGCCTGGCGCCGAGCTTACCCAGATCAATAACGCCAGCGGCGTCATTTTGAATGCGGCATCATGTTTCAAGCGGTTTCTCCCCGTTCCGGCAAATTTTCAAGTGTGCGTATTGTGCGCCACCAGCACCGCTTCCGGCACCTGAAGGCGAATGGAATTTACGATTTCCAGCATCAGACCTTCCCTGTACTGGTACGAAACCCAGAGCACGTTCAATTGCAAATCCAGGTTGGCAAACACGACCTCGGCGTGGACAGACAACACGCGTGCGATATGCGTCTGTGCTTGTTGAACATATAGCGGCTGTCGGGATTTGAGCCGCGGAATGATCATCATGAAGTCGCACAGGCGCGCGCCTTGTGCATCGCGGGTCGGCACCCGCTTCCACAAAGGCTCGCCCGGCTGGATTTCTGGTTTGGCGGTCAGTGCGTTCACTTGTTGCCGGATCAACATCATGAAGTCAACTCCGGATCTCGTGCATTGCCAGGCTCAGAAACGCGGGGTTCCAGTATCGGCCATCTCATCCAGCGCTTGCGCCGGCGCACCCTCACTGCCCTGGATTTCATGCCGTCCCGGGCGCCTGCGCAGATAGCGAATATCCTTGTGAAGGAAACGTTCCAGTTCCTCCAGCGCCAGGCGGTATACATCACGTTTGAACTCGACCACCGATTCCATTTCGATCCAGTAATCACTCCAGCGCCAGGCGTCAAACTCCGGATGATCCGTCGCGCGCAGGCGAACATCGCTGTCGCGTCCGGTCAACCGCAAGAGAAACCAGATCTGTTTCTGCCCGCGATAAAGCCCCCGGCTTTCGCGACGCACCCAATGGCTGGGCACATCATAACGCAGCCAATTGCGGGTGCGTCCGAGAATGCGGACATGCTCAGGCAGCAAACCGACTTCTTCGGTCAGTTCGCGAAACATGGCCTGTTCCGGCGTTTCCCCAGATTTGATGCCACCTTGGGGAAACTGCCAGGCATGCTGATTGATGCGCTTGGCCCAGAACACCTGGTTTCTGGTATTGCACAGGATGATGCCGACGTTGGGGCGGTAGCCGTCACGGTCGATCATCGCCGCCACCTTTTCAAAAATTCAAGTCTGATAACATTGTTTCACACCGTTTGAAAATTGCAACAACACATGCCGCGCTTTATACCCATTCTCAATACCAGCCAGTTGTTGGTTTCTATCGCCACCATGCTGTTATGGGGTTGCTCCAATATGGTGCCCTCCGACCGGGCGGTTTACATCTTCCCCAACGCGCACGATTTTGGTTCCACTGCCGTGGCATTCAACCCTGCCGGCACGCATGTGGTCTCTGGTGGTCATCAGGGCAATGTCAAATTGTGGGATGTCCGCAATCATAAGCTGTTGGCCGAAGCCAAGCCGCATGAAAGCTCGGTGCGCGCCATTGCCGTTGCCAGCCAATCGCTATTTGCCACTGGCGCGGACGATGGCCGAATTGTCATTTGGCACAATGGCAAGATTCAAAGCCAGCCAACTTCCAAACTCGTCACCTCGCTGGTCTGGTTTCAGGGAAAATTGGTCAGCGGCCACAACGATAATTTTTTACGCGTGTGGGACAAAAATCTGAAGGAAGTCGTCAAGGTCGAACTGGATGACGGCATCGAAGGTCTGGCGGCAAATGGTAAGCAACTGGCCGTGGCGCTGCCCAACCGCATCATTGTCATGGGGCCGGATTTCAAGGCGAATAAAGTAATGGATACGGCAGGCGTAACTCCGCATGACCTGCAATTCAGCCCCGATGGCAAACGACTGGCCGCGGGAGGATGGTTTCGCCTGCATGTTTGGGATATTGCCAGCGGCGAACATCAAAGCATCCCTACCGAGCATGGCGGCCTGCTGACTTCGGTTTCTTTCAGTCCGGATGGAAAACACCTCGTTTCGCTGGGCCGGCATACCGATTCGGCGATCCGTATTGTGGACACCCGGGACTTCAATGTGATCCGCCGTTATCAGGCGCACGAGCTTTGCGGCGCCATGATTCGCTATAGCCCGGATGGCCGTTGGCTGGTATCCGCTTCAGATGACGAAAGCATCCGCCTCTACGACCTTACACTGCCATATCAACCCGGAGCGGCCAGGAAACAATGATCAACCCGCCGCCACCCTCTTTCACACGCAGTTCAGGCGCGTTCGTCCAGTAAGGAAGTGAGTTCGCGCGCCCATTGCAAATCACGCGAAAAAGCAGGGAAATCGAGCCCCCATTTCTTGCCCAGCGCCGCGAGCTCGCCAACTTGCCAACCCTGCTGGTAAACATCCCCCTGCATACCGAAGGCGATCACGTTGGTCTTGTGCATCACAGGCAGCCAGGCCAGGTTGCCTTCAAAAGCAGCCGCCAGGTGGCTGAAATAGGTCGTGAAACTGGAATCCCGGCCCCATAAATTAACCACCAGCACGCCGCCGGGTTTGAGCGCGCGCCTGCATGCGGAATAAAACTTGATCGTCGCCAGGCTTTCCACCTGATTGCCCGCATCGAAACCATCGAGCAGGATCACATCCGCGCAACCCGGATGCGCAGGCACGTAGGCTGCGCCATCCTCGATCAACACTTGCAGCTTTTCATCATCCTCTGGCAAACCGAAATGACTGCGCGCCGCCGCCACGACCTGCGGTGAGATTTCTACCGCCGTGATATGCGTATCTGGCCGTTGCTTGCGGATGAACTTGGCCAGCGAGCCGCCGCCCAGACCGATCATCAGCACATCATGCGGCGCGGGCTTGAACAACAAAAACCCCATCATTGCCCGCGTGTAGGCCAGTTCCAGATCCCACGGCCGGTTGATGCGCATGGCACTTTGAATTGCGCCCGTGCCCAGGTGCAGTTGGCGAATGCCACGCGATTCGGTCACTTCCACCGTCATGTCCGGCGAGACGGATTTGGCAAGGCGTTTGGAGAAAAGGCGCATTTGTGTAAAGGGGAAAGGGAGAAGGGGGAAGGGTCAGGTAAAATTGGAGGCTTTCAATTTTACCCAAAGAGCATCATGCGTCTTTCGCAGTTTTTTCTCTCCACCAGCAAGGAAGCCCCCGCCGAGGCAGAACTCATTTCGCACAAACTGATGTTGCGCGCGGGCATGATCCGGCGGCTGGGGTCCGGGCTTTACACCTGGATGCCGCTGGGTCTCAAAGTGCTGCGCAAGGTCGAAGCTGTTGTCCGCGCGGAAATGAATCGCGCTGGCGCGGTCGAACTGTTCATGCCCGCCGTGCAGCCGGCCGAGCTTTGGGAGGAATCGGGCCGCTGGGCGGTGTTCGGCCCGCAGATGCTGAAAATCAAGGATCGCCATCAACGCGATTTCTGCTTTGGCCCCACGCACGAGGAAGTCATCACCGATATCGCGCGCAAGGAAATTCGCTCTTACCGCCAGTTGCCGGTCAATTTTTATCAGATCCAGACCAAGTTCCGCGATGAAATCCGGCCACGTTTCGGCGTGATGCGCGCGCGCGAGTTCCTGATGAAGGATGCCTATTCCTTCCACGCGAACTTCGAAGACTTGCAGCGCGAATACCGCAGCATGTACGACACCTACACGCGCATCTTCACCCGCCTGGGGCTGAAATTCCGCGCCGTGGCGGCGGACACCGGCGCAATCGGCGGTTCGGGCTCGCACGAATTCCATGTGCTGGCGGATTCAGGCGAAGACGCGCTGGCCTACTGCCCAGATTCGGATTACGCCGCCAACGTCGAACTGGCCGAAGCCCTGGCGCCAGCCAATTCGCGTTCCGCCGCGCAAGAATCCATGCGAGATGTGGAAACGCCCAAACAAACCACCTGCGAGGATGTCGCCACCCTATTGGGCATTCCGCTCGAACGCACGGTCAAATTGATCGCCGTGGTGGCCGACGGAAAAATGGTTGTCGCGTTGATTCGCGGCGACCACTCCTTGAATGAAGTCAAACTTGGAAAAATCGACGGCCTGGCGGATTTCCGCTTTGCCAACGAAGAAGAAATCCGCGCCGCCTTCAACTGCCCGCCCGGATTCCTTGGGCCGGTCGGTCTGTACCGGGCAACCATTCGCGTCATCGCCGACCGCACCGTTGCCGCGATGAGCGATTTTGTCTGCGGCGCCAACAAGCCAAAATATCACCTGGCCGGCGTCAATTTCGGCCGCGACCTTCCAGAGCCGGATATCGTGGCGGATATCCGCAATGTCGTGTCCGGCGATCCCAGCCCGGACAGCAAGGGCGCGCTGGAACTCTGTCGCGGCATCGAAGTGGGGCATGTGTTCCAGCTACGCAGCAAATATTCGCAGGCGTTGAATGCGAGCTTCCTCGACGAACAGGGCAAGTCGCAAACCATGGAAATGGGCTGCTACGGCATCGGCGTGTCGCGCGTGGTCGCGGCCGCCATCGAGCAAAATCATGACGAGCGCGGCATCATCTGGCCGGAATCGATGGCACCGTTCTTGCTCGTAATTTCGCCAATCGGTTACCACAAGAGCGAAGCTGTCAAAGCAGTCGCTGATGGGCTATACAGAGAAATTGAGGCAGCCGGAATCGATGTCCTGCTGGACGATCGCGACGAACGGCCGGGCGTCATGTTCGCCGATGCGGAACTCATCGGCATCCCGCACCGGATCACGGTCGGCGAGCGTGGACTGAAGAATGGCATGGTCGAGTATCTCGGCCGGCGCGAAAGTCAGGCCCGGGAAGTGCCGTTAAAGGATGTGTCGAAATTTTTTACAGATTTACTTGAAAGCAGATGATGTTACGCAAGGTTGGAAAATTTGCATTGATAGCCGGTTTGACACTGGGCGTCGGCAGCATGGCCAAGGCTGGCGGACAAAAATACGAGCCCATGTCGGCCGCCGCGCGCGCTCACCTTTCGAAAGCGCTGGCCGATGTCGCCGTCACGGAAGTGTCCGTGTTGCGTGCGCCCCAGACCCAATCCTGGCTCGCCGAAATGTCCAGCCGGCTCAAAAAGCGCATGCCGGATGACGAATTCCGCATGGAATTCCTGCAAACCCTCTATTACGAAGCCACCCGCGCGGGACTCGATCCGGAATTGATGCTGGGGCTCATTCAAGTGGAAAGCGGCTTCAAGAAATACGCCGTGTCGTCAGTCGGCGCGCGGGGTTTCACACAGGTCATGCCGTTCTGGCTCAAGGTCATCGGCACGGAGGAGCACAACCTTTTCCATCTGCGCACCAACCTCAGATATGGCGCGCTGATCCTGCGTCATTACATCGATATCGAAAAGGGCGATCTGTACCGTGCGCTGGGCCGCTACAACGGCAGCCTCGGCCGCCCCGAATACCCGACACTGGTCGTCGGCGCCTGGAAACGCAACTGGCAGTATTCTCCCCCGCTGCGTAGCGTCCGGTATTGATGTAATTAACGCGTCTTCACCAGAACAATCAGCACCGGCGGATTAAGTTCCGCCGACACGAACATCCCCGGTTCGGCCTCACGGCTTTTCACCACGCCATTGAACGGCGCTTTCAACACTGTGTCATCCAGATTCTTTTGCGCGATGATCTGGCGCGCCTGGGCTTCCTTGAGCGATGCGCTTGCCCGCACATGGCGGAGCTTGACAGCATCCAGCTCCGTCGTCGAGCTGACGCCGCGCGCATAAAGCTCTTCCGCGCGCTTCAGGTCTTTTTCCGCGTCTTCGGTTTCCAGTTTCGCGCGCATGACACCTGCCTCGGCTTCCATCAGTTTCGCCTGATAACGCACGTCATTGAGCTCAAGCAGCTTGTCGCCTTTCCTGACGCGTTGCCCCTGTTCCACGAAAACCGTCTTGACCACTCCGGAAACAGGCGTGGTCAATCGCACGCTGTCGGCGGCAAATGCCGGTGAAGTCAATAACGGCATGGCCAGCAAAAGCAAAATTGTTTGACTCATGAGGAGTGCGGCATGGCGTTTGCTCCCCATGGTCCCTGCCGCACCTCCCCTCTCCCAGCGGGAGAGGGGCAGGGGTGAGGGAGAGATGGCAGGTATTTCAAACGCCGTCAACAGTTCAAGCTTTTCTCCCTCACCCGGCTTCGCCTCCCTCTCCCGCTGGGAGAGGGGTATCCGTTCAAAGGCTAACAGCAAACCCACACAAAAGCCGGATGGACCTAATTTCTTCATGGCGTTCCTTGTTTTGTTCCCTGTGCAAATTCCTTAAGCGGAGTTCCCGCCAGCGCCTCCAGTCGCGCCAATGCCAGCGCCAGCCGGTATTCCACCTGCTTCTGCCGGATGGCCGCTGCCTGCGTGTCCGCCATCGCGGTGCCCAGATTGGTTTTGAGTTCCAGTTCGTATTCGCCACGCGCGCGTTCCAGCACGTGGTCACGATAATCGATTTGCACTTTGGCGGCGGGACGTGCGGCGGTTTTCAGCCATTCGATTTCCAGCAGGGTTTCCAGCAACGTATCCGCCAGATCGCGCCGGCCCTGCTCGAATGCCGCTTCAAGGCGCGCCCGTTGAGCGGCTTCGCGCGCCAGCCGGCTGTCGATACGCTCGCCCTGGTACAAAGGCCAGTTCAGAACCAACCCCGCGCTATACCGGTCGCGGGTCGCCGTATCGCGGTTGTAATCCGATGCATACATTTCCACATCCAGCGTGGGCGAGCGATCGGCACGTATTGATTCCGTGCGGGCCGTCACTGCCTTCAAGCGCGCATCCTGCGCCAGTAATTGCCGGTTGTTCTTTAACGCAACCGGCAGCAGGATTTCATAATCCGGCAGGTTCAGTTCATTTTGCGGCAGATCAGGTGGCGCCAGTTCAGCCGGCAACTGGCCTGGGCGATTGAGGGTATTGGCCAGCTTTTGCCGGGCAGTGCGCATGGCCATCAAACTGCGGTTGCGTTTTTCCCGCTGGTCCTGATATCTCGCTTCAAGCTGCGCCAGATCACGTGCATTCAACTCGCCCAGTTCAAAGCGTTTTTTCGAGTCATCCCAACTGACGTAATAAACCGCCGTGTATTCATTGTCGGCTGCGTACTGCGCATCGGCCAGCAACACGTCAAAGAACCGGGCCATGATGTCGATGCGGCGGGTATCGCGAATATCCATCAAGCCCAGCCGGCGGGCGGCGACTTCCTGCCTGGCGGCATCCACCTGCCCGCTTTCGCGGCCGAAATCGAGCAACGGCTTGCGGAACACCAGGCGCGCGCCGTGATCATCTTGCCAATTCAGCCCGTTCCGGGTCGTCTGGCCGCGACGCAACTGGCCTTCAAGATTCAGCAAAGGATCTTTGGCGCTGCCGACAAGACTCAAATCCGCCAGCGCGAGATTGAGATCCGCCTGCGCCGCCATGACTTGCGGATGCGCGGCCTCCGCAGCCGTCAATGCCTCCTCCAGGGTCAGCGGATTTCCCCCGGCATTTGCTGTTGACCCCGCCAATAGAAGGACGCACAGCAGCCGCCGCATCATTTAATCGTATTCTGATTCTGTTTGTAGCGGGTGTAGGGCATGGCCTGGTACGCGCCTTCAAGAACGTACCGGGCCAGCAGCATGAAATCGTCCTTGTCCCTGGGCGGCCCGGTGTGCCGGGCGACAGGCTTGCCATCCAGGTCAAAGAACACAATGGTTGGCGTGGCGCGCACCCGGTGTTCCAGCGCAAAGTTTTTTTCGATCGTTTCCTTGCCGGAGAAATCGGACATGGGCGTATCGCCCTGCGTGTCGATGGGATACGTCAGAAAGTGCTGACGATAGAAATCCTGCACGTCAGGCCGATTAAGAATCGTGGCTTTCATGCGCGCGCAGAAGGGGCAATCGTCCATTTCGAAGAACAGCATCACGCCCTTCTTGCCTTCTTGTTTCGCCGTCGCCAATTCCTCCTTGAAATCGCCCAACTTGGGCAGGAAGAAGTGCTTTTCCGGATCACGCGGCCCGTCGGCCAATGCCATCAAGGGGAATAACAGCGCGAGAAATGCCAGCCAGCGTTTCATGATCATGCCCCTGCTAATTTGCCGCTGCCTTTGCAGATTTGCGGATGAATCCTTCAACCGCTTCCCTGGTGATCGGCCCTAACTGATGCGCGACCAGCTTGCCCTGAGGATTGTAGAGATAGGTCGTTGGCAACCCGTCCACCGGGCCGATCTGCGCCGCCAGCTTGCGGTCGCCCAGCACGATCGGGTAATTGACCATCAATCCCTCGGCAAACTCGACCACCTGTTTCGGGTTACGGTAATCGAGCGCGACGCCAAGCACCACCAGATTGTTCTTCTTGTTTTCATGCAGCTCGATCAAATCCGGTATCTCGGCGAGACAGGGCGGGCACCAGGTCGCCCAGAAATTGACCAATACCCATTTCCCCTTGTATTGGGAAAGCTTGTGCACCTTGCCATCGGTATCCGTCATGGTGAAGTCCGATGCATGCAATGCATTGCTCAAGCCGAACAGGAATCCCAGCGCCAGCAGGTAAAATGCAGTTTTTGTTTGTGTCATTGTTTACACATCATGAGTGATTATCGTATCGAGAAAGACTCGCTGGGCGAGTACCAAGTTCCCGCATCGGCCTGGTACGGCATTCAGACCGCGCGCGCCATCGACAATTTCCCGATTTCCGGCCGCAAGCCCGACGTGGATTTTATCCGCACCCACGTCATGATCAAACTGGCGGCGGCACATGCCAACTGCCAGCCCGGCTGGCTCCCGGAAGGCAAGCGCGACGCCATTGTGAAGGTCTGCGAGCGGATACTGCAAGGGGAACATTTGGACCAGTTCGTGGTGGATCGTTTCCAGGCTGGCGCGGGTACCAGCCACAACATGAACACCAACGAAGTCGTCGCCAACCTGGCCAATGTCGCGCTGGGCGGGGAAAAAGGCAGCTACGAGCCAGTCAATCCCAACGACGACGTTAATATGGGCCAGTCCACCAACGACACCATTCCCACCGCCATCCGGCTGGCCTGCCTGGCCAAGCTGCCACGGCTAATTGCCGCAGTCGACGGCATGGCAAAGGAATTCGAGCGTCTGGCCGAACGCGAAAAGGACACCGTCAAATCCGGCCGCACGCATTTGCAGGACGCCGTGCCCACCACCCTCGGCATCGAATTTGCGGCCTACGCCTGGACGCTGCGCCGCGCGGCAGGCAATCTGGCGAGCTGCCGCGAGAAACTGGCTGAAATCGGCCTCGGCGGCTCGGCGGCTGGCACCGCGCTCAACACTTCGCCAGGCTATCCGGAAAAGGTCGCGGCCGAACTGGCCAAATTGACAGGCGAGCCGATCAAATCCAGCCACCTCGCCGCGCAGATGCAGTCCATGCTGGATTTGCAGGACCTGTCGGCCCGCATTCGCGGCCTGGCGCTGGAACTGACGCGAATTTCCAATGATTTACGTTTGCTCGCTTCCGGCCCCCGCACGGGCTTGGGCGAAATCACCCTGCCCGCCGTCCAGCCCGGCTCCAGCATCATGCCCGGCAAGGTCAACCCGGTCATGTTCGAAATGCTGAATCAGGTCTGCTATCAGGTACTGGGACAAGATCACGCCGTGGCCATGATGACCCAGGCCGGGCAACTGGAACTCAACGTCATGATGCCCGCCATGGGCAGCGC
>CAZVBY010000034.1:11348-16623 GCA_964625895.1 uncultured Thiobacillus sp.
TCGGGTGGCGGCGGTGGTTAACCAAACATCGGGGCTGCCCGTCATACCCGCGTAAGCGGGTATCCAGTTGTTTCAATTGTCTGGGTTCCCGCCTTCGCGGGAACGACAAAATCGGAAGCCAGCTGTTGTCTAACTGTCAACTTGTTTCAACAATAACTTCGCCACCACCTGCACCAGCGCCACACCCAACAGCGCACTGAAAAACGCCTGCTGGGCCATTTCGCCTTTCAGGCCGGACAGCGTCACATCAATCACAGCCAATCCCGCGCCTGCCAGCAACGATGTCATCCGCTGCATGGCCGGATGCCAGCTGGGACGGCATTGCTTCAAGGCCAACAGTAGCAGAATCGCAAACACCGCATAGCCCACACCATAAGTGACATACAAGGCCATGCCGGCCTGTCCCATCAACCGATGGAGGCTCAAGGCAAACAGGACTGCCAAAGCAGTAGCCAGCATCCAGATATAACACTTACGCATCCCTGCTCCTGAAAGTAGAATCAATCTTTCTAATTACTACTGGAGGCCGCCCCCAGAAACCGTCGCGAGCAGTTTGAGTGCAAGGCGCGCGGCGCACAGGAACCGGAGTGTATATGACATACATGAGGATTCCGAGCACCGCGCAACACAGCAATCAAGCTGCGCAGCAGGTTAATGGTGGCGGACGAAAATGACTGACATTCTTGTTCTGTACTACAGCCAGGGCGGCAGCGTAGCCGAAATGGCGCGTCTGATCGCGCGCGGCGTCGAATCCGTGGCCGGCGCCACCGCCCGCATCCGCACCGTGCCCAAGGTCGCCCCGAAAACCGAGGTGGCCGAGCCCGCCGTGCCGCCCGAAGGCGCGCCCTATGCGGAATACCGCGATTTCGAGGAATGCATTGGCCTGGCACTTGGCAGCCCCACGCGCTTTGGCAACATGGCGGCGGCGATGAAATTCTTCCTCGACGGCACCGGCGGCCTGTGGATGCAAGGCTCGCTCGCGGGCAAGCCCGCCTGCGTGTTCACCTCCACCGCCACCATGCACGGCGGCCAGGAAACCACGCTGGTTTCCATGATGTTCCCGCTGCTGCATCACGGCATGATCCTGCTGGGCCTGCCTTACACCCTGCCCGAATTGACTTCCACCGCCAGCGGCGGCACGCCCTACGGCGCCAGCCACGTGGCCGGTGCGCAGGACGACAGGCCGCTGACCGAAGACGAACGCAAGCTTTGCATCGCGCAGGGCAAGCGCCTGGCCGAAACCGCGCTCAAACTCGCGTCATGAGCAACACCGCGCTCGAAGCCCGGCAGTTTGTCCGACGTCATCATCACGGCGTGCTGGCAACGATTTCAAAGCGGCTTAACGGCATGCCCTTCGCCTCGGTCTGCCCTTTCATCACCGATCATCAGGCGCGGCCGGTGTTTCTGATTTCCGGCCTGGCCGAGCACACCAAGAACCTCGCCGCCGATCCGCGCGCGAGTCTCATCGTCCACCCCTGTACCGACAACATGCATGCCGCCGGACGCGTGACGCTGACCGGCAGTGCGGAAAATATCGGCCGACCCGACGCACTGGTCAAGCGTTATTCACAACTGATGCCAGACGCCGCAGGCTATTTCGAGCTGGGCGATTTCAACCTCTGGCGAATCAACATCGAAGCCATCCGCTTCATCATGGCCTTTGGCAAGATCGAATGGGTCGAACCCGCGAGCTACGCGCCGCCGGAAAACTCGCTGGAAGAATGGGAAGCGAGCATCCTCGCGCACATGAATCAGGACCATGCCGCCTCGCTTGTTCGCTACGTTGAACAGGCTACAGGCAAGCGCCCCGCTGAAGCCAGCATGACCGGCATCGACACCGACGGCATGGATATTCAAACGCCCGAAGCCAAGGTGCGCATCGATTTTCCGCGCACCATCACCGATGGCGAGTCGGCGCGCAAGCTGCTGATCGAACTCGCCAGGTGATTCGCGCCCTGCAACTGACCGCCAGCGCCAGCCTCATCGCGCTGATTTTCCTCAACCTGGCGTGGGAACTGTGGCTCGCGCCGCTAAAACCCGGCGGCTCGTGGCTGGCACTGAAGGCCGTGGTGTTGCTGATCCCGCTGATGGGCATCCTCAAGGGCCGCCGCTACACCTACCAGTGGATGTCGATGTTCATCCTGCTGTATTTCACCGAAGGTGTCATGCGAGCATGGGGAGATAAAGGCATGTCTTCGATGTTGGGAATGATTGAAGTGGGATTGTCGGTGGTGTTCTTTTTCGCGGCGATCGGGTTTGCCAAGCTGACTGCGCCGTCTCGCACCACAACCAGGTAGGGCGGGTTAGCAAAGCGTAACCCGCCGGATGCCTCCTCGTAGAAAACCTGATCCGCCCTTTTCGACTCTGGACTTGACTTCCACCAGATTGTTGTCAAGAATGCCAACATGAAGGCGGAATTGCTCAAACAGCACCGGCAGCGTCTGCCTAATGGCGGACTGGTTGAAATGAAAATATGGAAGCTGCCCTGCCCGGTTCCGCCATGCGACCATGCTTTCAAGTACCGCCTGGTTTATGTGCTGAATGGGAAACGCATAGTCGGCTTCGATAATGAACGCGGCAAGGGCGACCACAAGCATCTGGATGGAAAGCAGCATGCCTACCGCTTTGTTTCCATCGACCAGCTGCTGGATGATTTTCTGGCAGAAATTGAAAGGAGAGTCACATGAAAACCGCTGTCATTGAAATCAACCCGGACTGGAAAGCCGCGCTCAAAACAGGCGCGAAAGGAATTCGTCAGGCCGCCAAATCCGGGCGCACCCAGCAAGCCACGTTCAGCTATGCCAGCCCGGAACTGCTGTTTTCCGAAATCAGTCCCAAGCGTTGGGGTGTGCTGGAGGCCATGAGCGGCGCGGGTGAATTGAGCCTGCGCGAAGTGGCCCGCAGACTGGAGCGGGATGTCAAATCCGTGCATCGGGATGTTCATGCCCTGCTGGCAATCGGCCTGCTGGAAAAAACCGAGAGCGGAAAAATCGTGTGCCCGTTTGACAAGGTGCGTGTTGATTTCACGCTGGCGCAAGCAGCCTGAACTCGATGACGCCGAACCCAGAATTCAATTCGAGCCTGGAACCTTTAATTCATCAGGAACCTTTAATTCATCAATTTTGTTTGCGAAGCTGACTGCGCCATCTCGCATCCCAAACAGGTAGGGCGGGTTAGCGAAGCGTAACCCGCCGGAGGTTTTTCCTGAAAGACGATGTCTACATGCGGCGCAATGCCCTTCGGTTATTGCGCCCTACGCGGGCTACGCGGGCTTTTTTTAGTTGAGAAAACAACTTGGTAAATTAACGAGATAACAAAAGACGCAAATGCATAAAAAAATGTGGCAGGAAAAATTTTACCTGACGACACTCCAAATATATCCGCAGGAAAATCAATCACTCTAAGCATAAAATAGGTAAAGCCAGAAGCTCTCCCATCGCCCGTAACAAGTAAAGCAGCGCTTACCGCCAAAAAGAAGAACAAAACTCCGCCTAAAGCCGCAGCGTAGATTGAGTTAGTTAACATTCGTGACATTTATTCACATCCCAAGATCAAAAGAGTTGATGATCCGGTTGGATGAGAGGGCTAAAACGGCAACTTCATCCCCGGCGGCAGCGGCAGTCCCTGGGTGAAGGCGCCCATTTTTTCCTGGGTAGTCTGTTCGGCCTTGCGGATGGCATCATTGACGGCGGCGGCGATGAGGTCTTCGAGCATTTCCTTGTCGTCCATGACGCCCGCGTCGATCTGCACGCGCTTGACGTCGTTGCGGCAGGTCATGGTGATCTTGACCATGCCGGCGCCGGAGACGCCTTCGACTTCCACTTCGGCGAGTTGCGCCTGCGCCTTTTGCATGTTGTCCTGCATTTGCTGAACCTGTTTCATCAGGTTGCCAATTCCGCCTTTGATCATTGCTGTTCTCCTAAGGGTTGTATGGTGGAGGGATCAATTCGCGCATCGAACTGATCGACCAGGTCGCGTATGAAGGGATCGGACTCGATGGCGGCGACTGCCTCGGCCTGTTTTTCTGCTTTGGCGCGGGCGCGCACTTCGACAGGGCTTTGGCCGGATGCCGCGCCGAGTTCGATTTGCACTTTTAGCTGCTCACCGAATTTCTGCTTGAGCGCGGCGACCAGTTTTTCCTGATAGGTTTTGTCGAGCAAATGCTTGTGCGCTTCGGCCAGGCCTAGCAGCATGGTATTGCTGTCGTGGCTTTTGAGTTCGCACTGGTCGGCCAGCATGCGGGCCATGCCGCCGAGCTTGAGGCTGGCGACGATGGTGGGCCAGTCGGTAGATGAAGCGGCTTCACCCCCACCCCGGCCCTCTCCGTTGGCCGGTTTGGGTTTGGGCTTAGCCTTATCCCCCTCTCCCGCTGGGAGAGGGCGGGGTGAGGGCGGCGAAGCCGAGGGAGAGGGGGTGGCCTCTGTTGTCCTTGAATAGGTGCTCACACTTGCATGTGCTGGTGAGGTTTTAGAATTCTCCCTCACCCCTGGCCCCTCTCCCGCCGGGCGAGGGGAAGCGCCCTCACCCCCGGCCCCTCTCCCGGAGGGAGAGGGGAGAGAATTTGTTTGATCGTGACGAGAGCTTTCACCTGCTTTCCTGGCGCCCTTTCCAGACAGGGAAGCCGAATCTGCCGGCGTAAACGCCAGCATCCGCAACAGCGTCATGCTGAAGCCGGAAATCTCGTCGGGCGCGAAGGGCAGATCGCGGCGGCCGTTGACTGCGATCTGGTAATAGAGCTGCACGGTTTCGGCATCCAGCTTCGATGCCATTTCAACAATGCGCGCGGCCTCCTGGTCATCCTCGACCGCTTGCGGTGCGATTTGTGCCAGTGCGATTTTGGTGAGCAGCGCGCCGAGGTCCTGCAGGGCCGCATCCAGGGATATGCCCTGTTCGGAAAGCAGGCGCGGCTGTTGCAGCAGGCTGTCGGCGTCCTGCCGCGCCAATGCATCGAGAATGTCGAACAGGTAATCCTGCCGCACAGTGCCAAGCATGGCCTCGACACCCGCAGTATCGAGCGCACCGGCACCGTGTGCGATGGCCTGATCGGTCAAGGACAGCGCATCGCGCATGCTGCCGTTGGCGGCGCGCGCGAGCAGATTGAGCGCAGCCGGTTCGGCAGAAATATTTTCCTGTTCCAGCACATGGCTCAAACGCTGGATGACCTGCTGCTGGGTCATGGGCTTGAGGTTGAATTGCAGGCAGCGCGACAAGACCGTGACCGGAATCTTTTGCGGGTCGGTGGTGGCGAGGATGAACTTGACGTGCTCCGGCGGCT
>CAZVBY010000035.1:0-15304 GCA_964625895.1 uncultured Thiobacillus sp.
TACTACACCATCGGCCAGCGCGAAGGTCTGGGCATCGGCGGGCAAAAAGACAGCACCGGCCAACCCTGGTTTGTCGCGGGCAAGGACATGGCCAGCAATACCCTCATCGTCGTGCAGGGCCACGACCATCCCCTGCTGCAATCCAGCGAACTCATGGCACAGGATTTGAGCTGGATTTCCGGCGAAATGCCCGACCTGAACAGCGCCTACACCGTCAGAACCCGTTACCGCCAGCAGGACGCTGCCTGCTCACTGGAACTGGAACGCGATGGCGGCCTGAAAGTGAAATTCGACACGCCGCAATGGGCGGTGACACCTGGCCAATCCGTGGTTTTATATGATGGCCGGATGTGCTTGGGCGGCGGTATCATCAGCCTGAAAAATCGTGGCATTTAAACGCCGCCCATCCAGATCAAAAGCAACTGCTTTTGGTAGCGCCAAACAGGCCGCATTTGTCAGCGGCGTTCACTCCTG
Organism: uncultured Thiobacillus sp.; assembly: GCA_964625895.1. Lineage (GTDB taxonomy): Bacteria > Pseudomonadota > Gammaproteobacteria > Burkholderiales > Thiobacillaceae > UBA6918. The sequence continues at coordinate 475 of CAZVBY010000035.1, forward strand.
ACTCAAGGATTCAAGCAAGCCCTTGGCCTTGGCTCGGGTCTCGGCAAGTTCGCGTAGCGGATTGGAGTCCGCAACGATGCCCGCGCCAGTCCGGAACCACACGACATGATCCTTGACCAGAAAACCCCGGATCAGGATATTCAAATCCAGCGTGCCATCGATGTTTACATAGCCCAGGCTGCCGGTATAACAGCGACGTGGCTCGCTTTCCAGTTCGCGGATGATCTGCATGGTGCGTACCTTGGGGCAGCCGGTGATGGTCCCACCGGGAAACATTGCCCGAATAAGATCATGGAGACTGACACCACTTTTTATTTGCCCGCTGACGGTCGATTCCAGGTGGTGCACATGCGCATAGCTGGTCAGTTCCATCAGCGCTCCGACCCTAACGCTGCCTGGCTCGCATATCCGCCCAAGGTCGTTGCGCTCAAGATCAACCAGCATGATGTGTTCGGATTTTTCCTTTGGATGAGAAGCCAATTTTGCCTTCAGGGCTTCGTCCTCGTCCGGGTTCTCGCCGCGAGGATGTGTGCCCGCGATGGGTCGGGTCAATAGTTTCCCACTGGGCTCAAGGCAAACCAGCCGTTCGGGCGATGAGCTCGAAATCGTCCATTCGCCCATCTCCACAAGCGCGGAGAATGGTGCCGGGTTTCTTGTTCTTTGCCTGTTGAACAAGGCCGCAGCCGAAATTGGTCTCGGAAATACCGCTTTCCAGCCACGCGAAAGATTGACCTGAAAAACGTCGCCTTCCCGGATATAGGATTTGATCCGTTCAACGCCATCAAGGAAAATTTGCGCCGGCTCTTCATCAAGTTCGAACGCCGGCAAATCATCCGTCGGCATGGCAGGACATGCGAGAAGATCATCTGCCAGCGTGTCGATCAATGATTGCTGGCCCACTTCGGCCATCAGCCAGGTCTGCTTATTGTGCTTGTCGATCAGAATGGCAGCGGGAATCCGCAATGCCCAGGCGAGCGGAAAAGCATCTTCTTCAGTCAAGCACCCCACCGAGGGTTCGAGGACGCCCCCCAGTTCATAACTCAACATCAAGAGCCAGCCGCCGCGAAATGGAAGCCCGGGCTTGGCATGTTCTACGATGGCAGGCTGAGGCAATGAGGACAAAAACTTACTGACCTTCTCAGCGCTTGCATCATGATTCAGCGCGTGCGCCTGTTGCGGGCAGGCAAACAGAATATCCCATCCGGCAGGACCGCCGGTGGAAAATAGCGCGGGATATCGGTCAGGCCAGGCGGCTTTGAGAGCCAACAGGTCCGGTAGCGGGCCGGACCATTCAAGCACTTTCACTGACTGCGATCAAACTCGCTTGAAAACCAGGCTGCCATTGGTACCGCCGAAGCCAAAGTTGTTTTTCAGGGCAGCATCGATCTTCATTTCACGCGCCGTGTTGGCGCAGTAATCCAGATCGCATTCCGGGTCTTGCTCGAAAATATTGGTGGTAGGCGGTGATATTTGATGATGGATGGCCAGCACCGTAAAGACGGATTCGACGCCGCCTGCGCCGCCCAGCAGGTGGCCAGTCATGGACTTGGTGGAATTGACCACGAGTTTGTAGGCAGCATCGCCCAGCGCCAGTTTAATGGCATCGGTTTCGTTTTTGTCGCCCAGCGGCGTGGACGTGCCATGCGCATTGACGTATTGAATCCCATCGGCATTCAGGCCAGCATCTTTCAGCGCGTTCAGCATCGAACGGCGCGGACCGTCGGTACTGGGCGCGGTCATATGATAGGCATCGCCGCTCATGCCGAAGCCGGTCACTTCTGCATAGATTTTCGCGCCGCGCTTTTTGGCATGTTCGTATTCCTCGAGCACCATCACGCCAGCGCCTTCGCCCAACACGAAACCATCGCGGCCCTTGTCCCAGGGACGGCTGGCCGTGGCTGGATCGTCGTTGCGCGTGGATAGTGCACGGGCTGCCGCAAAGCCGCCCACTCCCAGCTCGGAAACCGCACTTTCCGCACCGCCGCACACCATCACGTCGGCATCACCATATTGAATCGACCGAGCAGACAGGCCAATGGCATGCAGGCCGGTCGTGCAGGCCGTGACGACTGACAGATTCGGTCCCTTGATGCCAAACATGATCGACAGATTGCCGGAAATCATGTTGATGATGGAGCCGGGAATGAAAAACGGTGAAATTTTGCGCGGGCCGGACTGACGCAACAGATCATGCGTTTCCTCGATCAGTGGCAGGCCGCCGATACCCGAGCCTATGTTGAGGCCAATGCGCTCGGCATTGGCCTCTGTGATTTCAAGTCCTGAATCCTTGATTGCCTGGATGCCGGCCGCCATGCCGAACTGGATAAAAACATCCATGCGGCGGGCGTCCTTGGCATTGAGGTACTGCTCGACATCAAAGCCCTTCACTTCCCCCGCAATTTGCGAGGCAAAAGGCGCGGGATCGAAGCGGGTAATCCGTGCGATGCCGGAACGGCCTGCCACGAGATTATCCCAGGCTTCAGGAATGCTGTTGCCGACCGGGGAGATGATCCCCAGGCCGGTAATCACGACTCTGCGTTTTGACAAAATGGTTCTCTCGGGAGAAAAAAGTGTCTCGGGAGATTATAGAAATCAACCCTTGTGGGCGTTGACGTAATCGATAGCCTGCTGGACGTTGGTGATCTTTTCGGCATCTTCATCGGGAATTTCGCAACCGAATTCTTCCTCCAGCGCCATCACCAGTTCCACGGTATCCAGGGAATCGGCGCCCAGATCGTCCACGAAGGAGGATTCATTCTTAACATCCGCTTCATTGGCGCCCAACTGTTCTGCGACGATTTTCTTGACACGTGCTTCAATATCCATTGTTAGTCCTCTTTGGTTGATACATGCCTTGAGCCAGTCAAGGCGGTGGAGATTTTACCAAACTTGGCTGAAAAGCAACCAAGTTCAAGCAAATACTATTTAAATCATGTACATGCCGCCATTTACATGCAGCGTGGCTCCGGTAATGTAGCTGGCCTGATCACTTGCCAGAAAAGCCACGGCGTTGGCAATGTCCTCCGGCGCGCCCAGCTTGCCCAGCGGAATATGTGCCAGCAGGGCGGTACGTTGCGCTTCGGGCAGCGCCTTGGTCATGTCTGTATCAATAAAGCCCGGTGCAACGCAGTTCACCGTAATATTGCGACTGCCAACTTCCTTGGCCAGCGATTTGGTAAAGCCCATGATGCCGGCCTTGGCCGCGCTGTAGTTGGTCTGCCCGGCATTACCCATGGCCCCCACCACCGAGGCGATGGAAATGATGCGACCCGTGCGCGCCTTCATCATGCTCTTGATTACCGCGCGCGACAGCCGGAACACGGATGTCAGATTGGTCAGCATGATCTCATCCCACTCTTCGTCTTTCATGCGCATGAGCAGATTGTCGCGGGTAATGCCGGCATTGTTGACCAGAATGCCGATGCCGCCGAAATCCTTTTCAAGGGTGGCAATAACGGCATCCACCTCCGCTGCGTCGGTCACGTTGAGCTTCATACCACGGCCCTTGACGCCGGCTTCCTGCAAGTAAGCGGTAATGGCTTCCGCACCCTTGTCCGAGGTTGCCGTACCAATGACGGTCGCGCCCGCCTTGCCCAACGCCAGCGCGCAGGCCTGTCCGATGCCGCGCGAGGCGCCAGTCACCAGAGCGATTTTGCCTTCCATTTCACTCTCTCCTTATTTCAGGCTGGCCAGCGCAGCCTCATCCACCAGCGCCACGCAGGGAATGTCGTTGATGCGCTTCACCAGACCTGTCAATACCTTGCCCGGCCCACATTCCACACAACGCCCGATACTCTGCCCGGCCAGCGCCTGGATGGTTTCCACCCAGCGCACGGGGGAATGTAACTGACGCGCCAGCGCATCCTTGATGGCTGCCGGATCGGTATATGCCGCAATATCCGCATTCTGCAAAACTGGAATTTCCGGCGCGCGCAAATTGATACTTTCCAGATAGACGCGGAACTGATCAGCAGCCGGCTTCATCAATGCCGAGTGAGAAGGTACGGATACCGGCAGCGGCAGCGCGCGCTTGGCGCCCTTTTCCTTTGCCAGCGCCATGCCCCGCTCCACCGCAGCCTTGTTGCCGGCAATGACCACCTGGCCGGGCGAATTCAGATTGACCGGCTCCAGAACTTCGGCTTGCGCGGCTTCGGCGCACACGACACGCACGGTGTCATCGTCCAGCCCCAGCACCGCCGCCATGGCGCCAACGCCTTCCGGCACGGCATTCTGCATGGCCTCGGCGCGGAAGCGGGTGAGCTTCACCGCGTCGGCGAAATTCAGCGCACCGGCTGCCGTCAGCGCTGCGATTTCTCCCAGACTGTGACCCGCCATCACCGCAGGCATCGCGCCACCCTGGCCAAGATAAACACGCCAGGTCGCGATATCGGCGGCCAGCATGGCGGGCTGGGTGTAGGTGGTCTGATTGAGGGTTTCCGCCGGACCTTCGGTCACCAGCTTCCACAAGTCTTCGCCCAAGGCGGACGAAGCTTCGTCAAAGGTCTGTTTGACTTCGAGAAACTGTTCGAGACCTTTCATCATGCCCACCGATTGCGAGCCTTGGCCGGGAAATAGGAATGCTGTTTTCATTTAAGGAAACCTGGAAAAACGTTACACAGTGAGGTAAGGGAGGAACGGGAGAAACACATAAGCCGGTTTACTCCTTTACCTCCCTTTCCTCCCTGTAAAAAATAAATTCAATACTTCACAAGCGCCGAGCCCCAAGTGAACCCGCCGCCGAAAGCTTCCATCAGCAGGGTTTGTCCACGCTGGATGCGGCCATCACGCACGGCGGTGTCCAGCGCAAGGGGAATCGACGCGGCCGAGGTGTTGCCATGCCGGTCGACTGTCACCACCACCCGCTCAATGGGCAGGCCCAGTTTCTTGCCCGTCGCCTGGATGATGCGGATATTGGCCTGGTGTGGCACCAACCAATCAATGTGGGACTTGTCGAGTCCGTTGGCAGCCAGCGTTTCATCAACAATGGCATCCAGTGTATTCACGGCCATTTTGAACACGGCATTGCCCTGCATGCGCATTGCTGCCTTGTCGCCATTACCCATGGACGGGCCGCCGTCCACATACAGCAATTCCTGATATCGGCCATCGGCGTGGAGATGCGTGGAGATAACGCCTGGCTCGTCACTGGCTGTGAGCACAACGGCACCCGCACCATCGCCCCAAAGGATGCAGTTGGCGCGATCCGTGTAGTCAGTGATGCGCGACAGGGTTTCCGCGCCAATGACCAGCGCCGTGCGGGCTTGTCCCGCCTTGATGAAATTATTGGCTGTTGCCAGTGCGTAAATAAAACCGCTGCATACCGCCTGCACATCGAATGCGGGGGACGCATTCGCGATACCCAGTTTGGCTTGCACAATGCATGCGGTGCTGGGAAACACGCGATCGGGCGTCGTCGTCGCCACAATAACCAGATCGACATTAGCCGGCACAACATTGGCCGCTTCCAATGCACGGCGCGCGGCGGCTGACGCCAGATCGCTGGTCAGTTCACTATCCGCCGCCACATGGCGCTCACGGATACCTGTACGATCGACAATCCACTGGTCTGTGGTATCGATCATTTTTTCGAAGTCGGCATTGGTTAGCAGCTTTTCCGGCAAATAACTTCCCGTACCGAGAATGCGAGAGTAAATCATGCCGCCTCCGTGGTATCGATCTGGTGCAATTGTTCGGAAATGCGTTTGAGCACGTTGCTACGCGCCTCTTCCATGGCGGTTTCAATCGCGTGTTCGAATGCGAAACGGTCTGCGCCACCATGGCTCTTGATCACAATGCCACGCAGGCCCAACAGGGTGGCGCCATTATAGCGGCGCGGGTCAACCTGGCGCTTGAATGCATTCATGACCGGCAAGGCCACCAGCCCAGCCAGCTTGGTCAGGACATTGCGACGAAATTCCTGCCTGAGCAAGGTGCTGATCATTTTGGCAATCCCTTCGGAGGATTTCAACGCCACGTTGCCGACGAAGCCGTCACACACCACCACATCCGTGGTGCCCTTGTAAATATCGTCGCCCTCAACATTACCGTAGAAATTGATCAGACGACTTTCCCTGATCAATTCGGCGGCCTTTTTAACCACCTCGTTGCCCTTGATTTCTTCTTCACCGATATTCAACAGACCCACGCTGGGATTGGGCTTGTGACCGACCTCGGCAACCAGCATGGAACCCATCAAGGCAAACTGGAAGAGATGCTCGGCCACACAGTCCACATTGGCGCCAAGATCCAGCATCAGAACCGGGCCTTTGAGGCTGGGCAAGGTTGTGGCAATGGCAGGACGATCAATGCCGGGCAAGGTTTTCAACACGAAACGCGCGGTTGCCATCAGGGCACCAGTATTGCCGGCGGATACGCACGCATCGGCCTCACCAGCCTTGACCAGATCGATGGCCACACGCATGGAGGAATCTTTTTTGTTGCGCAATGCCAGCGCGGGCGATTCATCCATCGCCACCACTTCAGAGGCATGACGGATGCGCAGGCGTGGGCCGACCTTTTTATGGTGGGCTTTCAGTTCGGCTTGAATGGCGTCCTGGGGACCGACCAGGATGATATTAAGATTATCCCCGCGCCCCAGACATTTCAGAGCGGCAGGAACCGTCACATGCAGGCCATGATCGCCACCCATGACGTCGATGGCGATGGTGATTTCCCTCATCGGGTCAATTCATTTCGGCAAAAGTACCGTGGCCCACGCACAACACGCAGGCCAAAAAATTACTCACCCTTGCCCTTGACCACTTTTTTCCCACGATAGTAACCCGACGGGGAAATGTGATGACGCAAATGCACTTCGCCAGTGGTCGGCTCAACCGCCAGCGGCGGATTGCCCAGAAAGTCGTGCGAACGATGCATACCCCGCTTGGAGGGGGATTTTTTGTTTTGTTGAACGGCCATTTCAAACTCCTTCTATTAAATTTTCCCGGTGTGGTGATGATCCAGCCAGGATGCTACAGGCAGCCACCAGTCATGGAGGCCGCCTCACAGTATTCATGCAACGGGACGAGCGGCAAACCGAGCAACACCTCGTCCTCAACCACGCCGGCCAGATCAAGAGACTGGCCGGTGACCAGCACTTCCATCTCCTGATCGCCGATGGCAGCTTCCAGCCTGTCGGCCTCTGCTTCGCTGCCCGCAAGATACAGCAAACGACTGCTGTTGATTTCTACAGCAACAGGCTCAAGGCAACGCTGGCACAACATTTTCACCGAGCCCTTGACTTCGCATAGCAATTGCGGCCTGCCGCGCGCATCCTGCCTGCCACATACCGCATATAGCAGAGGGGCGGTTGGGTCGACAAACTCGTGGGCAAGCCGCCCGAAATCCCCTACCATCGCACTACCTTCCCAACAACGGGATTTCTCGGAAAAGTTCGACGGGGAAATCACAGGTCGTTCGAGCATAAGCAGGCAATTTTATGATTTTGCAGTAATTTTGTCAAAGGATATGCGGCTTTGATCAAGAAAATTCTGGTCGCCAACCGGGGGGAAATCGCGGTACGTATCATCCGCGCCTGCGCGGAATTAGGTATCGAATCCGCCGCGATCTATACCGATGCCGACCGCCACGCCCTGCATGTCAAAAAAGCCGACGAGGCCTACCACATCGGCAAAGATCCGCTGACGGGCTATCTCAATCTGCATCATCTGGTGAACCTGGCCGCAGCTTCGGGTTGCGACGCGCTGCACCCGGGCTACGGCCTTTTGTCCGAAAACCCGCTGCTTGCCAAGACTTGCGCCAAGCGCGGCATCATATTCATCGGCCCCAACGCCGGGCTCATTCGCCAGATGGGCGACAAAATTCAGGCGCGCCAGGCCATGATCAAGGCCGGCATCCCGGTGGTGCCGGGGTCCGACCACAATCTGGAAAACCTTGACGAAGCGCGGAAACTTGCCGAAAAAATCGGCTATCCGGTCATGCTGAAAGCCACCAACGGCGGTGGCGGACGCGGTATCCGCCGTTGCGACGGCGAGGACGAACTGGCGCGCAATTACGATCGGGTAGTGTCCGAAGCCACCAAGGCCTTTGGCAAACCCGAGGTCTTCATCGAAAAGTGCGTGGTCAATCCCAAGCACATCGAGGTGCAGATTCTGGCCGATTCCCAGGGTAACACCATCCATCTCTTTGAACGCGACTGCTCCATCCAGCGCCGCAACCAGAAGCTCATCGAAATCGCGCCTTCGCCGCAGCTCACCGAAGCCCAGCGCCTGTACATTGGCAAACTGGCAGTGCAGGCCGCGGTCGCTGTCGGCTACACCAACGCCGGCACAGTGGAATTCCTGCTCGACCAGGACAACCAGTTCTACTTCATGGAAATGAACACGCGGCTCCAGGTCGAGCACACCATCACCGAGAGCATCACCGGGGTGGACATCGTACAGGAACAGATTCGCATCGCAGACGGTTTGCCGCTGCAATACAAGCAGAATGACATCAGCCATCGCGGTTTTGCCATCGAATTCCGCATCAATGCCGAAGACCCGAGAAACGATTTTCTGCCCAGCTTTGGCCGCATCACACGCTACTACTCGCCCGGCGGCCCAGGCGTGCGCGTCGATGCAGCCATGTACACCGATTATGTGATTCCGCCCTACTTCGATTCGCTATGCGCCAAACTCACGGTATGGAATCTGACCTGGCCCAGTGTCATCGAACGGGCGCGCCGCGCGCTGTCCGACATGGTGGTCTATGGCGTCAAGACCACCATTCCCTACTATCAGGAAATATTGAAACATCCGGATTTTCGCAGCGGCAGTTTCAATACCGGGTTCGTGGAAAGCCATCCGGAATTGATTCATTATGAAGAGCGCAAACCGCCGGAAGTCCTGGCGGCGGCCATTGCGGCAGCGATTGCTGCTTACCAGGGATTATAAGAGCGTGACTTTATGTGGGTAAGCTTTATACCTGGGTGTTCTCCCCTCTCCCAGCGGGAGGCCGCTTTGATTCCCCTCTCCCAGCGGGAGGCCGCTTTGATTCCCCTCTCCCAGCGGGAGAGGGTGGCGAAGCCGGGTGAGGGAGAAATGTTTGATATGCCAAGACATTTGGATTTTCCACCATCTCTCCCTCACCCCTACCCCCTCTCCCGCTGGGAGAGGGGAAATTCGGCAGGGACTATCGCAAAGAAAATGTCATGATTCACATAAAATCCTGAAGAACCAAAAATGCCAAAAGTACACATCACCGATCTGGTTCTGCGCGACGGCCATCAGTCGCTCATCGCCACGCGCATGCGCACGGAAGACATGCTGCCGATTTGCGGCAAGCTCGATTCCGTCGGCTTCTGGTCATTGGAAGCCTGGGGCGGCGCCACCTTTGATGCCTGCGTGCGCTTTCTGCGCGAAGACCCTTGGGAGCGTCTGAGAAAACTGCGCAAGGCTCTGCCTAACACCCGCATCCAGATGCTGCTGCGCGGCCAGAACCTGCTCGGCTACCGCCATTATTCGGACGACGTGGCGCGCGCTTTCGTGAAAAAGTGCGCCGATGATGGCGTGGACGTCTTCCGCATATTCGACGCCATGAACGACCTGCGCAACATACAGGTTTCGATCGAGGCGGTCAGAAAAGCCGGCAAGCACGCCGAGGGCACCATCTGCTATACCACCAGCCCGGTGCACGATATTCCATATTTCGTGAAGCTGGCCGCAGGCTTTGCGGAAATGGGCTGTGACAGTATCGCCATCAAGGACATGGCCGGATTGCTCACGCCCTATTCCGCCCATGAACTCGTCCAATCCATCATCGCCACCACCGGCCTGCCTGTGCATACCCACAGTCACGCCACATCGGGACTATCGCACATGGCGCACCTCAAGGCGGTCGAAGCCGGCGCCAGCATCATCGACACCTGCATCGGCGCATTTGCCGAAGGCGCCAGCCATCCCACCACGCAAAGCATGGTCGCTGCCTTGCAAGGCACGGAATACGACACGGGTTTATCCCTGGCCCTGTTGGAAGAAATCTCGGCCTATTTCAAGGACGTGCGCAAAAAATACTGGCAGTTCGAGAGCGAATACACTGGTGTGGACACGCGCGTACTCGTCAACCAGGTTCCAGGCGGCATGATTTCCAACCTGGCCAACCAGCTCAAGGAACAGGGTGCGCTGAACAAAATGGATGCGGTATTGGAAGAAATTCCCCGTGTGCGCGAAGATCTGGGCTACCCGCCGCTGGTCACGCCCACTTCGCAGATCGTCGGCACGCAGGCCGTGCTCAACGTCATGGTCGGCAGTCGCTATAAGAGCATCGCCCAGGAAGTGAAGCTATATCTGCAGGGCCGCTACGGCGCCACGCCCGGCAAGGTCAACGAGGAAGTGCGCAAGCTCGCCATTGGCGATCTGGATGTCATGAGCTGCCGACCCGCCGACCTCATGTCGCCCGAGCTGGACAAACTGCGGGGCGAAATCGAGGGTCTCGCAAAATCCGAGGAAGACGTGCTGACCTACGCCATGTTCCCTGACCTGGGTCGCGTCTTCCTGCAGGAACGCGCCGCCGACACGCTCAAGCCTGAGCCGCTGTTGCCGCCCGAAGCGAGAAATGCGACAACTGCCCGCTACGCTGCCGACGAATTCAACATCACCCTTCATGGCGAGACCTATCACATCAAGCTGGCTGCCAGCGGCAAGTCCAGCGAAACACAGCGCCCCTTCTTCGTCACCGTCGATGGCGTGTCCGAAGAAGTGCTGGTCGAGGCGCTGAATGAAGTCGAAATCATGGGCAGTGGTTCTCTCAGCACCAGCAAGCCAGGCAAACCGCAGCCAGCCGCCGGCCAGAAACCTCGCCCCGGACACAAAGGCCACGTCACCGCTGCCATGCCAGGCACCATTGTCGAAGTGCTTGTGCAAACAGGACAAGAAGTAAATGCCGGCGACCCGGTACTGGTCATCGAGGCCATGAAAATGGAAAATGAAGTGCAGGCTCCTGTATCCGGCACGGTTGTGGGGATCCATACCGCCAAGGGCGAGGCTGTGACCCCCGACATGGCGTTGATCGAAATTCAGCCGGAGTGAAAGGCGTGGCCTTTAAAATGTGCTTTTCGTTTTCACCGCAGTCCACATGAAACTCATCCTCGCTTCCACTTCAAAATACCGCCGCGAACTGCTATCACGTTTGAAACTGCCGTTTGATGCCGCTTCTCCGGATATAGACGAAACCCCGCTGCCAAATGAAACACCTTCCGCAACCGTGCTCAGGCTGTCGGTGCTGAAAGCCAGAACCGTCGCCAATCAATTTCCGGATGCGCTGATCATCGGCTCGGATCAGGTCTTGATGCTGGACTCGGAACAGCTTGGCAAACCGGGAAATTACGAAAATGCCTTCGCGCAACTGAAGAAAATGCAGGGCAAGGCCATGGTCTTTCACACCGCATTGACCCTGCTCAATAGCAAGACCGGTCGAACGCAGACCCGTGACGTGCCGACCGTGGTGCACATCCGGAAATTGCGTGATGCGCAGATCGCGGCTTACCTGAAAAAAGAGCAACCCTACGACTGTGCTGGTTCGGCCAAAAGCGAATCATTGGGCATCGCGCTCATGGAACGCATGGACAGCCCAGACCCGACCGCGCTGATCGGATTGCCCTTGATGGCGCTGACCGAAATGCTGATGAACGAAGGCGTGGACGTGCTGACCGCATGAGCGAAACCACTTCACCCGGCACGCTGTACCTGATTCCCGTGCCGCTTGGCCCGGTTTCACCCGAATCCTGCCTGCCGCCCGACACGCTTGCCATTGCACGGCGTCTGGATACCTTTGTTGTCGAGCGCGCCAAGACCGCACGCGCGACACTGAAAGCAATGGGTCATCCAAAACCCTTGCAGGAACTCACCCTGCTCGAACTCAACGAACACACCAAGGCGGCCGACATTCCCGCGCTGCTTGCTCCGCTGAAAAGCGGCCAGGATGTCGGTCTGATGTCCGAAGCCGGATGCCCAGCCGTCGCCGACCCCGGCGCAGACATGGTGCGTGCCGCACATATCCAGAACATCACCGTGACGCCACTGGTCGGGCCCTCCTCCATCCTGCTGGCCTTGATGGCCTCTGGCCTGGGTGGGCAACGCTTTGCCTTCCACGGCTATCTGCCCGCCAAGGAACCGGAACGCACGCAAAAAATCCGCGAGCTGGAAAAAGCCGCACGACGCGAAAAATCCACGCAATTGTTCATCGAAACGCCCTACCGTAGCGCCGCCCTGCTGGAAGCGCTGGCCGCGGCGTTGTCGCCGGATACGCTGATCAGCGCCGCCACGGATTTGACACTGCCAGGGCAATTCACCCGCACGCTTGCCGCCTCGGCTTGGCGTGGAAAATCTCAACTGCTGAAAGATCGCCTGGCGGTATTCGGGATCGGGATCTGAATTAAGATGAAACCCAAAAAAACTTGTTTCTTGCTTATTGAGGTATCTCGACCAGCAACGTAAGCAATGCCAATGATTCCTGCCAGCCGAGATAACACATTTCCGTGGGAATGGCGTCAGGGATGCCTTCCTGCACGATGCTCAACTCCGTACCGCACGAAACAGGCTTGAGAGTAATAGTGGTTTGCATCACCCCCGGAAGATTGGGGTCATCGAATACATCTGTGTAACGAAGCAACTCGTTGGGAGTCAGCTCAAGATATTTGCCGCCAAACGAATGGCTTTGCTGCGTGGTGAAATTGGTAAACGACATCCTGAACGTTCCGCCCACCTTGGGCTCCAGCTGATGAACCGTGCAAACGAAGCCATGCGGCGGGAGCCATTTGGCCAGGGCTTCCGGCGTGATGAATGCCCGGTACACGCGCTCCGGCGGCGCCTTCAGCACGCGGTGAAAACGTACGGTTCCCGGCATGGCGGCTTCTCCTTGTCCTTGTTGTTGAAATAGCTGGCCCGATTCATGACTGGCTGAATCCGGCATACCCCATCATAGTTGACCCGCGATTGAAGTGAGAAACCAACAAGCCTGGACTTGCGCTACATTGAATTAAATCGAATTAAATCGTTCACGACAAACCAAGGGTTCTTCAGGGGTTTTGTGTGGGCAATTCGTTACTTTCAGAAATACCCGCGGTAATTCCCCTCTCCCAGCGGGAGAGGGTGGCATAGCCGGGTGAGGGAGAAATGGCTGACATCCCATTGGCAGTAGGAAATTCCACCATCACTCCCTCATCCCTGCCCCTCTCCCGCTGGGAGAGGGGAGACAACCCGCAAATGGGCCAACCCACACGAAAGCCGGGATGAACCAAACCAAGGAGGCATCCATGAGCAAAGACTATATTAATGCATGCGAAGGCGGACAGCGCCATTAGCTGTTTGGCTTCCCGAAAACAGGATCAATTTTTCAATCCCCGCAATACACGCACCCCGACTGCTGGGTTTCCTGAATGACGATCTTGCTCAAACCTGGCAAGCGGGGTTTGAGGTGTTGCCAGATCCACTGTGCCATGCGCTCGGTAGTGGGGTTTTCCAGTCCGGGGATGTCGTTGAGGTAATGGTGGTCAAGCTGTGCGTGGATGGGTGAAAACGCAGCATCGAGTTCGGCGAAGTCGACGACCCAGTCCATGTCGGGGTCGAGCGGCCCGCTGACGTGGATTTCCACCTGGAAGGAATGGCCATGCACGCGTGAGCAGGGATGGTCGGTCGGCAGCTTGGGCAGGCGGCGGGCGGATTCGAGGGTGTAGCGGTTGAAGATTTCCATTTTGAACCAGGTTTTAGTCTTTTCCGAAAAGTTTGTTCAGTGCTTCACTCGCACTTGATGATGAAGGCGAGGAAGGTGCGGCCCCGCCGAACAGCGCGTCCAGTTCCGACCGGGCCTTGTTACCAGCAAAATCGGCAGGCACGTAGGCTTTTGGATTGGGTTTGAAGTAGCCGCAGAAGTTGGCGCGTTCCTTGTCCTTGACTTCGTCGGCCACGGGCTCGCGGCATTGCTTGGCCACGCGTGGATCGTAGAACTCGCAGAATTTGCACACGTACAGTTGCGCGCGGCAGGCCGGGCATTCGTCGCGCCGCTCGATGGGCGGGCTCAGTTCAGCGAGCGAGGCGCCGCAGCGCCAGCAGTGCAAGTCTAGGCTTTCCACGGATTCACAACGTCCACATTCAACCCGCCGAAATGCCGGGTATTGCGGGTGGCAATCGTGGCACGTCTTGCAAGGGCGATGCCGGCAATTTGGGTGTCGCGCATGTCAACCGGATCTCCGGCCTGCTGCCGTTTCGCGGCAAGCATGGCCGCTTCTGCCGCCGCTGCGCTGTCAAAAGGCAGTATCCGGCTTTCGAGGTCTTCCTTCAACAGGCGTTCAAACGCGTTCTCCAGTGCCTTTCTGCGCCGACCATCCGGCAACAGCGCCAGCCCGTAGCGGCTCTCGAATTCGGTAATGCTGGTAATCCAGACCGACTCCGGCGGTTGCCTGTCCAGCCAGTCGATCACTTCCCGCTCTGGCTCGTTGCGCATCAGCGCGGAAAGCACATTGGTATCCAGAATGATCATGCAGTGAAATCCGCAGGATTCACGGCCTGCCCATGAAATTCCGGCAGATCTTCCTTTAACCCGGTTTTTCTGAAGCGGGCGGAAATGCGGCTGCCCAGCCTGGGTGAGGGTATGGACTCTTCCTTGACCGCATTCCGCAAAATCTGGCGCACCTCTTCTTCCATGCTGTTGCCATGCTTATCGGCACGTCTTTTCAAACCGGTTTTGATGTCTTCTTCCAGGTTGCGAACAACAACTTGAGCCATGACCATCTCCTGCCACTGTTTGATATCACGATATCAAACATATCCGGTCAGCGCAAGCTCGCCAGCCTATAAAGCCAGCATGGCATGTTACGCTGAGATGATGACTTCGC
>CAZVBY010000036.1:0-15244 GCA_964625895.1 uncultured Thiobacillus sp.
GCAATGACGCAAGTCATGGAAAGCGCAAATTTTCTCGGACATGTGCCGGGAAAATTTTCTGCGGATGTTTCGGCCAAAATTAATTTGGCGCGAATAAATCAGCGTGCCCTTAGAGAAAAAGCCCGGCAATGCCGGGCTTTTTTCGTTGCACATATCGGCGCAATCAGGCGGCTTTGCCGGTGAGCTTGTGGTATTTCTCCATCAGCTCGTCATCGGTTTCCGGGTAGTCGGGGTTGAGCGGGATGCAATCAACCGGGCACACTTCAACGCACTGCGGCGTATCGAAATGTCCCACGCACTGGGTGCATTTGTTGGGGTCGATCACATAGATTTCGTCGCCCTGGGCAATCGCTTCATTAGGGCATTCGGGTAGACACACATCACAGTTGATGCATTCGTCTGTAATCATCAAAGCCATTTTTGACACCTGAACATGGATATATCCGCCAGCGCTTATTTTCGCATTTATTGATTCGAAACGAAATCGCCTGATTTTTTCTTCAACAATGCCTGCGCCACCGTGGGATGGACAAATGCCGCGATATCGCCGCCCAACCGGGCGATCTCGCGCACCATGCTCGACGAAATGAACATGTATTGGTCGGACGGTGTCATGAAAATGGTTTCGATATCCGGGCGCAGGTTACGGTTCATTCCGGCCAGTTGGAATTCGTATTCAAAATCCGACACGGCCCTCAGTCCGCGCAGGACGATGTGCGCCTGATGTGCGGAGGCAAAATCAATGAGCAGGCCGGTGAAGCCTTCGACCGTCACGCCGGGAATGTCGGCCAATACGACACGGGCCATTTGCACCCGCTCTTCAAGGCTAAAGAAAGGCGTCTTGTTGCGATTCTCGGCGATGGCAACAACGACCTCGCCGAACAGGCGTGAAGCACGACGGACAATATCCTCGTGCCCTCGTGTAATCGGGTCGAACGTGCCCGGATAAATGGCTTTCAGCAAATCAACCCCTTTTCAACAGCGCGTAGTGAGACGTGCCGGCAGCGCCTTCGCGATAAATGATAAACCCATCCGGCGCGCGCACACGATCTGGCTGTTCCATATAGAGCCAGCCATCTGGTTTGAGCCGCCCGGCGGCCAGCGGCAAGGCAACCTCTGCAAGCGGACTGGAAAACGGCGGGTCGAGCAGGATGAGATCGAACCGTTCCTCATGCGCACGCATCCAGGCCAGCGCATCGGTCTGATAAATTTCCGCAGCGGCAACATCAAGCATCGCGCGGTTCCTGTTCAGTGCCTCGCACGCCGCGCGCGAGGCATCGATCATGACGACACGCCGTGCGCCGCGCGAAGCGGCCTCGAAACCGAGCGCACCGCTGCCGGCGAACGCATCCAGGCAATTCATCCCCGTCAAATCCTGACCCAGCCAGTTGAACAGGGTTTCCCGCACCCGGTCGGGCGTGGGGCGCAAACCCGGCACATCGGGAAAGACCAGCAGCCTGCGGCGCAGCACACCGCCGATAATGCGGACGCGGTTGGCGAAAGGCTGGGATCTAACTGCCTTCGCCACCCACGATCACCACGGAAAGTCTGGCCGGATTGACCCGACGTTTGAAGGCATCACGCACCTGTTCGAGCGTGACCGCGTCGACATTTTTCACCCAATCATCCAGGTAAGTCAGCGGCAGTTTGTAAAAACCGATGGCGCGCAAGAAATCCAGCACTTCCTTGTTGCTGTCAATGCGCAGGGGAAAGCCGCCGATGAGGTTGTTCTTGGCCTGCTGCAATTCTCCCGGCGTGGGGCCGTTGGCAACAAATTCCGCCACCGTCTCCCGCGCCACTTTCAAGGCATCGGCAGCCTGCGCGTTCTTGGTTTGCAGGCCAATCAACAACGGGCCAGGCCGCGACATGGGCAGGAAATAGCTGTAGGCGGAATAGGCATAGCCGCGCTTTTGCCGCACCTCGCCGATCATCCGCGAATCGAACCCGCCGCCGCCCAGCACATGGTTACCAACGAATAGCGGGAAGAAATCCGCATCGTTGCGCGCCATGACCACCTGGCCCATCAGCACATGACTTTGCTGGGAGGGATGAGCGATGCGCTTTTCCGCTGGCAGGGCTTCACGAAGTTCCGGTTCCGGTTTTCCGCCAACACCACCTTGGGGCAAGCCCGCGGCAATTCTCAAGGCCAACTGCTCGGCTTCCGCACGGGACAGGTCGCCGATCAGGGAAATCACCGCGCTACCAGCGCGGTAGCGGCGCTGATGCCAGGCGGCGAGGTCTTCGGACGTCAACTTGATCAAACTTTCTTCGCTGCCCGACTCCGGCAGGCCGTAACCCTGGTTGCCGTACAGTGCCTGATAAAAGGCTTTCTCGGCTACCTCGCCCGGCCGCGATTCTTCGTCGCGCAAGGCCGCAATCAACCGATCGCGCTCGCGCTGAACGACAGCGGCCGGAAAAACCGGCTTGTGCAATACCGCCAGCAGAATTTCCACGGCAGCATCGCGCTCCTCGCGGCTGGACAAGGTGCGCAGACTTACCCCCGCGCGATCGCGGTTGAAAGTTCCGCCAAGCAGCGCGCCCGCATCCGCCAGTTTTTCAGCGATGGCGACATCGCTCATGCTCCCCGCGCCCTGGTCGAGCATGGCATGGGTCAAGCGCCCCAATCCGTTCTTCTGCACGGGGTCGAAACGGCTGCCCGCGGGAAAATCCACCGCCACATCGATCATGGGAATATCGCGGTTTTCCACGAACAGCACGCGCGCGCCCTGGGGTGTTGTCCAGTGCTGGATCGGCACCGCTGCAAAGGCTGGCGCACACAGTAGCAGGAGGAAAAGTTGAAAGATTCTAGTGGCCATGTCTCATCTCCATCGCGGCGGGTTTGCGTTTCGCGGCAGCATCGAGCGGTTGCGGATCGAGCACCGCGACGGTCAGCCGGTCGTCGATCAGCCACTTCGCCGCCTCTTTCACCTGTTCTGCCGTCACTGCCTTGATTTTCGACACGCGCGCATTCATCAAGTCTAGCGGCAGGCCCAAGGTGGCCAGTTCTCCCAGCTGCATGGCCTGATAAAAAATCGAATCGCGCTGATAGACATCGGCCGCGATCACCTGCGCCTTGACACGCCTGAGCTCGGATTCGCTCACGCCTTCATTCTGGATGCGCGCGATTTCAGCCTTGATCGCCTTTTCCAGTTCCTGTGGCGTTTTGCTTTCCGCCGGTGTGCCCTCTGCGTAGAACATGCCCGGCCCGCGGGCGAGCATGTCATAACTGGCGCCCGCATCCACCGCCAGGCGTTCCTCCTTGACCAGATGTTTTTTCAGTCGCGCCGAATCATGCCCATCCAGAATGCCAGCCAGCACTTGCAAAGCCCATGGCATATTTTCTTTATCCATATCGCGCAACGCCGGCGCGTGCCAGGCCATCAACACAGAAGGCAGTTTGGCCGGCGCTTTCACGGTCAAGCGCTTTTCACCGCGTGACACAGGTTCTGCCTGAGGCTTTCGTTCGGGCAAGTTCTTCTTTACGAGCGGGCCGAATTGCTGTTTTGCCAACGCGATGATTTCCGCCGGCTGGACGTCCCCCGCCACCACCAGCACGGCATTATTGGGGGCATACCAGCGGCCGTACCAGTCCCGCGCATCCTGCGGTTTCATGTTTTCCAGATCATCCATCCAGCCGATGACAGGATGCCGGTATGGGTGCGCCTGATAGGCCACGCTCAGCAACTGCTCGTAGGCAACGGATTGCGGGTTGTCTTCGGTGCGCATGCGGCGCTCTTCCATGACGACCTGAATTTCCTTGGCGAAGCTCTCGTCATTGAGTCTGAGATTGGCCATCCGGTCAGCCTCCAGCTCAAACGCCAGCGGCAGGCGATCCTTTTGCAATTGCTGGAAATAAACCGTGACATCGCGGTTGGTGAAGGCATTCTCACGCCCCCCCGCGGCGGCGATGCGTTTGGAGAACTGGCCGTCCGGCACTTTCTCCGTGCCCTTGAACATCATGTGTTCCAGCACATGCGCCACGCCGGTCGTGCCGTTGAATTCGTCCATGCTGCCGGCGCGGTACCAGAGTTGCGAAACCGCCACTGGCGCGCGATGATCTTCCTTGACGATGACGCGCAAGCCGTTTTCCAGCGTCACATCCGTCACCGTGGCCAGCGCTGGTCCGCTCAAGGCGAGCAGGATCAAAGCATTGATTGAACGCATTGTTTGTTTATCTCCTTGAATAGGCCGCTAACCTTATCAGACTGGCTGGCGACGGAATGATAAAATACACCACTCCTGTCAGCAGACCGTTTATTCCGTGTTCGGTTTCCTCAAAAAATCCACTTCTCCTTCTGATTCCCCCCCTTCACAGAAACCCGGCTGGGGCGAGCGCCTCAAGGCAGGTCTGGCAAAGACCCGGGCCAGGCTCGGCGGCCAGATCGCCGGCCTGTTTGGCGCCGGGCGCAAGATCGATGAGGCGCTGTACGAGGAACTGGAAACCATCCTGCTTTCCGCCGATGTCGGCGTGGAGGCCGCTGAAACCCTGTTGGACAACCTTCGCAAAACCGTCGCCCGCGAACATTTGCAGGATGCCGCCATGCTCCGGCTGGCGCTGGCCGAGGCACTGACTCAATTGCTGGCGCCGCTGGAGAAGCCGCTTGACGTTTCCTCGTCCCGGCCTTTCATCATCATGCTGGCTGGCGTCAACGGCGCTGGCAAAACCACCAGCATCGGCAAGCTGGCCAAGCTGTTCCAGAGCGAAGGCAATTCGGTGTTGCTCGGCGCGGGCGACACGTTCCGTGCAGCGGCCCGCGAGCAATTGCAGGTTTGGGGCGAACGCAACCACGTCACCGTCATCAGCCAGGAAAAAGGCGATTCCGCCTCAGTCATTTTCGACGCCGTCAACGCCGCGAAGGCGCGCGACATCGATATCGTGCTGGCGGACACCGCAGGCCGCCTGCCCACACAGCTCCACCTGATGGAGGAAATCAGGAAGGTCAAGCGCGTCATCCAGAAACTCGATCCCGCCGCCCCGCAGGAAGTGCTGCTGGTCCTGGATGGCAACACCGGCCAGAACATGGTCAATCAGGTCAAGGCATTCGACGACGCGCTGGGCGTGACCGGCCTTGTCATCACCAAACTGGACGGCACCGCGCGCGGCGGTGCGATTGCCGCCATTGCCACGGCGCGTCCCATTCCTGTCCGCTTCATCGGCGTGGGGGAAGGGCTGGACGATCTCAAACCATTCAACGCCCGCGAATTCGTCGAGGCCCTGTTGGGAGACTGACAACTTGCCGCCCATGATCCAGTTCTCCCAGGTCATCAAGCGCTACCCCGGCGGGCATACCGCGCTGGATGGCATCACCTTCGACATCAATGCGGGCGAACTGGTGTTTCTGACCGGGCATTCGGGCGCGGGAAAATCCACGCTACTGAAACTCATCGCCGCCATCGAGCGACCGACCAGCGGCGTGGTATCGGTCAACGGCCAGAATGTGGGGCGTCTCTCGCGCGCCGCTGTGCCTTTTTTGCGACGAAACATCGGTCTGATCTTCCAGGACCACAAACTGCTGTTCGATCGCAATGTCATCGAAAACGCTTTGCTGCCAATGTCGATTGCCAGTTTCAACCGCCGTGAGGCCATGAAGCGCGCACGCGCCGCGCTGGACAAGGTAGGTCTGCTCGGCAAGGAAAAAGCCATGCCCGTCACACTTTCGGGCGGCGAGCAGCAGCGCCTGTGCATCGCCCGCGCTGTGGTTTCTCGGCCGGCGCTGGTATTGGCCGACGAGCCCACCGGCAATCTGGATGCCGGCTATGCGGCGGACATCATGGCCATGTTCCGTGACTTTCATCAGGTTGGAACAACGCTGGTGATTTCCACCCACGACGAGCGCGCCGTTGCTGCCTTGGACGGACGCCGGATTCATCTCGAATATGGCAAGCTGGCCGGGGGTATGGCATGAAAGGCTGGCTTGACCATCATCGCGCCGCCCTCTTCGACGCGCTAAGCCGCATGGCGCGTGCGCCATTCGCTGCCTTCTTTACCCTGGTGGCCATCGGTGTCGCCCTCAGCCTGCCGGCCGCGCTATATCTCACACTCGCCAACCTGAACCAGCTGGCCGGGCAAGTGCCCGCGCAGCCTGAAATCACCGTGTTCATTTCCGCCACCGCCTCGCCGGGCCAACAAACGATCTTGAAGCAAAAGATCGAGTCTTTGCCAGGATTATCCAAACGGCGTTACATTTCGCGCGATACCGCCTTGAAAAACCTGGCATCACAAGGACTGGGCGACGTGACCGCCGGGCTCGAAAGCAATCCCCTTCCAGACGCTTGGGCGCTGACCCCAGCCACCTCCGACGTGGCAACCCTGGAGAAACTACGCAAGGAACTGGAAGCCCTGTCTGGCGTCGAGCGGGTGCTGGCAGACAGCGCATGGGCCCAGCGCCTGCAAACCATTCTCGCCATCGGCCAGCGGGTGGTGCTGATTTTGACCGGGCTGTTCGGCATTGCGCTTGTCGCTATTTCCAGCAATGCCATCCGCGCACAAATTCTGGGTCGCCAGGAAGAAATCGAGGTCAGTCGGCTAATCGGCGCGACCGACCGCTACATTCGCCGGCCATTTTTGTATTTCGGGGCGTTAGAGGGATTTTTGGGCGGTTTGATGGCACTCGTCATCATTGCAACGATGCAATGGCTGCTGGCTCCCCCCGTCAGCCAGCTCGCCACGCTGTATGGATCACCGTACCGATTGCTTGGCCTTGATCCGGCCATTGCCACAGCCATCCTCGGTGGCGCGGTCTTGTTCAGCTGGCTGGGCGCCTGGCTGGCTGTCAACCGATCCTTGCATCGATTGGATTAAACTCTTAATTTCACGAACTTTTTCTCCGTTTAGCACTCATTATCACCGAGTGCTAAAATAGCCATGGAGGATTTTAATCAATGACGACTGCATTAATGCCTGTTGTTTCTGCCAGCAGCCTGGAAGCCTATATCCAGACGGTGAACCGTTACCCCATGCTCACGCTGGAGGAGGAGCAGAGCCTGGCACGCCGCTGGCGCGACCATGAGGATGTGGACGCCGCCCGCCAATTGGTGTTGTCGCATCTGCGCGTGGTGGTCAGCACGGCGCGTCATTACCTCGGCTACGGCCTGCCCCAGGCTGATTTGATCCAGGAGGGCAATATCGGCCTGATGAAGGCGGTCAAGCGTTTCGACCCCGACCGTGGCGTGCGTCTGGTCAGCTTTGCCCTGCACTGGATCAAGGCCGAAATGCATGAATACATTCTGAAAAACTGGCGTCTGGTGAAACTGGCGACCACCAAGGCCCAGCGCAAGCTGTTTTTCAACCTGCGCAGCATGAAGCAGGGCTTGGGCAGCCTGGGCGCCACGGAAACCGCACGCATCGCCAGGGAATTGGGCGTCAAGCCGGAAGAAGTGCGGGAAATGGAAACCCGTCTGTCCGGGCAGGATATCGGGCTGGATCCGACCACCGAGGACGGCGAGGAATCGTACAGCCCGATCGCCTATCTTGCCAGCCCGGATGAGGCCCCGGTGGACATGCTCGCACGCGAGCAAACCGAGCGCCTGCAACAGAAAGGACTGGCCACGGCGCTGGAAAACCTGGATACCCGCAGCCGCAACATTATCGAAGCACGCTGGCTGCGCGAGGGGGAAACCGCGACTTTGCAGGAGCTGGCTGAAGAATATGGCATTTCCGCGGAGCGCGTACGCCAGATTGAGGCCAAGGCGCTGAAAAAAATGCGCGAACTGATCCCGGCCTGATTCACCCTCCGTTGCTCAACAAATATCGATCAACAAAAAGCCCCGGTCATGCCGGGGCTTTTTTCTGGCTAGCCGTGATGCTAGCCCGGATATTTCACCAGACCGGCCCGGAATTTTATGGGAAGGCGCATGAGCACAGGCTTTTCAGGCTATATGGCGGCAAACCACTTTGGCCCACCGGCCTTCGCGGTTGCTGGCGGTCGATACGCGGCATCTTCGCGCCCCCGCTACGCGCCAATAGACATGGCTATTGGCTTGGCACGGGATGCGCAAATCCGCTCGCGTCTCGACTCGCCACCCTCCCGCGACCTGGTGAAATATCCGGGCTAGACGTTTAAAACAGGCTGCCGAGCAACACCGACAAAAAACTGATCCATGCCCAGGCAATCAGTGCCACCACCAGCACCAGCGGGAAATTCTGCTTCGTTAGATATTGTTTCATCATGTACCTCGGGAAAATTTCGCGTATTCTAATTTATTGATCATTTTCGGGAAAGCGTTTGCGGCGCGGCAGTCTTGGGTCATCATCGTCCATGAGGATGCGTTCGGCGGGGCCTTCCATGTCCTCGAACTGGCCGCTTTTGATTGACCAGAGGATGCCTGCAATCAAGAACACGACAAAAAACCCCGTCAACACGAACAGAAAGATCAGCGTGGCGCTCATGGCAATTTCAGCTCCCAGGTTTGCCGATATGCCGATTCCTCCTGCGTGAGCGAGAGCTCCACCAGCCATATCCCGCCGCCATTCAACAGCAGTGCCGCTTCATATTCTCCGTCAGCCAATTGTTTCAATGGAATCCGCTTCGACTGTGAACCAGGTCGGGAAAGTCTGAATTCTCCGTCGAGCCCGCTCAAAGGCCGACCTTTGGCATCCTGCACTTGCAGGGTAATGCGGTTTTCCCCCATTTCCGGATTCTTCAATCCCTGAATCTGTACCGACCAACCCAGGCTGTGATTTTGATGCGCGCGCGATAGTTCAGCACTCACTGCCTTGGCGGCATCCTGCCCGTGGCGGGTAGCGCCGGAAAATCCGGTATGCACGGTCTCTCCCTCCCGCGTCGGCAATATCAGCGCGGCAAGTTCTGACGGAAGCCCCTTGGTGGCAAGGTAAAGGAAGCCGGCATTCATCAGCGCCAGCATCACAAAGAACAAGATGAAGGCCTTGGGCACCCAATGCATGCGCGCTTGCCTTGCCCGGTATTTTTCGTAAACGCCAAGCACCATTGCCGCGCTGATGAACAGGGCGATATGCATGGCGACGACATCCAGCCCGGGCCATCGATTGAACAGATAAACGAAATATCCCAACAGCGGAATGCCCGCCGCCAGCAACGTCGACAGATCGACCGGCAGTCGGCGCGCCCGCGCAAGCAGGAAAAGCACGACAACCGCCACCAGTCCCCCAAAAAGCGTTAGTCCAGTGCTCACTGCGCCCCCCCGCTGTAGTGGAATCCTGACTTCTCGGTTCGCACCTCTGCCGGGCGGGACAAGGGCGTGATGACAAAACTGACTTCATGCGTGCGCGCCGCCTGTTCTGGCGGCAGCACCACACTGGCCAGAACGATGGCGCTGCGTCCCGGCTTGACATTCACTTCGCCGAAATCCCCCAGATCCAGCGCCCGCCTGGCCAGCCCGACCATGCCGATGCGGAAGGTTTCCGGCTTGTCGAACTTGTTGGTGATGCGTATCTGATAACGGTTGCGGATGTCGCCACTGGACAGCACGACAAACAAAGGCTGGCGGATTTGCGTGACCGACCCTTCGAAATGACTGCGAGCGGATATGCTGTAGCCAAGATAGCTCATCATCAGTACGGAGGCCATGCCGTAACCGAGTACCTTGAGCCGTTTCCAGTGAAATCGCGGCTTGTCGGGAACGGGCTTTTCCAGGTTGGTCTCGGAATCGTAGCGGATGAGCCCGCGGGGAAAGCCCATCGAATTCATGATGCCATTGCAGGCATCGATGCACAGCCCACAGGAAATACACGGATATTGCAGACCATCGCGGATATCGATGCCGGCCGGACAGACTTGCACGCACAATCCGCAGTCAATGCAATCTCCCACGCCGCGCGCCGCGCGCTCGGCGCGCGTACGCAGGCCACTCCTGGCGCTGGCGCGGCCATGTACCGCTTCTCCGCGCCGCGCATCGTAATGTACCGCCAACGTTTCGCGGTCATACATGACGCTCTGAAAGCGGCCATAGGGACAGATATACATACAAACCTGTTCGCGCATCAGGCCAGCGGCGAAATAGGTGCCCAGGGTCAGCACGGCAACTGTGATATAACCCGCTGCCGGCGCCGCGCCTGTAAAGAAGCGTGTCAGTAATTCCGGCGCATAGCCAAAATAAAGAATGAAGGTGAGACCCGTCCAGAAGCTGGCAAGCAGCCAGGTCAGGTGGGTTACGCCAATTTTGAGCAGTTTTTCCCGATCCCATGGCTGGCGGTAGAGCCGGATGCGGGCCGGACGCTCGCCCTGAATTTTCGACTCGATCCAGATAAAGAAATCCGTCCATAACGTCTGGAAACAGAAATATCCACAAAAGGCGCGTCCGGCAAGTGCGGTGGCAAAGAACAGGACGCTGGCGGCAAGAAACAGCAGCAGGGCCAACCAGACCACATCCTGCGGATAGACGGTCAGATTGAAAACCAGGAAACGCCGACCGGGCAAATCGAACAACAGCGCCTGCGACGGTCCAACATCACGCGGCCAGGGCAACCAGGGCAGCAAAAAATAAACCCCGTAGGCCAACAGCAGCATGCTGGTCTTGAAGCGTCGAAAGCCGCCCCGAATCGAACGGGTAAAGATCGGGATCCGCTCTTGAAGCGGTGCCAGCTGTTCTTCTAAACCCGTATTCATGTCCGCTTCACAGACAAAAAACCCCCGTCACCGGGGGCGTATGCAGAACAGGGTCGGTATCATTTGCCGCCACCAAGCTGGTGTACATACACTGTCAGCACCTTGATCTGCTCTGGCGTCATGCGCTCGCCCCAGGCAGGCATGACGCCCTTGTTCAGGCCCGAGGCAATCACACTGCGGATCGCGCCGACTTTTTCTTCTGCTTTGGCGGCAGCCGGCACATTGGCCCACAACCATATTTTATCGGTCAGATTGGGGGCGCCGGTTTCCTGGCGTCCCTTGGCATTGTCGCCATGGCAGTAATTACAAGCAGCAGTTTCGGACGTGAACAAGGTGCGGCCTTCGGCAGCTTTCCCGGCGTCGTGAGGGATAGCCGACAGACTGGCAACATAATTCGCCAACGCATCGACTTGGCCGACGGTAAGCACTTCACTGAACGCTGGCATATAGCCACGACGACCGTTGACCAGGGTGTCGTGTATCTTGTCAAAGCTGCCGCCGTACAGCCAGTCGTCATCGGTCAGGTTGGGGAAGAAGCCGACCACGCCTTGCCCGCCCTGCTGGTGACAGGGCGCACAATTGTCCGTGAACAATGCCTTGCCGGCCGAGAGGACGAATCCGCTCAGTTCGGGGTCCCGGGCAATCTGATGGAAGTCGCTGGTTGCCACTTTACTGAAATAGGGTTTTTGCCGTTCGGCCAGCGCATCCAGATCGGATTGCAGGAGCGCACGCGTGTTCCAGTGGCTTTGTACGGTTTCGCCCTTGTCATTTTGATAGACCACTTTGGAAATACCAGGCACCTGAAGCCCGGTGAGAAAACCCTTGCCAAACGGCCAGGAAGGATAAACAAGCCAATAAGCGACCGCAAACACGATCGTGAAATAGAACACGTACACCCACCATGTCGGCAGCGGGTTGTTGAATTCCTGCAAATCACCATCCCAGGCGTGGCCGGTAGTTTGCACAGTTTGCGATTGCAGGTGCTGTTCGCTCATCTCTTAATCCTTCTTGTGTTCCTCGCCGCCCTCGTCATTATCGAGAAACGGAATGTCCTTGTAGGACTCCAGACGTTTGCTCCGCTTTTTGCTGCCGTATACGTACAGGACGATGCCTGCAAAGGTCACAAAAAAAATCAGCAGGGCAAGCGGCTTGGTATTTTCAGGTTTGGAAAACCATTCTAGCCATGCCATCTCTCATCACCCGCCAGGACTATCGGGTGCGCACGAGTTCATCTTCATTCACTTTGGTGAAATCCACCATGGTGCCCAATACTTGCAGATAGGCGACCAGTGCATCCATTTCCGAAACGCCGGCCTTGTTGCCATCGTAGTTGCCCAGATTGGCCTGCTGAACCAGGTTTTTCTTCCCATCGGGAATGTGCAGTTGGGCCGCGGTGCTTTCCCCAAATTTCTTGATGTTGTCCTGTCGTTCCGCTTCAGTCAGCGAATAGGGCACGCCCACTGCACGCAACGCTTTCATCCGTCCATCGAGATCCGACAGATCGAGCATCGTGCTTTGCAGCCAGGGATAGTTGGGCATAACCGATTCGGGCACCATGGAGCGCGGAGCGATCATGTGTTGCACGTGCCACTCGTTGGAGTATTTGCCACCAACACGCGCAAGGTCAGGGCCTGTACGCTTTGATCCCCATTGAAAAGGATGATCGTATTGTGATTCCGCCGCCAGTGAATAATGGCCATAGCGCAGCTTTTCATCGACAAAGGGACGGATCATCTGCGAATGGCATGTGTAACAGCCTTCACGGATGTAGATGTCGCGACCGCGCTGTTCCAGCGGTGTGTAGGGGCGCACATTGACACCCTCGACCTTTTCCACTGTCTTGTCGATGAAAAATAGTGGCGCGATTTCGACCAGACCGCCCACGCTGATCGCCAGCATGGTCAACACCAGCATCAGACCGATGTTGGTTTCAATCCACTCGTGCTTGAAATTAATTTGCATGATCGTCGTCCCTTATGCGCCCATCGCCGACATCTTGGCGGCCAGTTTGGCCTCCAGTGCGGCTTCTTCACGCTTGGCCTGACGGATGGTCATGGCGATATTCCAAGCCATCAAGACCACACCCGACAGGAAGAAAGCCCCGCCGATGGCGCGCATGGCATAGAAAGGCATCATGGCCACGACCGATTCGACAAACGAGTATTGCAAATTGCCAAAGTCGTCCGTGGCGCGCCACATCAAGCCTTGGGTAATACCCGAGATCCACATCGCCACGATGTAAAGCAGGATGCCAATGGTCGCCAGCCAGAAATGCACTTCCACCAGCTTCACGCTATAGAGCTTGGTATCCCACAGCTTGGGAATCATGTGATAGAGCGAGCCGAAGGAAATCATCGCCACCCAACCCAGCGCGCCAGAGTGCACATGGCCCACGGTCCAGTCCGTGTAGTGGGACAACGCATTCACTTCCTTCAACGACATCATCGGGCCTTCGAAGGTGGACATGCCATAGAACGACAGCGCCACGATCAGGAATCGCATCACCGGATCCGTGCGCAGCTTGTCCCACGCACCCGACAACGTCATGATGCCGTTGATCATGCCGCCCCAGGACGGCATCAGCAGCAGGATGGAGAAGGTTGCGGCCAGGGTGGAGGTCCAGTCCGGCAGCGCGGTCCAGTGCAGGTGATGCGCGCCCACCCACATGTACATGAAGCCCAGCGCCCAGAAGTGGATGATGGACAGGCGGTATGAGTAAATCGGGCGCCCCGCCTGCTTGGGCACGAAGTAATACATCATGCCCAGGAAGGCTGCGGTGAGGAAGAAACCCACGGCATTATGGCCGTACCACCACTGGGTCATGGCATCCTGGGTACCGGAAAACAGGCTGTAGGAACTCATCGAGAACAGGTCAACCGGGACGGCCAGATTATTGAAGGTATGCAACAGCGCCGTAGCGAGGATGAAGGCCAGATAGAACCAGTTGGCCACATAGATGTGGGGTTGTTTGCGGCGCATGATGGTGCCGACGAACAGGATGAGATAAACCACCCACACCACCGCGATCAGAATATCGATGGGCCAGGCCATTTCCGCATATTCCCGGCCCTGCGAGTAACCCATGACATAGGACACGGCAGCCAGCACGATCACGGTCTGCCAACCCCAGAAGGTGAAGCTGGCCATGCCATCGGAAATCAGCCGGGTCTGACAGGTGCGTTGCACGACATAATAGGATGTGGCAAACAGCGCGGAACCACCAAAACCGAAAATCACCGCACTGGTATGCACCGGACGGAAACGGCCAAAGCTGAAATAAGGGCTGTCGAAATTCAGGAAAGGCCAAGCCAGTTCGGAAGCGATATAAACACCGACGAACATGCCCACAACTGCCCAGACAAGCGCCATGACGGCAAATTTTTTAACAATTTCAAAGTTATACTGCTCAGCGCTCGATAAGGTCGTGACCGCCATGACACCCCCGCAATGCGACAAATTTTAGTGAACCAAAATATACTGATTTGGTTAACCCGGAATTTTAGCGGATAGGAAGCCCTGCTATCAAGTCTGGCATTCCACCTGGTCTCTTACAAAACCAGGCACAAGCAGGAAATCAGGCGGATTTACCCAGCAGCTGGCGCAAATCATGCGCAATATCCCGCGCGCCAGCGCCATAAGGGATGTGCAGACGCAATTGGCCATGCGCGTCGTAAACATAGGTACCGGCACTATGGTCGATCAAATAATTCTTCGAACCGCTTTGCGTGTTTTTCTGGTACACCACCTTGAAATCCTTCGCCAGCGCCGCCAAGCTTGCAGGGTCGGTGTACATGCCCAGGAAATCCGGGTTGAAGGAGGGAACATACCTGGCGAGCAGTTCTGGCGTATCGCGTTCAGGGTCGACCGTCACGAACAGTACCTGCACTTTTTTGCCATCCGCACCCAGATCGCGCAACGCCAGGGCAAAATCGGAAAGCGTCGTCGGACACACATCCGGACAATGGGTATAGCCAAAAAAAATCGCCACGACTTTTCCCCGAAAGTCTGACAAGGCTCGCGGCCGCCCGGCGTGGTCAGTCAGGTGAAAATCCTTGCCCCATGGCGCGCCGGTAATATCAGTTGTCTTGAATACGGGCGCCACCGGCGTCGGCGGTTGTGGGCGTTCACAGGCCGCAAATAACACCAACGCGACTACTGCAAGCAAACTTCTGGTCATGAAGGCATCGGCCCGAACGCAGCGCCGGGTAGATCGGTCAACCGGTATTTGCCCGATTGCACGGCCTTGGCCAATTTGTCCAATGTGGTTTCCTTGAGCAGGCCGATGATCTTTTCCTTGACCGGCAACCAGCGAAAATGAACCGGGCAAGCCGTTTCATCGGAACATTTTTTCAACCCGAGAAAACAGCTCTGCGTGAAGGCAGGCCCTTCGGTCAAGAGCAAAATTTCCATCAGTGTCATTTTCAACCCCCCTTCGCGAAGGCAGAACCCGCCGAGTCGACCACGATAGGAATACAGCAGGTTGCCCTTGGCCAGGCTTTGCAGGATCTTTGCCAGATAGGGTGCAGGAACATTGAGCTTGGCGGCAATATCCTTGTTCAACACAGGCGTGTCGGACGGTTGCGTGGCCATGTAGATCAGCGCCTGAACCGCATACTGGCTGGTGCGTGAGAGGATCACTTCGAACACCCCCGAAAAAA
>CAZVBY010000037.1:0-4231 GCA_964625895.1 uncultured Thiobacillus sp.
TGCCTTTAACTCATTGATCCGTGAATCAAAGGGCTAGGCTCTGAATCGCTGAGAATTTACCCAACTTGCAGCTTTGACTCCTCCTCCTCACACTAGCTATGCGAGTACTAACCAGCCAATAGGTATTGAAACGCGCTATTGGTTGGTTTCTTTTTGTAGAAAACCGCGACCACAATCTGTGAAGACGTTTGAACGCTGCCCTGTTAGAAGAGCATCAGGACGGCTTTCACCGCCCTGACACCCCACACTCACTTGATAACTAACCGTGTCCCATTGCTCAGCTTCGCGCCTGACACCTCAACACCTGCGCTTAACGCCGCCTTGATCGCTGCCTTGTCCACCTTGGTGGTGGTGACTTCCGCCACATACTCAAACGGCAACGCGGCTTCATCGTAGATCGTCACACTCGGTGGGTTCTTCTGAATCGTCAGGTTAAACCACGGGTGCTTGATCTTGGTTTTACCCATCTGCGCCATGCAAACCTTGGTGTAATCTTTGAGATAGTCAGACCTGTTTTCGAGAGCCTTACGGCGCTTTTCCATGCGTTCCATCGCGGCTTTGATCGCGTCGGCTTCCGCGTCTAGCTGCTTGGCATAAGCCGCCACACTTATCACCTTCTGCTCAAAATCGCCTTCGATAGCTTCAAACGTATCTAGGGCAGTATCGAGCGACATATCGTTGTCAACGTCACCAAAAAACTCCAAAGCTGATAGATAACTCTGAGCGATTTCATACAGCTTCATTGTTCACCTCCTTGGCTGCTTTAGCTTCCGCGAGAGCTTTCTCGGCGGCTGACCATTGCCCGATCTTGATGAGAAGTTGGTTTAACTGGTCGTTGGTCAATGCGTTGAAATGGTCAACTTTCCACGAGCGTTCTACCCATTTTTTGACCCGCTCCCGCTCTAACCCGCTTTCGGCAATTTTCCCCTCTAACATGCGCCGCTGGTGCGGATTGATACGGCTATCGGCAATGTTTGGGCGGGTGTTGTCGTTGACGGGCGGTCTGGATTGTTTCGCGTAATCTGGCACAACCGGATCATGCACATGCGTCATTTCTTCGGCTGGTGTTACCTCGTAACCCGCTAAACTCATGACCCAAGAGAAGGCAAGGCGGCAGGCTTTCCCAGTGGCACGGGTTTGCGCCATGCTGCGGCGAGCATAACGCGGGCGGCTTGACCAAACAGGTTTGCCATATCTATCTAGCTCATCAGATGCGCCACATTCAGCACTGGCGCGGCTGATACACGCACTATCAGACATACGCACCAATTCCACTACAGCGGTATAAATGCCGTCGTTTTCAGTGGTGGAAACCTCACGAGGAACCACGCCCATCATGACCGCGAGGGTTGTCCAGCCTTCCACCTTCACGTATTTCTTGCCGTTGATCGGGTCCCACAAACGTTGTGCTTCAATCATCTTTGCCAGCTCTCCCGCCATTTCAGACGCTCCCGCCATGAGTGCGGCGGGGCTGGTGCATTGCAGGACACCCAAGGACACGGGCGCGGGTGGTGGTGCTGCGGTGGTGACGGTTAAGGCGTTGGTGTTGTCGTTGACTTGCTTTTTAGGGGCTGTCATTATCTTTACTCCTTTGCTGGCGAGGTTGCAGCCTTGCCAGCGGGTTATTTAAGGTTTGCGCTTTAAATAGGTGCTAGATGTATTTCTAGCACCATGCTGGATAGCCATTTTCTAAAAAATAGCGCTCCATGTTTTCGTCACTTTCTCGCTCTTGCTGTTCCTCCGTTTCAAATTCACTAATCCTATTTTCAATAAAAACTTGTTTAACCGTTTCAATAAAATCATTTAAGGCTTGTTTTGCCTCTTCCATTTTTCCACATCGGACAAACTCAAAAAGGTTTTCCAAATCATCATAATTACCTTGATATTCAATAAGTTCTATGTAATTTAGCGTATGAAACTCGCGTTCTGCTTTGGCTTTAAAATGCTCTTGCTTAATATCGTGCTGTTCCTGTTCCACTAAATAGCGGTTTAAATCCCTAATAACTGGATCAATGTTTTGCGCGGAATGCATCATGGTTAAATACTCTTTAGCAGGGTTGATAAATGTTTATAGGCTTCACATTTTTCAGTTTTGCCCTCTACTGCATAAAACCGACAAACAACGCCATTACAGTCTTTAGAAAATCGTGGCTTTTGTTTGCTAGTGTGGAGCGCATAACTAACGATAGGCTGATATAAACGCCTCCCATTGCTTTGGTAGCGGTGCAAATAAAATCCCCTAGCTGCGGCGCGTAGGCGGATCTCGGTCTTGATTAGCTCAATAGCTGACATGGTTTTAACTCCTGGAAGGATGAAAGAAAGCCGCGTTAGCGGCGCAGCCACGCCCCAACGGGGCGGGGCTGGGTAACAGCGGCGGAACTAGCCGGAAACCCACGAAACCGAAGCAGGCAGCGCAGGCACGGGCAAACTGAGGGAACGGGCGCGAGGCGGCGCGGCAACAGGCACGGAAACACCCCACAAAGCAGCACCGAAGCGGCGCACGGCAAGGGAAACGCCACACCACCCCGAAAAGGCGGCTGCAAAGGTGGACGCGGCGGACTGGTCAGAAAACCCCACGACCACCACAGCACCGGAAAACGACCGCACGGAACGGCGCAAACGCCAGCGGGACGCACCGGACGCCAGCGCATGACCGACCACCACGCGGAACCACGGGGCAGACAATGGCAAAGGGGAAAAACCGGATGGTGGGGCAACAAGAGTACGGGACGAAACGAGGGAACGAGAACCGGAAGAAAGCATGGTAGACACCTCACAAAAACCCGCCAGACCACCCGACGGCATGAGGATATTGTAACAAAAAGAAGAGAAAAAAACAATAATTAGACCACCAAACCCCACCCCGTCAACTGCCGATTGTCGGACGCGCCAGCGGGCGACAAGCGGCGGTTGAACGGCGGCACTAAAAAAATATGCTCAAAAATGCGGATGGCTGAGGAACGAAGACAGCCGCCACGAAAAGGCAATATGCGCAAAAACCCGACAACCTTTCGCTCCTTTCAACCTCTCTCTCTTTTCTTTCTCTTCTTCTTTTCTCTTCCGCGTGTGCCGTTTGCGGCTTACGCTCTTACTAGCCTGAGCTTTAGCTGTGGCGACTCTTGCCACCGTGTGGCACAAACCGCGTAGCGACCTTGAGGGAGGCGCGGTACAACACTTATCGAAGCTGATGCACGATCACGCCGACATTGTGGAAGGCTTGGGACGCTGTAGCCACGACCGAAGCCACCGCTGAAGTGAAGCCGAGAACGAAGCCCGTAGCCAGCCACACTGAACGCGCCCCGCGTGCCGCGTAGCGGGACATTAAGCGGGGCAATAGCGTTGTGTGTGGGTGGCGTAGGGTGTAGTGAAGGCGAGAACGTAGGCGGTGAGCGTAGGACGGGGCGAAGGAGGCGCAAGACTGGAGCAATGCAGAGGTAATAGAATGCGCTCTTAATCCACGCTCAAACCCGCGTCGCGCTTGGCTTGTCGCCCTACTTCACGCACTGTTTCTACCAATTCAGGCGGTACGCACACGGTTACACATTCCCAGTCTTTGGGTATTCCCTGCCCTGCCCTGTGTGCCGCTTCGATACGCTTAACTGCCTCGCGCAATTGTTGCGGGGTCATATCCAATAGCTTGGCGGCAGCAACAGCTTTCATGCCGTCCACCAGCACCATTCTTGCCCCATCGCGGACGTGTTGGGTCATTCGCGTGGATGCGGCTGCTTCCATAAATTCGGCTAGGTTCATACGGATTCCCAATGACTTTAGAGAACAAAAAAAAACAATAGTTATTGTACGGTATGACAAGCAAATAGGGAATCCCGCACACCCTATAATCATTCGTTGCATATTGAGTTGAGTTGCTTATAATGATGGCAGGCGACTACTGATTGACCTTGCTCTTTAACCAACTTGCTTGATGCGAATTTGCTGGAAATTCAGCCTAATTGTATCCAAACGACCTGAGCCAAAATGCTAACTTTGAAGTACCGATTTCATGTCAAAATTTATACACCGCAAGTCATTGAAATGACTAACGTTCTGACGAACGGCGGGGTTTGAATACCGCCCTGACTTAAAAGGGATTAAGACGGTTCAGCTAACTCATTAGCACATCTCTCTGCGTTTGAATACCGCCCTGACTTAAAAGGGATTAAGACCATTCACCAATAGTACGATTTCAAATCCGCCAAGGTTTGAATACCGCCCTGACTTAAAAGGGATTAAG
>CAZVBY010000037.1:4331-15174 GCA_964625895.1 uncultured Thiobacillus sp.
GGTTTGAATACCGCCCTGACTTAAAAGGGATTAAGCACAGGCGCACGTAAGCATTCCGCTCAAATACTGTTGAGCGGCTCACCCGTACCTACTTAATCCTTGAATGCCCCCTAGCCCGCCAACATCACCGCCAGCGCGATGAACAGCACCAACGTAGCTGCTGCGACCAGTACCCCGAAAATAAACGACATTTGGTTAAAGCTCATCGGTTGCTCCTACCCTTTTCACCAACGCAATAGCGTCGTCATGCCCCGCTAACGTTTCATCCAGCCAGTCCCACAGTTGGTGAAATTGGTAGGCTTCGGTTGCACCCCAGCGGAAACCATCCAGCCATTCCACCGCCTCGGTTTCGTCTTGGGGCAATAGGTGTGCTTCTGATGGTGCATGTTCGGGGTACTTGCCCCACATCCAGCCTGCAACCCAAAGCTTATTAGCACTACCACTCATGATGTCGTCGATATGCGTTTCTTGGATACTGGTATCATCCTCAACCATGAGAGACGATTCAGCTAATGCCGATAGGTGTTTCGCTTCCAGCACTTCCCGCAATGCCGCCACGTCATTCAGCGCATCCACCACATCACGTTCCCACAATTCCGTTACTGCACGTTTCAGCCAGTGGCTTGCGGTGGGGTCAGTGTTGATAGCTTGCAAACGATCATCCAAGGCTTTCAGCGCAAACTTTAGCTCCATATAAACACCGGGTTCCTCACTCATTCTGGGCTTTCTCTCATAAATTTGTTTGATTTTACGCCAATACGCCCCTGGCATCACTCGCCCTCTTCTGAAAAATGCCGGAACTACAAAAAAGTTCTTTACATTAGATTTTTCTAATATTAGAATTTGCTTATATTGAAATGTAACTGAATTCGCTAGGAAACATAAACATGAAATTACAAGTTATCGCTTTCGCTGCTCTGATCGCTCTGTCTGGCGCTGCTTCCGCAGAGTTCTTTGACGGCTTCGACAATGGTTCTGCTGTTGGTAACAGCGCAGGTCAAGGCACGGGTTCTACGGCTGCTGATGCTACCGGTTACGGTAAAGGCAACGGCGACGCTAACGGCT
The DNA here is from genome assembly GCA_964625895.1 of uncultured Thiobacillus sp. Classification (GTDB taxonomy): domain Bacteria; phylum Pseudomonadota; class Gammaproteobacteria; order Burkholderiales; family Thiobacillaceae; genus UBA6918. The sequence goes on from CAZVBY010000037.1 coordinate 5,397, forward strand.
GGGGTCGTGGTAAAGGCGACGCAGACGGTGAAGTTGACTTCGCTATCACATTCAAGGGCAAAGGCCGCACTAACATGGATACTGACATGGCTGCTAACGGTAAAGGCAACGGTGACTGGTACGGCGCTGGTAACGGTTATGGCTACGGCAATGGCAACAGCAACGTTTCTGGCAATGGTCAAACCGCTAAAGCCGGTTATGCCCCAGTGATGATGGCTCCACAAGCACCAGTAGCACCTACTGCGGCGAAGTAATACATTCCAAATACAGAATAAGGGGCGGTTACGCCCTTTATTTTTGGCAAGGCAATTATGCCAAGCTTTTCAATGCTTCCTAGCAGAGGCGGAAAGGGAGGGTTTCTTCGGGGACTCTCCCTTTCTTTGATGCCAAAAGTACTGAACTCAGGGTTTTGCGGCTTTTGGCTTTTTCTTGTTCAGCCCTTCCCGTTCCAGCCAGTTGTAGAGCGTGGACTTGGAACAGTCCAGCAGCTTGGCAATGGCGCGTTTGCTGATGTCCTTTTTCAGGTAGCGGTTGATCTCGTCGCGGTGGGCATCCAGTTTCACCGTTTCCGCTTTGCCTTTGGGTCTGCCCAAGGTCACGCCGTCGGCTTTGCGTTTCGCCAGGGCTTCTTTGGTGCGCAGGCTGATGAACTCGCGTTCGATTTCTGCCGCCATGCCGAAGACGGTTGCCATGATACGGGCGTTCATGGAGTCGTCGAATTTCATGTTTTGCTTGACGACGTGAATCTGCATCTGGTGGGTGCTGGCGTGTTCCAGCATTTCGAGTACCTGCAAGGTTGACCGGGCCATGCGCGAGATTTCCGCGAATACTGCCGTGTCACCGGGTTGCATGGTTTTCAGAAGCAAATCACCAATGCGCCGCTCGCGCCACTTCACCTTGCCGCTTACGGTGTCTTCGACAAACTGAATGTTGGTGATGCTGTTGCGGTTGGCATATTCAAGAATGCCGTGGCGTTGGTTGTCTACGTCCTGCTGGTCGGTACTGACACGCAAATAAGCATAATTCGCCATGATCTCACCTTATCCACTGAAAACCCTAAAGCTGTATATTACCTTACCGTATTAGACCAGAATAAACCGTTTGTCTGAAACTATATTGGTTCCGATAAAATGTTCGTTTTCTCGATACCATTTTATAGATTGATTTTATTATAAGAATGAAATAAATTTTTTACCCCTATCGTTCCCGCGATTTTGAACGCTCGAATGACCGTCAAACCCGCATTTTTGCACGACGTAGCAGGACATCAGCCGTTTTCCCTTGACCCCTTACACTTTTTTGGGGTGGGTGGCTGAGTTTTCCAAAAAAAACAGAAGAAGAATAAACAAAATAAGGCATGGAATTTTTAAAAATACGCCGTGGCACGGGGCAAAAACGCGCCGATGGCAGCCGCTACGCTGTGCCGCTGTACGTGACTAAAACCCAACGCATGGGCAACACCATCAGCGAAGAAGCGATTTCTACCAAACGCCCGATCTTGGTGACAGGTGCGCACGACTCCGGCAAGTCCAAATGGGTCGACCGCTTGTATGAAAACGCGGGTGAAATCTGGGGAACCAAGTCGAAAACTGCCCCGCTCTACTTGCACACCCTGCGCCCGCTGGTGGCGTGGAGCGATGAACCCGATGTGGAAAAATGGTGGGAAGCTAAACGCTTGGCAGAAGAAAAAACCGACTGGGACAATGCCCGCGTTCCCTAGAAAGCACTCAAGCAATACCAACGCGCCGAAACCCTGCCCGACTACTGCAAAGACACCAAAGCGGTGGTGTTCATCGACGATGCCCACAAGCTTGCCGGGCGCAAGCTGCAAATTGCGCGGCAATGCGTCATGGCTTCGCGCCTGTTCGTGATTGCTGCCAGCGAAGAACAACGCCTGCCACCAAACCTACGCACCGTGGTCATGAAACGTGACCCACAGATTTTTAGACTCAACTCGGAAGTTTCTTATGACGCAACCAATCTTCTCATGTGGTCGTTTCTGGTCGCCTGCCTCGCGGCGGGTTGGTGGGAAGCTGCCTTGGTACTGGGCGGACTTAAAGCGCTTGGCACTGGTCGCCGTGCTGCTCGTCCCGATTAGTGCCAATGCTGAAACTGATGCGCAATTAGAAGCAGCCAAAGCGGAAACGCTGCGGCTGGCTCAACAAGGTGCTGAAGCGGATACCACACCGGCATGGTGGCCTTGGAAAGCTGGTGAACAAGAAAAGCCGCCAGCGCTCAAAATCTACAAGATGCCGACGATGGCAGATGATTCTTTGGACTACCACGCTAAACCCGCTGCCATCGTGCAAGCTCCGGCATTGGATGCTGATGCGATCTACCAAGCGGTGCTGGGTTGCTACCCGGAAAAGAGCAAATTTAACATCGACGTAGACTTACGCGCTGCTATCCGTTCCAGCGACGTGCTGGACTTGGAAGATAATGCCACCGGCTTGGGTAAATCCTACGTCGGAATCGTGGCAAACATGCCGCTGTATTCCGGCAAGGAACTTGACCGCGAGAAAGAGCGTGAATACATGCGCCGTAAAGACACTGCAAAGGCCGTAGCGGACTTCATTAGCGCCATCGCAGGGCGTAACCATGCGGTGCGCGAACTCGCCTTATATCGCAGCCTAGAGGCTCGTAGCGCGGTGCGGGTACAGCAAGGCGTGACCGAAGCCACCGAGCAAGTGGGCTATTTGGAGAAGGTTGCCAGCTCTCAAGACAAACTGATCAACGAAGAAACCAAGATCATGGAAAGCCGCCTGTTGCTGGCGGGGATGTGTGACCCGAAGAACGCGGAAACCATTGGTAGCTGGCTGAAAAAGGTATCAGCCGTACCGGATGCGGAATAGCCTCATATGAGTATTTGAGTAAATGAGTATAATAAAAAATGAAATGGATTAATCACTTAGCGATTGCAGGGGCGACTACGGCATTGGTGAACCCTGCCCTCGTTCCGGTGGCGTTACTCGGTTCGACGGCACCGGATTGGCTTGAGTGGGTGCTGGACAAGTTCGGGCATAGGGTGCGCCACCGGACGTTAACGCACATTGTGCTGTACTGGGTAGCGGCGCTGGCGTTTGCGGTGGTGGTGTGGGATTTCCACGGGATTCTGGCGGCGTTTGCTTGGGGTGGCTTGTCGCACGTCCTGGCGGATTCGTTGACAGTGACCGGCGTACCCTTCTCGCCGTTGTCGGATCGGCGCTTTCACCTGTTCGGTGGCAGGCTACGCACCGGCAATAGCGGGGAATACATGGTTGCTTGGGGCATTGTCGGGGTGTGCATCGTCTTGGCACTGCTGTTCAAGCCGCATAGCGGGGCTGGGTGGTATCCGTTTTTCTACGATTGGGCGGGGCTGTATCAGGATGGCGTGGTGGATGCGAAGGAGTGGAAAGATAATCGTCTGAAGTTCTTTTGAGCGCCCCTCTTTCTCTCTTGCGAAGCAAAAAACAACAAACAAACCTGCGGTGATTGCTGGGGATGGAGGTAGTTTTCGTGCGCGTATGTTTGTTTGTTTTATTGTTTAAGATGTTTAAGATGTTTATTACTAACTTAAATCATTGATTTAATTGTGCAATTAGCGCCTAAGCGTAAAGATTTTGGTGCTAAGCGTAAAGATTTTGGTGCTAAGCGTAAAGATTTTGGTGCTAAGCGTAAAGATTTTGGTGTAGAATAGACCGAAACCCCACAGAATTGATTATAAATTGTTCAATTCTGGCTTGCTTAGTTTGCAGCGATAGCGATTAGCACCAAAATCCTTACGCTTGACTTAATAGTTAAACAAATATGACAAAAGTATTACCAAAGAGAAAACGAAAGCTCCCGCCCTCGACTGCGATTGTCACGCAATCGAATGAACTGGTGCTGGCGCGTTACAGCTTGCCGGTGAGTGAGATGCGGCTGCTGATGACTGTCATTGCCAAGATACAGCCGGGAGATACGAAACTGACAGTGTACCCCGTCCCTATTGCTGAATTTGCTGACTTTCTGGGTATATCAAAAAGCTCGGCTTACGACGAAATGAAATACATCAGCAAGTCACTGTTGAGCCGAGTGGTAACAATCAAAAAGCAGAATGGAGGGGAATTGCAAACTCACTGGGTGGCATCTGCCAATTATGAACCGGGTTCGGGTGTTGTTGAAATTCGTTTAGATGAAATGATGTTGCCTTACCTTATAGGATTACATACCAATTTTACCCAATGCAAACTTGGTATGTTACTAAGCTTCAAAAGCGTATATACCAACCGCCTATATATGCTTTTGAAGCAAAGACGTGATCATAATCCCTACGCCAAAACTTACGAGTTTGAACTGGGCGAATTGCGGAAGCTGCTAGGAGTGAGTGTTGAAGCTATTCCAAAGACCGATAAATTCGATAAATCTCAGGAAGCAATAGAGCTATATCCTGAATATAGAACCTTCAAAAAATATGTTTTGGAATCTGCTAAAAAAGAATTATCTGCTAAAGCTGATATTGGTTTTGAGTATGATGAAATTAGACGAGGACGACCTGTAACCGCAATCAGTTTCCGCGTTTTTGCAATTAACCGCGCAGGAGTTTTACCCAATGATGAGCAGTTGAAACTTAGCCTACCCACTCAATCTGGCACAGATTTGGAGTTTGTTGAAACCCTACTATCGTTCGTCCCCGACCAGCACCGCGCCAAAAAAGCAGTACGCGCCACGATTGAAGCCGCCGAAAAGCAACACGGCTTCGATTACGTCAAGCGTAACATCCTGTACAGCAATGCCCATGCCGCCAAGAACTACGCCGGTTACTTGAACGGTGCGTTGGCTATCGACTATGGGCATGATTGGGAGATCGAACAGCAGCAAGCCGCTAAAGCTGCCGAAACAGCCAAAACCCCCACGGTCACATTGCTGGAACTGAACACATTGGCGGATGAAATCCGCGCCCTGCAACGCAATTCCAAACTGACCAACAGCCCCGAACTGTGGCAACAGGCGGAAATCTTGAAAGCCGAATACGCCCGTAAACGGGAAATCTACGACGCAGAAAATACCCAAGAGGAGGAAATCACCGCTTAGAACTGAAACTTAGTCGCCCTACCCCGAAGTTCTCAGGCAACGGGGCAGGACTTCACAACCCAATAATGGAGTATTGAGTTATGCAACCAAGAAGCATACACGACCACACGCGCCTAGAAAATGAACGCGCCTATTTACCACTGCAACCCGAAGTACGCCACACCCTCTACATTGCCGCATGGGCAATAACCGCCGTAATGGGCGTAGCAGGCGTTACGACCTATTACAGCAGCAACCCTACCGCCCTAGGTGCTGTTATGGCCTTCCTGCTCTTTCTGGGCTTTATGCTGACGATGAAATCCGCCAGTGCGATCCTGTTTGATGCGGGAATGCCTGGAATCCTGCGTTTTCTCGCCCTACTGTGCATTATCGCGGTGGTGATTATCGACGTATTCGCGTTCTCGCACGAAAAGCAAACTGGGGTAATGGAGCGTATCGAGTCTGCCAACGCCGTAGACGCGGGTCACGCCAGTAAAACCGCGCAGATCAGTCAGCTCCAAGCGGAATTGGCAGCTTGCCCCCCCAACCACTACACCAAATGCCGCACTCCCCTGCTCCAAGCGATTCAGACCGCTCAGAACGCGCCGGATACGCTCCGGTTCGATGCAAAAAACGCGGGGGAAAACCGCTATTGGCTGGCACTGGCGGCGTGGTACAACGACGGCAAGTTACAGGAAAACCATGTGGACGCGGGAACGATTGCGCTCTACGTGTTTGCTGGCATGGGCTTAGCCGGTTCGCTGTTTGCGGTGTTTGCGTTTGGTGTGCATGGCGCTTCAGTAAGCCGTGTGGCGTACCACCACCCTACCCCACCATCCCCAGTAAACGAGCGTATCCAGCAGCGAAATGAGCGAAACGTCGGCGAAAATGAGCGTATCCGGCAGACTTACCGCCACCGCTTAGAGAACGCTGGTGTGACCGTTCCAGCCGCCGATACGGTGCTAGATCAGCCTATCAGCGGGACATTGCCAGTAGTTCCTGATAGTGCAAAAAACGAGCGTACAAGTACGCTCAGAGAACGCTCAGATGATGAGCGTACTTGTACGCTTAGCACGAGCGAATCCGCAGCGGAAGAGGGCGGTACGCTCCAGAACGACGGGTACGAGGCTTGGAAACGGGCAGTAGTAAACGGGCAGTGTGACACCATCGTTCGGGATGTGCGTATCTGGTTGCAGGATATGGGCATGGTGGAGCAGGGCAAAGGCAAGCAAGCGCAGTTGTTGGCAGAGTCGTATCTCGCGGATGCGCAAGCTGATGGGTTTGTACGTGAAGTCCCGAACTGGGTTAGCGGGATGCGCCGCAAGTACGAATGGACGGGGCAGGGGGCTTAAGTCCGTGTGAAGAATGGCAGCGTTTAGCTGCCGTTTTTACTATTAATCGTAAAAACGTATTTCTGCATTTCATTAAAAATACATTTCTGTTTTTGTGTTTTTTAAGTAAAACAACGTTTTATTTTGCTTTGGCGTGTCATCAAGACTACATTCTGTAAATGTACATTTCTGTGTTTTTACAAATGTGTGAGGTATGAACATGATTGTTGGCGTTCTGAACCAAAAGGGCGGGGTGGGTAAAACTACCTTGTCGGTGAATCTGGCTGCGGCACTGGCGCACCAAGGGCGGCGGGTGTTGCTGATTGATGCTGACCCGCAAGGCAGCGCATTGGACTGGGCGGCGGCGCGGGAGGGTGAACCATTATTCTCTGTAGTCGGTTTACCACGCCCCACCGTACACAAGGAAATCGGTACGGTAGGTTATGGCTATGATGACATTATCATTGACGGGCCACCGCGTGTAACCGATCTGGCGCGTTCCTGCATCATGGCGGCGGATGTGGTGCTAGTGCCGGTGCAGCCGTCGCCCTATGACGTGTGGGCAGCGGATGAAGTGGTTAAGCTGGTTGCAGAAGCCAAGGTTTTTAAAGAAAAACTTAAATGTGTTTTTGTAATTAATCGTAAAATCGCAAATACGGCGATAGGTCGAGACGTGCGAGAAGCGCTTTCAACCTATCCGATGCCGGTGATGCAGGCAACACTTACCCAGCGCGTGATCTTCGCTGAAGCAGCAGCGCGGGGTTTATCCGTGGGTGAAGCTGATCCCGGTGGTACTGCTGAAACAGAAGTAAAAGCAATGTTGGATGAATTGAAAGGATATGTTGCATGACAGGGAAAAAAGTAACATTCGGTAGCAAACCACAAACATCCAGTGCTGCTAGTCCTGATGATTGGGTAGTGAGCCGTACCGTTCCTGAGCTTGACCCAGTGCCAGAAATCAAAATGAAACGCTTGACGCTGGATGTGTCGGAAGAGTTGCACCGAAAGATTAAAGCAGCCTGTGCTAACCGTGGCACGAAGATGGCGGATGAGATCCGTGCTTTGCTGGAAGCGCATTTTAGTCAATGACTCAAAGGGTTAAGCAATCGGTGAAACCATTAGTAACCGCACCCAGAAAACCAACGACAAAGCCGAAGAAACCAGTGGCGAAACCGTCACAATCTACAGAAAAACCACGGCAGAAGCGTAAGCGGAAGCAGGTTAAAACTGACGAAGCGGTTATGTTCAACAAAGCGCTGGATTATCTGGGCAACTACCTGTTGCTGCTTGGCGTGTCTGCCATCATTTTACTATTGGCGTACTGGTTCATGGATATGTTTGATTGATTTGGCTGGGCTTACAGCTTGTCGGCTTTTCCTGAATTCGCGGCAAAGGCGCGTTAGGATTCACTTACAATCTGGTCTCGTTAGATTCTGAATTTATTGTAAATATTGTGTTGAACCCCAGCGGAAACGTTGGGGTTTTGCTTTTGGCGTTCAGGAAAGCAGGGAATACCAAGTACCCTTACCTTGCCCGTGTTGTTGCAGCAACTGGCTACGTACCAACTCTTCCAGCCTCTTCCTGATAGTGGCGCGGTTGGCTTGGGTCGCTAACAAGATTTCCCCGGTGGTGATCCTGCCGTTTTCGCGTGCCAGTTCCAGAATGTCCGCCGAGAGTTGGGGCAGGGCTTGCAGGAAATGGCGTTCGCGCTCGACTTTTTTCAGCAGGTTATCTTTCTGCTTTTTCATAGAACGTAAGAAAAACAGCAGCCAATGCCCCCATTCTGGTACATCGCTTTTCAGTGTGGCTTGGGTGCGGCGCAGTGCGAGGTAATAGCCTTCTTTGTTGGCTTCCACCACGCTTTCCAAGGAGCTGTAAGGCACATACACGTAGCCTGCTTTCAACAGCAGCAGGGTGGTGAGGATGCGCGATAACCTGCCGTTACCGTCTTGGAAGGGATGGATTGCCAGAAAGCGCACCACAAACACCGCCACCACCACCAACGGATGTAGGAAACGCTCAAGCAGAGCTTGGTTCGTCCATTCCACCAGTTTCTGCATTTGCAGCGGGGTTTCAAACGGCGTGGACGTTTCAAAAATGATGCCGATTTCCTTACCGTCCGCGCCGAAAGCCGCCACGCTGTTGGAGAGGATTTTGTAAGCCCCCCGGTGGCGTTCGTCCTTGTCGCTGTATTTCAGCAGCAGGGTGTGAAGCTGTTTAATGTGGTTTTCGGTCAGGGGAATGCTGGTGTACGACTCAAACAGCAGTTGCATGACTTCGGCGTAACCTGCCACCTCTTGTTCATCGCGGGTGCTGAACTGGCGTTGCTCCAGATTTTGCAGCAGGTGTTCCACTTCACGGTCAGTCAGCTTCACGCCTTCAATACGGGTGGAGGAGGCGACACTTTCCACCGTTGCCACGCGGCGCAGGGCTTCCAGCCGTTCCGGCGCTAGGTTCTGGTAAGCACGCCAACCGCCTTTGAACTCGTCGATTTCACCAATGAGGATGAGGATTTCAGGGGTGATCTCTGGCTTGATGGCTTGCATGGTGGGTGTCCGTATCCATAAATTTATCCGTATTTATTCATATATTGCGGCTGATTTGCAAGGATGCTGTGAAATCCGTCTATAATGGCAACTTTCCCAACGAATTATAAAAATGAAACCACACACTACGCTTGCACGGGTGGCGATTACTGCCGCTGCTTTTCTGGCTGGCTGCCAGCTTAAAGACGACTCGATGGATTATTTTCAGAACGAATCTGAGGTTATGATCTTCAAGGGCGAGAATCACGACCTGAACATTGAGAATCGCCTTGACCGGGTGTCACTGTATGGCAGTGTGGATATTACCCGTGATAGGGCAGGGCTTGAGCAGGCGTTGCGGCTGAAGGGGGTGGTGGATGGCATGGTAGCAGCACTGGAAGCTGAGCAACTGAATGGAGTTCTGCCTGAAAAAGTTGCATCTATCCCTTAAAATCCGTTACAGATAGTGACAAATTTACTTCATGCTGATTGTTTTACGTTACTATCTACCATCTATTTCATCGTAAGAGACTCTTGTAGGACAAGTTATTCCCCCCTCCAGCTTGTCCCTTGGCAACCTTAGCCTCGCTTTGGTTGCTTTTTTATTGGGCTAACCATTAGGAATGTTGGGTGTCACATGGCAATAACGAATGTCACGACTTGTCCACGCTGTTTGTCGTTAGCGCGAAGGGCACGGGTTAGGGGCAGGGTGAGCGCATATAAATTTTAAACTCTTATTAATCAATGAGATATAATTAATGCGCCTATGTCTTAAAAGTAATCAATCTATTGATTTTAAAGTGATTTAAAAAGTCAAATGCGGTCGCCCTGGGGTTAGGGGTGCTGATTCTGAATAATGTCAGAATTTAGAGTAAACTGATTGATTTCACC
>CAZVBY010000038.1:0-15096 GCA_964625895.1 uncultured Thiobacillus sp.
AGGGCCGCCTGATGGATTATCCGGGTTCAATGAGGCAAGTCATTGAATACGCGAATTTTCATGGGCTTGCGCCGTAAGCACTTATTTGGACTTTTCCGTTGAAACGAAAATCGGCATGAAATTTTTTAAAGGACGTTCACTGCATGTTTTCTAAATGGTGGCATTACGCGCTCGCCCTGTTGCTGGGCCTTGGCATCGTCGGCACGGCCCTGGGCGGGCTGGCCGCCGCGCTGATTTATCCCAATTTGCCCTCCATCGAGAGCCTGCGGGACTACAAGCCCAAGATTCCCTTGCGCATCTATTCGTCTGATGGCGCACTGTTGGCGGAGTACGGCGAAGAGCGGCGCGCGTTCATTTCCATCGATCAGGTGCCGCGAGTCATGAAACAGGCCATCATCGCCGCCGAGGATGAACGCTTTTATGAACACGGCGGCGTCGACACGCTGGGCGTTTTGCGTGCCGCCGGCGCCAACATCGTCTCGGGCGGCGCTTCACAGGGCGCCAGCACCATCACCATGCAGGTCGCCCGCAACTTTTTCCTGACCCGGGAGCGAACGCTTACTCGCAAGCTTTCCGAGGCAATGCTGGCAATCAAGATCGAACACAACCTGTCCAAAGACAAGATACTGGAGCTTTACATCAATCAAATCTTTCTTGGCCAGCGCGCTTACGGATTTGAGGCGGCCGCGCGCACGTATTTCGGCAAGGGGCTGAAGGATCTTGGCCTGGCCGAAACCGCCATGCTCGCCGGCCTGCCCAAGGGCCCTTCACTCTACAATCCCGTGGTCAACCCGCAGCGGGCGACCGCCCGCCAGCGCTATGTGCTGGGCCGGATGAAAACGCTGAAATTCATTACCGAAGGCGAGTATCAACAAGCGCTGAAGGAAAAACTTGTCATCCGCAGGGAAAAGCGTGTGGTCGACGTACCCGCCGACTATGCCGCGGAAATGGTGCGTCAGACACTGGTTCAGCAATACGGCGAGGACGCCCTCTACAGCACGGGTTACAAGGTCATCACCACCATTCGCCGCGCGCATCAGGAAGCAGCCAATCAGGCATTGTGGCGAGGCGTGCTGGACTACGACCACCGCCACGGCTACCGAGGACCGGAAAAACAGTTACGCCTGCCCGGCGATGCTTCGGAACGCGCCCGTTTCGCGCAGGATTCGCTCAAGAGCGTGGAGGCGGTCAACGCCCTGCAGCCAGCCATTCTCCTGTCTGTCAGCCCGAAAAAGGTCGAGGCCATCCTGGCGAATGGCAAGGAAATCAGCATCCCGCCAGCCGGGTTAAAACTCGCCAGCGCGTGGCTGGAAGGCAAATCCGCCTCCCGCAAGCGTCTGTCGCCCGGCGCACTCGTGCGGGTTACACAAAACCGTGAAGGTGACTGGAAAATCAGCCAACTGCCGGAGGTTGAAGCGGCGCTGGTTGCCGTCCACCCGGCCAGCGGCGCCATCACCGCGCTGGTCGGCGGCTTTGACTACAACCGCAACAAATTCAATCACGCCAGTCAGGCCTGGCGGCAGCCAGGTTCCAGTTTCAAGCCCTTTGTCTATTCCGCCGCGCTGGAAAAAGGCTACACGACGGCACGCTTTATCGATAACTCCCCGCTCAGTCTGTCCGCTGACGAAGCGGGCGGGACGCCCTGGGAACCCAAGAACTATGACGGCAGTTACTCCGGTCCCGTGCGCATGCGCACGGCGTTAACCAAATCGCTCAATCTGGTTTCCATCCGCGTCCTGCAGGGTATCGGCCCTTATTACGCGCGGGATTACATCCGCAAATTCGGTTTCGACCCCTCGCGCCACCCACCCTATCTGACGATGGCGCTGGGCGCGGGCTCCGTCACCCCCTTGCAGATGGCAAGCGCCTATGCGGTATTCGCCAACGGCGGTTATCGCGTCAACCCCTACCTGATTGACAAGGTCTATGACGGCCAGGGCAACCTGATCATGCAAAGCCGGCCCCAAACCGTTTCCAGTGGCGCAGCGCGTGTCATCGATCCGCGCAACGCCTTTCTCATGACCAGCATGATGCAGGATGTCATACGGCGGGGCACGGCTGCCAGCGCCAACCGGCTTGGCCGCATGGATATTGCCGGCAAGACCGGCACCACCAACGATCAGCGCGATGGCTGGTTTGCCGGCTACAGCCCTGAACTCACCGCCGTGGCCTGGATCGGCTTTGATCAGCCGAAGTCACTTGGCGAAGGCGAAACCGGCGGGCAAGCCGCCCTGCCGATCTGGATCGATTTCATGGGCCGCGCACTGGCCGGCGTGCCGCAAAAAGGGTTCGCCATGCCCTCTGGCATCGTCACCATCAAGATTGATCCCTCCACCGGGAGAGCGGCGGCGGCGGAACAAGAAGGCGTGACCGAGTATTTTTACCAGGAGAATGCGCCCGCCGCGCCTGGCACGGAAGAAAATGACACCCCGATTCTCGAAGAAACCCCGATGAGCGGAACCGCCATATGAAAACCAATGACATGCGGCGGCGCATCGCGCATGAAGCGGCGCGACTCATCGCGGAGGATGGCGGGATCGATTATGGATTCGCCAAACGCAAGGCGGCGCGCCAGATCGGCGCAGCCGACAGCCGCAACCTTCCCGATAACCGCGAAATCGAAGACGCACTGCGCAGTTACCAGTCGCTCTACCAAAATCAGGAACAACGCCAACGACTCGCATTGTTGCGGCAAATCGCCATTGAATACATGACCTTGCTGAAAGATTTCGACCCGCATTTAACGGGCTCGGTACTGAACGGCACTGCTGGCCGGCATTCGGAAATCAATCTGCAACTGTTTACCGACAGCGACAAGGAACTGGAATTTTTTCTAATGAACCGCAAGCAAGCGTATCAACGCAGCGAGCAGCGCCAGGACAACCACCTCTATCCGCATTATTCAATAGACGATCCGCGCGCCGTCATCCTGTTGACGGTTTATCCTCCTAACGAACTACGCCAGATGCGCCGCAACCAGGCGGATGGCAATCCGCTGCGCGTGCGCCTGCCGCAGGCGTTGAGCCTTCTGACACAGGATCCTTGATCTGAAACCAATAATCCTAAAAACCGCAGTTGACCGCTTGTTGCTCTTGGAAGAATCCTATGAATATTGAGTTTCCTGCCTTCGACAACGATCATCGGTTGGGTGAGAGCGCTACACACCCGCTGGCACGCTCAGCCGGGTGCCTGGCAGTCCGCCCAAACAGGAGTGCATGGACGGCGGACGGGTCGCTCCTCCTTGCGGGCATTAGCCCGCGTCGTCGTCGCTTCGCGCCAGTCACCCGTCTAAACGCACCATCAGGTGCGCCCAACTGAGGTTTCTAGGATAATCCCGAAAAGCGGCTTGCCCTTGATCCATCAAAATTGTGCCGAACCTCCTGCGGGCTTTCAGCGCAAAGGCAATCAAATCCTGGCGGGTGACTAATGGATAATCCTGGTTCATGAGTTTCCCGTCGATCACTGCGCGCATCCCGACAACGTTGCCGAAATTACGCCACCCACTGCGGCCCGGCCGAGACGGTTGTCATGCCAAACAGGGTTCCGCCGCGCTTGATCTCACCGACCTGCTGGCACAATTACTGCTGAAACACTGTCCGTATCCGATTTTTTTCATCAGGAAATGATCCGTTTTTTCCGCCATTACATCCCCGCCAGCCTGTTGCTGCTGGTATTGAGCGAGGCGTTCCTCCTCGGCGGCGCCATCTATCTTGGCGCCGGCATCCGTTTTCTGGACGAGAAGCCATTGCTGCACGATGCCGCATCGCTGCTGCCAGCGGCGCTCTCGTTCTCGCTCATCATGCTGCTGCTGATGGCGGCATTCGGCCTTTATGACATCGAATGGCGCTGGAACCTGAAAAGTCTGCTGTTGCGGCTGGGCCTCGCCTTCGGCGCCGGCCTCATGGTAATGGGCCAACTGTTTTATTTCCTGCCGGATCTCGCCTTGGGGCGCGGCGCGTTTCTGCTCGGCTTTGGCGTCGCGCTCGCCGGCATCCTGACCGCACGTTTGGGCTTTTTGCACTGGACCAACTTGTCCGCCCTCAAATCCCGCGTGTTGGTCCTGGGCACCGGCAGCCGCGCGGCCAAGGTAGAGGAAGTCCTGACGAAGAGAGGGCCGGCCTGCGGCATACGGGTGGTGGGTTTCCTGCCGGCAGGCGGCACACATCATTTCGTTTCCCATGAACGCATATTGCAGTCCGACGCGCCGCTGCATGAGCTTGCCTCCCGTCTGCAGGTTGACGAAATCCTGCTGGCGGTGCGTGACCGACGTGGCGGCGGCATGCCGGTGGCGGAATTGCTGGATTGCAAACTGCGCGGCATTCGCATTACGGAACTGTCGACATTTTTCGAGCGCGAAAGCGGGCATTTGCAGCTCGACTCGATGAATGCGAGCTGGATGATCCTCGGCGAGGGTTTTAACCAGGGCATGTTGCGCGATACCGTCAAGCGGGTGTTCGATTTGGTGGTCAGTCTGTTCCTGCTCGCCATCACCTCGCCCATCATGTTGATCGCAGCGCTGGCCATCAAGCTGGAAAGCCATGGCCCCGTGTTTTATCGCCAGGAACGTGTCGGCCAGCACGGCCGGCCCTTCTCGATTTTCAAGTTCCGCAGCATGAGCGCCGATGCCGAAAAGGATGGCCGGCCGCAGTGGGCAAAAAAGAACGATGCCCGCATCACGCGTATCGGCCGCTTCATCCGTCGCACACGCATTGACGAACTGCCGCAGATCTTCAACGTTTTCATGGGCGAGATGAGTTTCGTCGGCCCGCGGCCGGAGCGCCCCTACTTTGTCACCGACCTCAACAAGCAGATTCCCTATTACGGCGTCAGGCACACCGTCAAACCTGGCATTACCGGCTGGGCGCAAGTGCGCTACCCTTACGGGGCCAGCATCGAGGAATCGCTGGAAAAACTGCAATATGACCTGTATTACGTCAAGAACCACAGCCTCTTTCTGGATTTGATGATCCTCACCCAAACCGTTCAGGTTGTGCTCTGGGGCAAGGGCGCACGCTGATGCCACCACTTGCCGCCCTGGGTTACGGCCTGGCCGCGCTGGCTTTTCTGCTGCTGGCGCTGGCGGGCCTTCGGCAATGGCGCGGCTGGCGCCACCGCAAGTTTTTTACTGCCGCGGCTTTCCTCACCGCCGGATGGGCCGCGCTGTCGTCCATCGAGGCAGCTTACGCACGCGCACCCGGCCTGCCGGGCCTGCTGATGGAATTGTTGCGCAACACCGCCTGGCTGGGATTGTTGTTGCAATTGCTCGACAGCCGTCGCCCCGCCGACAGCAAACGGCCCGGATTTCTCCACCTGCTGTTCGCCGCCAGCCTTGCCCTGCCGCTGGCGCTAACGGCGGACCTCGCCATCACTGCTTTCTCCGACACGCTCCCCCGGCTGCTGCCCGCGCTTCGTCACACCGGCTGGCTGCTCATGGCGCTGATCGGTCTCATCCTGGTCGAACAGGTCTACCGCGGCGCGCGCGCGGAGGAGCGCTGGGGGCTGAAATTCCTTTGTCTGGGACTCGGCGCGTTGTTCGTGTTCGACTTTTACCTCTACACCCATCTCGTGCTGTTCGGCGGTGTGGATGCGGAAACCTGGCAGGCGCGCGGCTTCGTGGCGGTGCTCATTGTGCCCTTGCTGGCGCTGGCTGCATCCAGACAGGAAACCAAGGCCGCCTCGATCGCGCTGTCACGGCGCATGGTTTTTCACGGCACCACACTGATTGGCGCCGGCCTGTATTTGCTCATCATGGCCGCCGCCGGTTATTACCTGCGCGCCAAGGGCGGCGAATGGGGCAACGTCCTGCAAACCGTTTTTCTGTTCTCGGCGCTGATGCTGCTGGCTGTGGTGTTGTTTTCGGGCACTTTGCGCGCGCGGCTCCGGGTATTCCTCAACAAGCACTTCTTTTCCCTGCACTACGACTACCGCGAGGAATGGCTGAAATTCACCCGCCTGCTCTCCGAAGGACAGCCCGGCGAGCGGCTTTGCGAACGCGCGGCCGAAGCACTGGCCGGCCTGGTGGAAAGCCCGGGCGGCGCAATCTGGTTGAAGGAGCCCGATGGCGGCTACCGGCGCGCGGCTTACTGGAACATGTCCGCCATCCAGGGCGAGGTCGCCGCCGAGTCGCCGTTTGCTGTCTGGCTGAAAAACCAGCAATGGGTCATCAATCTGGATGAATACCGCGTCAGCCCGCAGCGCTATGACAATCTGGAACTGCCCGAATGGATCGCCACGCATGGCGATGCCTGGCTCATCGTTCCCCTCATCCTGCATGACGACCTGCTCGGCTTCGTCGTGCTCAAACACTCCCTTGGCAACATCGCCTTCAACTGGGAAGTCAGCGACCTGCTGAAAACCGCGTCCCGCCAGGCCGCCATCCATCTGGCGCAAATGCAGGCGCACAACGCGCTGGTCGTGGCCCGCCAGTTTGAATCCTTCAACCGCACCACCACGTTTGTGATCCACGATCTGAAAAACCTGGTTGCCCAACTCTCCCTGTTGCTGGCCAACGCGGCCAGGCACAAGCACAACCCGGAATTCCAGGAAGACATGCTGGCCACGGTAGAAAGTTCGGTGGCGCGCATGAACAAGGTGCTGGCGCAACTGCGACGTGCGAACGCGCAGGCTGAAAACGGCGATGTCGATCTTGCCGGACTATTACCCGACATCATCGCCTCCAAACATGCTTTCAAGCTGAAACCGGTGCTGCAAATCGATCAGCAGCCGGCCTGGGTGCGAGCCGATGCCGCGCAACTATCGCGCGTCATCGGACACGTGCTGCAAAATGCACTGGAAGCCACGCCTGAAGATGGCCGGGTTTCCATGCATCTTGCCGCGAATGACAAAGGCCATTTGCTGGAAATCGCCGACAACGGCGCCGGCATGAGCGCGGAGTTCGTGCGTGACCGTCTATTCCGTCCGTTTGATTCCACAAAAGGCGCCGGCATGGGCATTGGCGCATATGAATGCCGCCAATACATCCACAGCCTCGGCGGACAGGTCGAGGTGGACAGCGCACCAGGCACGGGCACACGCTTCCGCATCCTGCTGCCCGAAGCGAAGCAGATCACGACAAAACCAATACAGCAAGACATGGGAGCCGCCGCATGAGCGAAGACAAACCCGCACTCCTGGTCGTCGAGGACGACCCCGGCCTGCAAAAACAGATTAAATGGAGTCTGGACAACTATGAGGTTCTGCTGGCCGCCACGCGCGAAGAAGCCATTGCACAAATACGCCGTCATGAACCGGCGGTGGTGCTGCTTGACCTTGGCCTGCCACCGGACCCCGATGGCGCCACCGAAGGACTGGCCGCCCTTGAGCAAATCCTCGCCCTGTCGCCCGCCACGAAAATCATCGTCGTCACCGGCAACCTTGATCGCGCCAATGCCGTCAAGGCCATCGGCATGGGCGCCTATGACTTCTTCCAGAAACCATTCGACCCCGAGGTGTTGTCCATCCTGGTCGGCCGCGCCTTCCATGTCCACAGCCTGGAAATCGAGAACCTGCGCCTGCGCAACCACGCCAGCGCTTCGCCACTGGCTGGCCTGATCACCAGCGACGAATCGATGCTCAAAGTCTGCCGCATGGTGGAAAAAGTCGCGCCATCCAACGCAACCGTCCTGCTGCTCGGCGAATCGGGCACCGGCAAAGAGGTGCTGGCTCGCGCCGTGCACACGCTCTCCCCGCGGGTGGACAAACGTTTCGTCGCCATCAACTGCGCCGCCATTCCGGAAAATCTGCTGGAATCGGAACTGTTTGGTTACGAAAAAGGCGCTTTCACCGGCGCCGCGAAAACCACGCCAGGCAAGATCGAAACCGCGCACCAGGGCACCCTGTTTCTCGACGAAATCGGCGACCTGCCCCTGCCGCTGCAAGCCAAGCTGCTGCGCTTCCTGCAAGAGCGCGTCATCGAACGACTGGGCGGCCGCAGCGAAATTCCGGTTGACGTGCGCGTGGTCTGCGCCACGCACCAGAAACTGGAAGCCATGATCCGCGACGGCCGTTTCCGTGAAGACCTGTATTACCGCCTGACGGAAATCACCATCACCATCCCGCCGCTGCGCGAACGCCACGGCGACGCCGTGTTGCTCGCGCAGGCGTTTCTTGAACGCCATGCGCGGGAGCAGAACCGCAATCTCAAAGGTTTCACCCCCGACGCGCTGAAAGCGCTCGACACCCATGCCTGGCCCGGCAACGTGCGCGAAATGGAGAATCTGATCAAACGCGCCGTCATCATGGCTGATGGCCCCATGGTCAACGCCGAGGATCTCAACCTGAAAACCGCGGAAGATCCCTTGAACCTGCGTCAGATACGCGATCATGCCGAACGTCAGGCCATCGCCCGCGCGCTTTCCCGCACGGGCGGCAATGTCGCACAGACGGCAGAACTGCTCGGCGTCAGTCGACCAACCTTGTATGACCTGATGGCCCGCCTGGGACTAAAGTAGGCGACTGTTGTATGCTTTCACGCTGAACTGCCCGCGCACCTGCCGAATTTCGAGAGTATTCCATGTCTGATCGCCACTTACGTTACACCTCTTCTCCTCTCAACTTTCTCACACTGAGCCTGTTGCTGGCCCTGGCTGGTTGCGGCGGCGAAGACGCCAAGGCGCTGGTTGAGCAGGCGAAATCCGCCCAGGCCAAAGGCGAGACCAATGCCGCCCTCATCCAGTTGAAAAGCGCGATCCAGGCGGATGAAAACCACAGCGAAGCGCGTTTGTTGCTGGGCAAGCTCTATCTGGCGCGCGGCGAATACGCGGCCGCGGAAAAGGAATTGACCCGCGCTCGCGGACTGGGCCAGAAAGCCGAGGAAATCAATCCGCTGATCGCCCGCTCCCTGCTGGGCATGCAGGAATACCAGCGCATCCTCGATGAGCTCCCGCTGCCCGAAACCGGCCCGGCACGGGCCAAGCAGGAGGCCGCGCGCGCGCAGGCCCAACTCGGCCTGCGTCAGCCGGAGGATGCCCGCAAGACGCTGAAAGACGCTTTGGAAGCAGCGCCCGCCGAGCCGGAACTGCACTTTGCCCAAGCCAGACTCGACCTGTTCGATCGCAAGCCGGATCAGGCGCTGGCCAGCCTGGAACAAGCCATTCGGTTAAATCCGAAGGAAGGGGATTACGCCCTGTTGAAAGCCGATATCCTGCGGGTCACCGGCAAACCGGCGGAAGCCGTCGAACTCTATCGCGCCATCGTCGCCAAGGATCCCCACCACACCGCCGCCCGGCTGGCGCTTGCCAGCGAAGCCATCCGCGTGAACAAACTCGACGAGGCGCGCAAGGAAGTCGAGGCCGTGCTCAAGCAGTCGCCCAATCACCTGATGGCCCGCCACATTCGCGCCCTGATCGCCTTCCGCAGCAACCAGGCCGAACAGGCCCGTGAAGACTTGGCCTTCGTGCTCAAGGCGGCTCCCGACTATATCCCCGCGGTGCTACTCGCTGGCGCGGTGGAATATGCCCTTGGCTCGCTGGAAACCGCCGAAACGCATCTCAAGAAGGCGCTCGCCGCAGGGCCCAACCAACCCTACCCGCGCAGACTGCTGGCGGCCGCCTTGCTCAAGCGCGGCCAGGTCAATGAAGCCGAGAGCACCCTCAAGCCACTCAACCCGCTGGAAAGTGAAGACGCCGCGACCCTGATCGTGGCGGGTGAAATTGCCCTGGCGAAAAGGAATTTCCCGCAGGCCGAGCAGTATTTCGCCAAGGCCGCCGAAATCAATCCCGACAGCGCCGCCATCCGCACCGAACTGGGCCTCGCGCGCCTGGCGCAAGGCGATGCCCAGGCCATGGCCGACCTCAAGGCCGGCTCTGAACTGGATCCCGGCAATGCCCGTCCGGATACCCTGATGGTCCTGAATCTGCTGAAGAACCGGCAATTCGACCAGGCGCTGGCCGCCATCGACCGGCTGGAAAAGAAAATGCCGGGCACCCCCCAGCCTTACAACTTCCGCGGCGCGGCGCTGCTGGGTAAAAATGACTTGATCGGCGCCCGCAAGCAGTTCGAACAGGCGCTGAAAATCAAGCCCGACTACTTTCCCGCCGCCGTCAATCTGGCCCAGCTCGACATCAAGGAAGGCAAACCGCAGGCGGCCAAAGCCCGCTATGAAACCCTGCTCAAGACCGACCCGAAAAATCTCAACGCCATGCTCGCGCTGGCCGAAACCGAAGCCCGCGCAAACAATGAACCCGCCTATCTTGGCTGGCTGAACAAAGCCGCTCAAGCTCAACCCAACGCCATCCAGCCACGCAGCCTGCTGGCGCAGCATTTCTTGCGCAAAAATGAACCCGCCAAGGCGCTGGCGCTGGCGCGCGAGGCCTACAGCGCCAACCCTGGCAACCAGGCCGCACTGGAACTGCTGGGCAACGTTCAACTGGCCGCTGGCGAAAAACAGAACGCCAAGGATTCCTTCAGCAAGCTGGTCGAACGGGCGCCCGATTCACCGGCCATGCACTACAAGCTGGCGCAAAGCCAAATGGCCTTGAACGAGTTTGTCGCCGCACGCAAGAGCCTCGTCAGGGTGCTCGAACTGAATCGCCAGCACACCCAGGCGCGGTTGGATCTGGCCCAGGTGTTGCTGAAATCCGGCCTGCCGGATGAAGCGCTCCAGCAGGCCGAGATTCTCAAGCGCGAATCGCCAAGCGAGCCGCTCGGCCGTCTGCTCGAAGGCGATATCCACATGGCGCGCAAAAACCCCTCTGCGGCCGCCTCCGTCTATGAACAGGCGCACAAGCTCAAGCCTGGCAATGCCTCGCTCATCAAATTGTCTCTGGCGCTCACTGCGGCAGGGCAGACTCCCGAGGCCGAAAAACGCCTCGCCGACTGGCTCAAAAACCATCCGGAAGATCACGCCGTACGCCTGACTTTTGCCGAATCGGCCATCCGCAGCGGGCGCTACAAGGAAGCGACCGAACACTATCTCTATCTCAACCAGAAGTTGCCCAACCAGCTTGCCATCCTCAACAACCTGGCTTTCTCGCTGGCGCAACAAAAGGATGCCCGGGCAATCGCCTATGCCGAACAGGCGTACAAACTCCAGCCCGACAACCCCGCCGTGCTGGACACGCTGGGCTGGGCGCTGACGCAAGCCGGTCAGCCGGCAATGGGCATTCCCCATCTGCGAAAAGCACTGTCCAAGGCCCCCGATAATGGCGACATCCATTACCACTATGCCGCCAGCCTGGCCGCCAGCGGCGATCCAACCCGTGCCGCCAATGAATTAAGGCGGCTGCTCGCCTCGGGCAATGCCTTCCCGGCGGAAAAGGATGCACGGGCCTTGCTCGCCAGCCTCGGCGCCAATCCACACTAGTCCATGTTTGTCGTGCATTTCTGACACCGTTTGAAAGTTGAGATCATGAATTACCGCCCGCTTTCTCTTGCCCTGATCCTGGCATTCACTGGCTTGACTAGCCTCGCCGGATGCGAAAAATCCGTCAGTCTCACCGACCAGGAACACATTCAGCGCGCCAAGGATTTCGAGGACAAAGGCAATCTCAACAGCAGTATTGTCGAACTGAAAAACGCCATCCAGAAAAATCCCGACAATGCGCAGGCAAGGCTGCTGCTTGGCCAGATTTACCTGAAAGCCGGCATGGGCGCGGAGGCCGAAAAAGAACTGACCCAGGCAACCAAACTGGGCGTCAACAGCGAATCTGTCAAACCGCAACTTGGCAAGGCGCTGGTACTGATGGGCGAGTACAAGCGGGTACTGGCCGAGGTGCAGCCTGGAGAACAAACCAGTCCCGCCAATCTCGCGCAGATTTTGCAATTGCAGGGCGATGCCAAGCTGGGCCTGCGCAAACTTGACGAAGCTTGCGATTTGTACCGCAAATCCATCGAGGCCAACAGCAGCCATGTGCCCGGATATTGGGGAATGGCGAAATGCGCCCTGTTCAAGAATGACCCTGCCGCCGCCAGGCAACAGTTGGATGACGCCATCAAGGTCGATCCGCGAAATGCAGACACCTGGGTCATGCTGGGTGATCTGGCCCGTCATGGCGACAACGCGCAGGAAGCCGAAAACGCTTACGGCCAGGCATTGAAAATCCAGCCTGACCACAACGCGGCGCTGGTCAGCCGGACGCTGCTTTTCATCTCCCGGAGCCAGCCCGAAAAGGCCGAGGTCGATCTGAAAAAGATCAGCCAGATCGCGCCGGAACATTACCTGCTTCACTACCTTCAGGGCGCCCTGTTGTACAGCACCGGCAAATACGCCCAGGCCATGGAGGCCGTGCAGAAGGCGCTGAAAGCCAACCCCGGCTACGCGCCAGCTATGCGGCTGGCGGGCATCCTGCACTACAACCTGAACGCCCACGAACAGGCCATTCAAAGCCTTCGCCAATACCTGCAAAAAGTCCCCGGCGATGCCTTGATGCACAAACTGCTGGCGGCGGCTTATCTCAAGACAGGACGGGCCGACCTGGCAATGGAACTGCTCAAACCCATGCTCAACCGCAGCAAGGATGACGCGCAACTCTACATTCTTGCCGGGGAGGCCAGCCTCAAAAGCAACGATCCCGCGGCGGCCGCCCGGCAATTCGAGAAAGCGGCGGCCATCGATCCGGGCAATCTCAAGCTGCAAACCCAACTGGGCCTGAGCCTTTTCGCATCGGGCGACAAGCAGAAGGGGGTCGAAGAACTGCAATCCAACATCAGCGCCGATCCCAGGCAGATACACGCCGATGTCTCGCTGGCCGTGGTTTACCTGCAGGAAAGGCAGTATGACAAGGCGCTGGAGACTTTGGGCACCCTGGAGAAAAAACTCGCCAAGGAGGATCCCTTTGTTCACGAACTCCGCGGGGTCGCTTATGTTGGAAAAAATGACCCCGCCAACGCCCGCTTGAGCTTTGAGCGCGCCCTGGCGCTCGACCCTTCGCTGGCCAGTTCGGCGATCAATCTCGCGCAACTGGATTTGCACGACAAGAACCCTTCCATGGCGAAAAAACGCCTGCAACGCGCGCTGGAAAAGAAACCCAATGATCTTTCCATCATATTTGCACTGGCCGGCCTTCTGCGCGCAGAAGGCAATGAAAAGGAATTCCTCGCGCTCCTGAATCAAGCCGCCAGGGCCCACCCCAAGCTCGCCCGGCCACACGTGCAGATCGCCCAATTCTATCTGGGCAAGAACCAGCCAAAACTGGCGCAGGCCAGCGCACAGGCCGCCTTGAACGCAGAGGATGACAACCCCGACGCGCTGGCCGCCATGGGCAATGCCCAGTTGGCCCTGGGCAATCAGGATGGCGCGCTGACCACCTTCAAGCGGCTCGCGGCGCGCGCGCCCGGCGCCGCCACCAGCCACTATTTCCTCGCCTCGGCCCAGGCATCCGGCGGCAACCTGGCAGGCGCGCGGCAGTCCCTCAAGCGCGCGCTTGAAATCAAGCCGGACAACATCGAAGTCCTGATCGCGCTCGCCGCCGTCGAAGCGCGTGACGGCAAGGCCGCCGAATCGCTCAAAATCGCCCAACAGGTCAAGAAACTGGCGCCCGCCTCTCCCCTTGGCGCCGCCATGGAAGGCGATGCGCTGATGATCACCAAACGCTACGCGCAAGCCGCGCAAGCCTACGAATCCGCCTTTTCCCGGCATCGCAACGGCGGGCTGTTGATCAAGCTCCATGATGCGCTGGTGTTGTCTGGCGCCCGCGCCAATGCCGAATCCCGCATGTTGCAATGGCTGAAGGAACAGCCGAATGACAAGCTCGCCCGCCTGCACTTCGCCCAGTCCCTGATGTCCGCCGGCGCAAATCAGTCCGCCATCGAGCAATATCAGTTTTTGTTGAAGCGCGAACCCAATAACGCGCTGCTTCTCAATAACCTGGCCTGGCTGTATCACAAGGAAAAAAACCCGCGCGCCATGGAATATGCCGAGCGCGCCTACAAACTCCAGCCCGAGGCGGCATTTATTCTGGATACGCTGGGCTGGATCAGCCTTGAACAAGGCAAGGTTCAGCGCGGACTGGAATTACTGAACAAGGCGCTGGCGCTGGCGCCAGACAACCCCTCCATCAAATTTCATGTCGCCGCCGCGCTGGCGCGCAATGGCGACAAAAGCGGCGCACGCAGGTTGCTGGAAGAATTGCTGTCCAAAAACAACGCCTTCCCTCAACAGCAGGAAGCGCGCGCCTTACTGTCTCAGCTATAGCGCCCATTTCAGCAGAAGCCGGAAGGCAACAGAGGCTCTACCGGCGATGCAAAACCGGTGCCGCCAACACTTGCCCCAAACGCGACAGCGCCCTACCATCGGGCGCATGCGATCACATCACCCGGAAATATCACCCGGAAATATCTGATTGAGGAGCCCCCCATGCGCAAGATCACCGGAGCGCGAATCCTGGTTTTTGCCCTGCTCGCCACGCTGGCCATCGTCGCAGGCGTCCTCACCGCCTGGTTGCTGCTGGGTCGCCTGCCGCTGGGCGATTTTCGCGGCATCACACTCGTTGTTGCCGCCTTCGGATTGGCTTGGGCCTATGCCGTGCTGATCTATCGCATTTTTCTCAAGCGCTTCCCCCTGCCCGCCGGCGAAATCGCCGAAGACTCGCGCGAAGAAGCGGTTTATCACGTCTATGCCCTGTTTTATCTGATTTTCTTCAATCCCGTCATGCGCAGCGGCCTGCTCCCCATTCCCATGACGCGCCTGCTGTATCGCGCGCTGGGCGCCCGCATCGGCGAAAACACCTATAGCGGCGGCATTCTCTACGATGCGCCGTTTATCACGTTGGGCGACAACTGCCTCATCGGCGAACATGCCCTGCTCGTTCCGCATGTCATTGAGGGACGGCGACTCGCCCTGTACCCCATCCGGGTGGGACACGGCGTGACGATCGGCGCGCGCTCGACCGTGCTGGCCGATGTCACCATCGAAGACAACGCCATCATCGCCACGGGTGCCGTCGTCAAAAAAGGCACCCATATCGGCCCCGGAGAAGTCTGGGGCGGCATTCCGGCGCGCAAGCTCAATTCGCCGGGCGAATAAGACACTAGCCCGGATATTTCACCAGGCCGGCCAAGAATTTCATGGGAAGGCGCATGAGCCTGAGCTTTGCAGGATATAGGGCGGCAAACCACTTTGTACCGCCGGCCTTCGCGGGCAGCGCAGAAGCGTGGCCC